>JBNJED010000006.1:0-33678 GCA_051745535.1 Pseudomonadota bacterium | reverse complement strand
TTGTGCGGCTTCCCCGGTAACTGGACGGCAAAACTACCAAAGCCGGAATAGAAACGTACAAGGCTTGCGCGCGGCATCCCTGCCGCGCGACACCCTGGCCAACCTTTACCCGCCCCGGGAACGGCGCCGCGACTCGGAGAAACAGTCCGCTCCCCGGATACCGCCCGCCATGCTACCTGTGCCAGAATGGCGGCCCCTGAATCGAGGGATCCCGACAATGGCGGCGGACAAGCTCCACAAGATGGCCCACCCCGGCATGGCGCCGGTGGACGATACCCTGCTCAATCGCGAGTCCTGGAAGATCTTCCAGATCATGGCGGAGTTCGTGGAGGGCTTCGAGCGGCTGGCGCAGATCAAGCCCTCGGTGAGCATCTTCGGCTCCGCCCGGGCGGGCACCGACCACCCCTACTACCAGTCGGCGGAGGCCATCGCCCACGCCCTCTCCCAGGCCGGCTTCTCCGTGGTCAGCGGCGGCGGTCCCGGGATCATGGAGGCGGCCAACAAGGGCGCCTACGAGGGCAAGTCCCCCTCCATCGGGCTCAACATCCAGCTCCCCCACGAGCCGTCGGGCAACGGCTATCAGGACATCAACCTCTCCTTCCGCCACTTCTTCTCGCGCAAGGTGATGTTCGTGAAGTACGCCGCCGCCTACGTGGTGCTCCCCGGGGGCTTCGGCACCCTGGACGAGCTGGCGGAGATCCTGACCCTGGTGCAGACCGGCAAGACCCGGCGCATCCCCATCATCCTGGTCCACCGCCCCTTCTGGGAGGGGCTGCTGGAGTGGTTCCGGGCCACGCTGGTGGGGGAGGGGATGATCAATCCCGAGGACATGGAGCTGGTGCACGTTCTGGACAACCCCGAGGAGGTGGTGGATGCTATCTTCACCCATTACGAGCACCGCGGTTTCGAGCCCTCGGCCGAAGAACGCGAACGGCTCCTGGACCTCTAGGGATCCCATGCTACGCACCCTCGCCATACTCCTGCTGGGCGGTCTCGCCCTCCCGGCCTCGGGACAGGAGGAGGAACCCCTGCCCATGCCCCGGGTGGAACCCGGTCCGCTGCCGGAGCCGGAGGTCACCATCTCCCCGGACGGGCAGGGCGCACGCGTGGAGGAGTACCGCATGGGCGGGGAGGTCCGCATGATCCGGATCGTGCCGCGCAACGGCCCCCCGTACTACCTCCTGGATAACGACGGCGACGGCGCCGTGGATACCCGGCGCAACGAGCTGGACGCCATCAACATCAACCAGTGGATCCTCTTTCGCTGGTAGAGGGGCAGGGCATGTCGGTCTACACCCGTGTAGAAACGGAAGAGCTGGCGGCGTTCCTGGAGCGCTACGAACTGGGAGAGCTGCGGGATTTCCGCGGCATCTCCGCCGGCATCGAGAACACCAACTACTACGTCACCACCGACCGCCAGGAGCTGGTCCTCACCCTCTTCGAGCAGTTCGAGGAGGAGGAGCTGCCCTGGTTCCTGGAGCTGCTGGACTTCCTGGCGGGCCGGGGCGTGCCGGCACCGGCGCCGCTGGCCGACCGCGAGGGGGCGATGCTCCAGCGGTTCAAGGACCGGCCGGCGGCCCTGGTTCGCCGCCTGCACGGCGCCAGCGTCGACCATCCCGGCGTGGAGCACTGCCGCGCCATCGGCGCCGCCCTGGGCGACCTGCACACCGCCGGGCAGGACTTCCCCCGGGAGCGGCCCAACCCCCGCGGCCCCCACTGGTGGCGGGAGACGGCGCGCCGACTGGAGGGGAAGCTCTCCGACGAGGATCAGCGGCTGCTGGACGCCGAACTCCACTTCCAGTCGCTCTTCCGCTTCCAGGACCTGCCCTCGGGCATCGTCCACGCCGATCTGTTCCGGGACAACGCCCTGTTCGAGGACACGGACCTCACCGGGATCATCGACTTCTACTATGCCTGCAGCGATGTCCTGCTCTACGACGTCGCCATCACCGTCAACGACTGGTGCTCCGACGGCGAGGGCGCCCTGGATCCCGAGCGGGTGGAGGCCCTGCTGACCGCCTACGGCGAGCAGCGCCCCTTCAGCCCCATCGAGCGCGGCGCCTGGCCGGTGATGCTGCGGGCGGCGGCGCTGCGCTTCTGGCTCTCCCGCCTGAATGACCTCCACTTCCCGCGGGAGGGGGAGCTCACCCACACCAAGGACCCGGACACCTTCAAGCGCATCCTCGAGCGCCGGATCCGGGAGGAGCGCGCGCTGCGCCGCCTCTGGCCAGGGGCCAAGCGGGCCTGAGGGGAGGGGCGCGATGAACGGCGAGAGGCAGCAATTCCCCCGATCCGAGCGCCTGGTCGCCGCCCTGGAGGCGGTGAACGAGGCCGTGGGCCGGACGGTGGCCTGGCTGCTAGTGGCGCTGGTGGCCGCGGTCCTGCTCACGGTGGTACTGCGCTACGGCTTCGACATCGGCTCCATCGCCCTGCAGGAGGCGGGGCTCTACCTCCACGCCTTCGCCTTCATGCTCGGCGTCGCCTACACCCTGCGCCACGACGGCCACGTCCGCGTGGACATCTTCTACCGCCGCCTCTCGCCCCGCGGGCGGGCGGCGGTAGACCTAGCCGGGACCGTGCTGCTGCTCTTCCCCCTCATGGGCTTCATCCTCGCCGTCTCCTGGGGCTACGCCGCCGGTAGCTGGGCGCGGCTGGAGGGCTCCCCGGAGCCCGGCGGGCTGCCCCTGGTCTTCCTGCTGAAATCGGCCATCCCCGCCATGGCACTGCTGATGTGCCTGCAGGGGGCCGCCCTGGCCCTGCGCAGCGCCATCCTGCTGGCCGGCGGCCGGATGGCGGATGCAGAACCGGCGCCGCGGGAGCTGTAGGCCGTGGGTGCGCTGGTCCTCTTCGCGGCGGTCGCCGCCATCCTGCTCACCGGCTATCCGGTAGCCCTAGCCTTGGGGGGCGGGGCCCTGCTGGTGGCGGGCATCGCCATGCTCACCGGCCACTTCGAACCGGCCCTGCTGGATACCCTGCCCAGCCGGATCTACGGGGTGATGACCAACCAGACCCTGATGGCGGTGCCGCTGTTCGTCTTCATGGGGGTGGTCCTGGAGCGCTCGCGCATGGCCGAGGACCTGCTGGACACCATGGCGGGGCTGTTCGGCAACCTGCGCGGTGGCATGGCCATCGCCGTGGTCCTGGTGGGGGCGCTCATGGGGGCAAGCACCGGGATCATCGGCGCCACGGTGGTGACCATGGGACTGCTGGCCCTGCCCACCATGCTCCAGCGCGGCCACGACCCGCGCACCGCCACCGGGACCATCTGCGCCTCCGGCACCCTGGGCCAGATCCTGCCACCCTCCATCATCCTGGTCCTGCTCGGGGATGTGCTGGGCTCGGCCTACCAGAAGGCGCAGCTCGCCCAGGGCAACTACAGCCCGGACACCGTCTCCGTGGGCGACCTCTTCGCCGGCGCGCTGCTCCCCGGCCTGCTGCTGGTGGGGCTCTACATCGGCTACGTGCTGTGGCTGGCCTGGCGCCGGCCGGAGCGGGTCCCCGCCGCTGGTTCCGAGACCCGGCCGGGGGTCGGCCGGATCCTGCGCGTCCTGGTGCCGCCGCTGGCGCTCATCGTCGCCGTGCTGGGCTCCATCCTCGGCGGCATCGCTACGCCGACGGAGGCGGCCGGCGTCGGGGCGGCCGGGGCGCTGGTCCTGGCGGCGGCCCGGCGGCGCCTGGGGGTGGAGCTACTGCGGGCGTCGGCGCGCTCCACGCTGCAGGTGACCGCCATGGTCTTCCTCATCTTCATCGCCGCCTCGGTCTTCTCCCTGGTATTCCGGGGACTGGGCGGCGACGAGGCGGTGGAGTCCTTCTTCTCCAGCCTCCCCGGCGGCACGGCCACGGCCGTGCTGCTGGTGATGGTGGTGATGTTCCTGCTGGGCTTCATCCTGGACTTCATCGAGATCACCTTCGTGGTGGTCCCGGTGGTGGCGCCGGCCCTGCTCATGATGGGCGTGGACCCGGTCTGGCTGGGGGTCCTCATCGCCATGAACCTGCAGACCTCCTTCCTCACACCGCCCTTCGGCTTCGCGCTCTTCTACCTGCGCGGGGTGGCGCCGGAGTCGGTGCCCACCGGCGCCCTCTACCGCGGGGCGCTGCCCTTCATCGCCCTGCAGCTCGTCGCCCTGGCCATCCTGGCCGGCTGGCCGGAGCTGGCGACCTGGCTCCCCGAGCGGATCTACGGCTGAGGCCGTCCCGCCTCACCCCGGGCGGCTGTCGCGCTCGCGGAAAAGGCCCGGCGGCTGGTCCGGGTCCCGGATGCCAGGTCGTCGGCAGCAGGGATGCTGCCGTCGAGCCGACAGGGACGTCTTTACGGCGTACCTGGCATCCGGGAGCCGGACCAGCCGCCCCCGGCTACGGGAGTACGGGTTCCTTCCGCCTCAGCCGGAACGGGCGTTGAGGTAGGCGCGCTCGGAGATGTCGTGCCACGCCACCACCCGGTCCCGGAACTTGCGGTAGGAGTCGTGGATCCGGCCAGCGAGGTCGCTAGCAGACGCGATATCGCCCACCACCTCCTCACTGGTCTCGCGCAGGGCGGAGAGGGCGTCATCGGGGAGGCGGCGGATCGCCACGCCCTCGTCCCGCAGGGTCTCCAGCGCCTGGTGGTTGCGGGCGGTGAACTCCGAGAGCAGGTCCAGGTTGGCGGCCTGGCAGGCGGCGCGGACGATGGCCTTGAGGTCATCGGAGAGGGCGTCGAAGGCGGCCTGGTTCACGAAGGCCTCCAGGGTGGTCCCCGGTTCGTGCCAGCCGGGGTAGTAGTAGTAGTCGGCGGCCTTGTGGAGGCCGAAGGCCAGATCGTTCCAGGGGCCGACCCACTCGGTGGCATCGATGGTCCCGCTCTCCAGGGCGGTGAAGATCTCGCCGCCGGGGAGGTTCACGGGGCTGCCACCCAGCCGCTCCAGGACCTCGCCGCCGAGGCCGGGGATGCGCATCTTCAGCCCCTCGAGGTCGGAGAGGTCGTTGATGGGGCGGTTGAACCAGCCGGCCATCTGGACGCCGGTGTTCGCCGCCGCCATGGGGACGAGACCGAACTCGGCGTAGGTCTCCTCCCACAGCTCCATGCCGCCGCCGTGGTAGAGCCAGGCGTTCATCTCCTGGGCGGTGAAGCCGAAGGGGACGGCGGAGAAGAACTGGGCCGCCTCGCTCTTGCCCTTCCAGTAGTAGGCCGCCCCGTGGCCCATCTGAGCGGTCCCGTCGGAGACGGCCTCGAAGATCTCGAAGGCGGGGACCAGCTCACCGGCGGCGTAGACGGTCACCTGGATGCGGCCGCCACTCATCTGCTCGATGCGCCGGGCCAGGTGCTCGGCGCCAGTGCCCATGCCGGGGAAGTTCTCCGGCCAGGTGGTGACCATGCGCCACTCGTGGGTCTGCTGGGTCTGCGCCGCCGGGGCGCCGTCACCCTCTCCTTCCCGGCCGCAGGCGGCGAGGCCGCCGCCGGCCAGGGCCGAGATCCCGAGATTGCGGACGAATGCGCGTCGATCCATGGTGCCTCTCCCTTGGTGGTCGCTCACCCGGCGGGGGTGAGGTTGGCATGGCTGGCCACCAGCCACTTCAGGCCGGCGTGGTCGAAATTCACGTGCAGGCGCGCCCGGGGACCATCGCCCTCGCAGTCGATGATCACCCCCTCGCCGAAGGTGGGGTGGTGGACCCGCTGGCCCAGTTCCACCCCCTCGCCCACCTCGGTATCGCCCGCGGGGGCGGTGGCCGATGCGGCGGGGGCGCGGCCCGGGCGCACCGACTCCACGTGCTCCTCGGGCAGCTCGGTGAGGAAGCGCGACGGCCGGGTATGGCCCTCGCGGCCATGGAGGCGGCGGCTCTCGGCCCGGGTGAGGTAGAGCTCGGACATGGCGCGGGTCATGCCGACATAGCAGAGGCGACGTTCCTCCTCCAGGCGGTTGCCGTCCTCCAGCGCCATGCGATGGGGGAAGAGCCCCTCCTCCATGCCGGCGATGAAGACCAGCGGGAACTCCAGCCCCTTGGCCCCGTGCAGGGTCATGAGGTGGACGCAGTCCTCGCCGGCGGCGGCCTGGGCCTCGCCGGCCTCCAGGGAGGCGTGGGTGAGGAAGGCGCCCAGGAGGTCCTCCTCCTCCACCTCGCCGGGATCGAGCTCGAAGGCGCGGGCGGCGCTGACCAGCTCGTCCAGGTTGTCCACTCGCGCCTGGCCGCGCTCGCCCTTCTCCTTCTGCAGGTAGTGGTCGGCGAGGCCGCTGTGCTGACGGGCGGTCTCCACCTGCTCGGCCAGAGAGAGGCCGTCGACGGCCTGCTCCAGCTCCTCGATGGTGGTGAGGAAGCGCTGCACCGCCTTGGTGGCGCGGGCCCCCAGCCGGCCGTCGCCAGCGGCCTCCCAGGCGGTGGCCCAGAGGGTGAGGCCGCGCTCCCGGGCGATCTGGCGCAGGTTGTCCACGGTGCGCTCACCGATGCCCCGGGTGGGGGTGTTCACCACGCGCTCGAAGGAGGGGTCGTCGTCGCGGCTGGCCACCAGGCGCAGGTAGGCGAGCAGGTCCTTGATCTCTGCGCGCTCGAAGAAGCGCGGCCCGCCGTGGATGCGGTAGGGGATGCCGCTGTGGACCAGCACCTCCTCCAGCACCCGGGAGAGGGCATTGGAGCGGTAGAGGATGGCGCACTCGTCCCGGCGTCCGCCGCCCTCCACCCACTGCTGGATCCGGCGGGTGATGAAGCGCGCCTCCTCGTTCTCGTTGAAGGCGTCGTAGATCCGCACCGGCTCGCCGTGGCCGGTCTCCGTCCACAGCTCCTTGCCCAGCCGCTCGGGGTTGCGGGCGATGAGCTGGTTGGAGGCGCCCAGGATGTGGCCGGTGGAGCGGTAGTTCTGCTCCAGGCGGACGGTGACCACGTCCGGGAACTCCTGGCTGTAGCGGCGGATGTTCTCCACCCGGGCGCCGCGCCAGCCGTAGATGGACTGGTCGTCATCACCCACCGCGAAGACCGTGCCGGAGTCGCCGGCGAGCAGCCGCAGCCAGGCGTACTGGATGGCGTTGGTGTCCTGGAACTCGTCCACCAGGATGTGGCGGAAGCGGCGCCGGTAGTGGTCGAGGATGCCGGGGTTGTTTCGCCACAGCTCCCAGGCGCGCAGGAGCAGCTCGGCGAAGTCCACCACACCGGCGCGCCGACACGCCTCCTCGTAGGCCGTATAGAGGCCCAGCAGGGTGCGGTGGTAGGGATCGCCGCGGTGGTCGATGTCGCCGGGCCGCTGGCCGTCGTCCTTGCGCGCGTTGATGAAGCCCTGGACCTGGCGGACGGGCCAGCTGGACTCGTCCAACCCCTGCTCCTGGAGGACGCGCTTGACCAGCCGCTGCTGGTCGGCGGAGTCCAGGATCTGGAAGTTCTTCGGCAGGTCGGCCTCGGCGTGGTGCTGGCGCAGCAGGCGATGGGCGAGGCCGTGGAAGGTCCCTACCCACATGCCGGTGGCCGGCAGGCCCACCAGCGCCTCGATGCGCTCGCGCATCTCGCCGGCGGCCTTGTTGGTGAAGGTGACGGCCAGGATCCCGAAGGGGCTCACCCCCTCGGCCTGGATGAACCAGGCGATGCGGTGGACCAGTACCCGGGTCTTGCCGCTGCCGGCACCGGCGACCACCAGGGTGTGGCCGGGGGGGCCGCCCACGGCCTCGCGCTGGGCGTCGTTGAGGGGGTCGAGGATGGCGGTTACGTCCATGCCCGCATGATACCGGAGAACGGCCTTGCCGCCACGCCGCGGGCCGACGAGAATGGCCGTCGAAGTGCCTGTTCGCCAGCTCGTGGGGGCTCATGCAGATCCTGCTCGTGGAGGACGATCCCGATATCGCCGCCATCACCCGGCTCGCCCTGGAGGAGGTGGGCGGCCTCGAGGTGGCCGTGGCCACCAACCGCCGCGCGGGGGTGGAGGCGGCCCGGGACCGGCCACCGGACCTGGCGCTGCTCGACGACATGCTCCCGGACGGCGACGGCCCGAGCACCCTGGAGGCGCTGCGCGCCCTGCCGGGGCTGGCGGTGCTCCGGGCGATCTACCTCACCGCCAACACCGGCGACCGGGAGCGGCTCAGCGGGGCCGGCGTCCTGGGGATCATCGAGAAGCCCTTCGACCCCATGGGGCTGGCCGACCGGATCCGGGAGCTGGCCGGGACCCCATGAGCGAGCGGTTGGAGGCCCTCATCGCCGACTACCGCGCCCGCCTGCCGGACCGGGTCGGGGCGCTGGAAGAGGCGGCCCGGGCGCTGGCCGCCGGGGGGGAAGGGCACCGGGCGGTGATCCGGGCCGAGGCCCACCAGCTCAAGGGCTCCGGCGCGGCCTACGGCCTGGAGGCGGTGAGCGAAGCCGCCCGGGAGCTGGAGCAGGCCGCCCATGACGGGACGCCGGCCTCGGTGGAGCGGGCAGTGCAGCGGCTGCGCGCGGCGATCACTCCACCGTGACCGACTTGGCGAGATTGCGCGGCTGATCCACGTCGGTGCCCTTGATCACCGCCACGTGGTAGGCGAGCAGCTGCAGGGGCACGGTATAGACCACCGGGGCGATGAGCTCGTGGGTATGCTCCAGGGGAAAGGTCCGCACCCCCTCGTCATCTTCCATGCCGGCGGCGGTATCGGCGAAGACCACCAGCCGTCCACCCCGGGCGCGGACCTCCTGGAGGTTGGACTTGAGCTTCTCCAGCAGGTCGTCGTTGGGGGCGATGGCGATAACCGGCATCTCGGCGTCCACCAGGGCCAGCGGGCCGTGCTTGAGCTCCCCGGCGGGGTAGGCCTCGGCGTGGATGTAGGAGATCTCCTTGAGCTTGAGCGCCCCCTCCATGGCCACCGGATAGAGCGGTCCGCGGCCCAGGAAGAGGGAGTGGTGCTTGTCGGCGAAGTCGGCGGCCAGGGCGTCGATGACGTCGTTGAGCTCCAGCGCGCGCTCGATACGGCGCGGCAGCTCCTCCAGGGCGGCGACGTAGTCGGCCTCGCGCTCGGCGGAGAGGCCGTTGCGCCGCGCCAGGACCAGCGTCAGCAGGAGCAGGGCGGTGAGCTGGGTGGTGAAGGCCTTGGTGGAGGCGACGCCGATCTCCGGCCCCGCCCGGGTCATGAGCACCAGCTCCGACTCCCGCACCAGGGAGCTCTCCGGCACATTGCAGATGGCCAGCGCCCGGCTGCCGACGCGCGCCTTGATATCGCGCAGGGCGGCGAGGGTGTCGGCGGTCTCCCCGGACTGGGAGATGGTGACCACCAGGGTATCCGGGCGGACCACTGGCCGGCGGTAGCGGAACTCGCTGGCGACCTCCACGCTGCAGGGTACGCCGGCCACAGCCTCCAGCCAGTAGCGGGCGACCATGCCGGCGTGGTAGCTGGTACCGCAGGCGAGGATCTGGACCTCGCGCACCCCCTCCAGGACCTCGGCCGCGTCGTGGCCGAAGGCCTCCTCCAGGACGCGACCGCCGGCCAGCCGCCCCTCCAGGGTGTCGGCGACGGCCCGGGGCTGCTCGAAGATCTCCTTGAGCATGAAGTGGCGGTAGGGGCCGCGCTCCACTGCGCCGGGGGTGAGCGCCGACTCCTGCTCGGCACGGCTCACGGCGTGGCCCTCGACATCGAAGAGGCGGTAGGCCTCCCGGGTGATGTCGGCGATGTCGCCCTCCTCGAGGTAGACGAAGCGGCGGGTCACCGGGAGCAGGGCGGCGACGTCGGAGGCGATGAAGTGCTCGCCGATGCCGATGCCAATGACCAGGGGGCTGCCGCGCCGGGCGGCCACCAGCCGGCCGGGTTCGTCGGCACTCACCACGCCCAGGGCGTAGGCCCCCTCGAGGTCGGCGGTGGTCCGCCGGACCGCCTCGGCCAGGTTGTCACAGACCCGCAGGTGGCGATGGATCTGGTGGGCGATGACCTCGGTATCGGTCTGCGAGGTGAAGGTATAGCCGTCCGCCTCCTGCTGCCGGCGGAGTTCGGCATGATTCTCGATGATCCCGTTGTGGACCACCGCCACCCGCCCCTCGCAGACGTGGGGATGGGCATTGGCCTCCGAAGGCGCCCCGTGGGTGGCCCAGCGGGTGTGGGCGATCCCGGCGTGGCCGGTGAGGGGCTCCGCATCCAGCCGCTCGGCCAGGGCCGCCACCTTCCCCACGGCGCGCCGCCGGCCCAGACCGTGCTCCCGGTCCATGGCGACCAGCCCGGCGGAGTCATAGCCGCGGTACTCCAGCCGTCGCAACCCCTCCATGAGGATGGAGACCACGTCCCGTTCGGCGACCGCACCCACGATTCCGCACATTCCCTCAGCCCTCCCGGCCGTCGTCCTTGCAGGGGCGGCGCCAGTCCTCGATGGTCCGCTGCCGCACCCGCGTGATAGTGAGCTGCCCCGCCGGGGCGTCCCGGGTCAGGGTCGTCCCCGCACCCAGGGTCGCCCCGGCGCCGACGGTAACCGGCGCCACCAGCTGGCAGTCGGAGCCGATGAAGACATCGTCCCCGATGGTCGTGGTGTGCTTGCGGGCGCCGTCGTAATTGCAGGTAATGGTCCCGGCCCCGACGTTGACCCCGGCCCCCATCTCGGTATCGCCGATGTAGGCGAGGTGATTCACCTTGGAGCCCGCACCGATGCGGCTGGCCTTGGTCTCCACGAAGTTGCCGACCTTCGCCCCCGGCCCCAGCTCGGTTCCGGGCCGGACCCGGGCGAAGGGGCCCGCGCTGGCACCGGCTTCCACGGTGGCCCCCTCGACCACGGTATGCGCCTCGACCCGGGCCCCGTCGCCGATGGTGCAGTCCCGCAGGACCGCGCCGGGGCCGATGTAGACGTCGCGTCCGAGGGTGATCCGCCCCTCCAGCACCACGTCCACGTCGATCTCCACGTCCCCCGGCGTCTCGACCTCGCCGCGGATGTCGACCCGCGCGGGGTCGCGCAGGGTTACCCCGGCGAGCATGAGCGCCTCGGCCCGGCGCCGGCGGTAGGCCGTCTCGGCGGCGGCGAGCTGGACCCGATTGTTCACGCCGGCGACCTCGTCCGGGTCGTGTGTCACCACGCCCGCCGCCGACGCCCCTTCCTCGGCCGCCAGGGCGACCACGTCGGTGAGGTAGTACTCGCCCTGGGCGTTATCCCGGGAGGTGGCGGCGAGCCAGCGCCGCAGGTCGCCGGCACGCCCGGCGAGCATCCCGGTATTGATCTCGCCGATGGCGCGCTGGGTCTCCGTGGCGTCCTTCTCCTCCACAATCCCGACCACGGCGCCCCGGTCGTCCCGCAGGATCCGCCCGTAGCCGCCGGGATGGGCGAGGTGGGTGGTGAGCACGGCGAGCCGGTCCGCGGCGGCCTCCGCCAGCCGGGCGAGGGTCCCGCCGGTCACCAACGGCACGTCCCCGTAGAGCACCAGGACGGTATGGTCGTCGGGGATGTCGGGGAGGGCACAGCCCACGGCGTGGCCGGTCCCTAGCTGCTCGGCCTGCTCCACCCAGTGGATGGCTCGTTCGGCGAAGGCCTCCCGCACGGCCTCGCCGCCATGGCCGTGGACCACGTGGATCCCGGCCGGCTCCAGGGCCGCGGCGGCATCGATGGCGTGTCCGAGCATGGGGGCGGGCCCCACGGGGTGGAGGACCTTGGGCAGGGACGAACGCATCCGCGTCCCCTGGCCGGCAGCGAGGATGATGACAGAGAGGTTCTGGGGCATGGTCATACCGCGTTTGTAATCCAGCGGGAGGGCGAGAGCAATCTTTCGGGGGCCGGAAACAGAACAAGGGCAGTTACCTGCCCTTGTTCTGACCATCCGGTTGCGGAATACCGGGCTAGATGCCGGTGCGTTGCCGCAGCCGCTGAATGGTCTGGAGCTTGGCCACGGCTTCGGCCAGTTCGGCCTGGGCCGAGGCGTAGTCCAGCTCCGCCTTCTGATCCGCCATGGCCCGTTCGGCCCGCTCCTTCGCCCGCTCGGCCTCGGCCTCGTCGAGGTCGCGGGCCCGGACGGCGGAGTCGGCCAGGACGGTGGTGACGTGCGGCTGGACCTCGAGGACACCGCCGGAGACGAAGAAGGCCTGCTTCTCGCCCCCCTTCTCCACGGTCACCTCGCCCGGCCGCAGCCGCGTTAGCAGCGGGGTGTGGCGCGGCATGATGCCGACGTCCCCCCCGTCTGCCGGCGCCGTCACCATCTCCACCGTACCGGAGTAGATGGATTCCTCGGCGCTGACGATGTCGACGTGCATGGTCATGGCCATTTCCGGCCTCCCTTAGAGGTTCTTGGCCTTCTCGATGGCCTCGTCGATGGAGCCCACCATGTAGAAGGCCTGCTCGGGCAGATCGTCGTGCTCGCCCTCGACGATGCCCTTGAAGCCCCGGATGCTCTCGGCGAGGGAGACGTACTTCCCGGGGGCGCCAGTGAAGACCTCGGCCACGAAGAAGGGCTGGGAGAGGTAGCGCTGGATCTTCCGCGCCCGGGACACCGCCAGCTTGTCGTCCTCGGACAGCTCGTCCATCCCGAGGATGGCGATGATGTCCTTGAGCTCCTTGTACCGCTGCAGGACGTTCTGCACCTCGCGGGCCGTATCGTAGTGCTCCTGGCCCACCACCTGCGGGTCGAGCTGGCGGCTGGTGGAGTCCAGCGGGTCCACCGCCGGGTAGATGCCCAGCTCCGCGATCTGGCGGGAGAGCACGACGGTGGCGTCCAGGTGGGCGAACACCGTGGCCGGAGCCGGGTCGGTGAGGTCGTCCGCCGGGACGTAGACCGCCTGCACGGAAGTGATGGAGCCCTTGTTCGTGGAGGTGATGCGCTCCTGGAGCATGCCCATCTCCTCCGCCAGGGTCGGCTGGTAGCCCACCGCGGAGGGCATCCGGCCGAGCAGGGCCGAGACCTCGGTGCCGGCGAGGGTGTAACGGTAGATGTTGTCGATGAACATCAGGACGTCACGGCCCTCGTCACGGAAGTACTCGGCCATGGTCAGGCCGGTGAGCGCCACGCGCAGGCGGTTGCCCGGCGGCTCGTTCATCTGGCCGTAGACCAGCGCCACCTTGTCGAGGACGTTGGACTCCTTCATCTCGTGATAGAAGTCGTTGCCCTCGCGGGTCCGCTCGCCGACGCCGGCGAAGACGGAGTAGCCGGAGTGCTCGATCGCGATGTTGCGGATGAGCTCCATCATGTTGACGGTCTTGCCCACGCCGGCGCCGCCGAACAGCCCGACCTTGCCGCCCTTGGCGAAGGGGCAAAGGAGGTCGATGACCTTGATACCGGTCTCCAGCAGCTCGGTGGAACCGGACTGCTCGTCGTAGGCCGGCGGCTCGCGGTGGATGCCCCAGTGCTCCTTGGCATCCACCGGGCCTTCCTCGTCCACGGGCTCGCCGAGGACGTCCATGACCCGGCCGAGCGTGCCGGTGCCCACCGGGACCTGGATGGCCTCGCCGGTGTTGGTGACTTCCATGCCGCGCTTGAGGCCCTCGGTGGTGCCCAGGGCGATGGTGCGGACCACGCCGTCACCGAGCTGCTGCTGGACCTCGAGGGTCAGCCCGGTCTCCGCCAGCTTGAGGGCGTCGAAGACCTTCGGGACGGAGCCGCGCTCGAACTCGATGTCGACGACGGCGCCGATGATTTGTACGACCTTACCAGTACTCATGTTGGGTACCCCTTGAATTCCGCTCCGATTCGGTGGCCCGGCGGTCAGACCGCGGCGGCGCCGGCGACGATCTCGGAGAGCTCCTGCGTAATGGCGGCCTGGCGGGCCTTGTTATAGGCCAGCTGCAGGTCGTTGATGATGTCCCCAGCGTTGTCCGAGGCGGCCTTCATGGCGACCATCCGGGAGGCCATCTCCGACGCGACGTTCTCCACCACCGCCTGGAAGACCTGCGACTCGATGTAACGGGTCAGCAGGTCATCCAGGACCGTGGCCGCGTCCGGCTCGTAGAGGTAGTCCCAGTGGTGCTGGAGCTCCTCGTCCTCGGCCGGCGGCAACGGCAGCAGCTGGATGATCTCCGGCTGCTGGGTCATGGTGTTCACGAACCGGTTCTGCGCCAGATAGAGCCGATCGATCCGGCCCTCGTTGTAGGCGTCCAGCATCACCTTAACGGTGCCGATGATGTCGGCGAGCCCCGGCTTGTCGCCCAGGCCGGTGGTCTCGGCAACGATATTGGCGCCGAGCCGGTTGTAGAACTGCAGCCCCTTGCTGCCGATCACGGCATGGTCGAGGCCGATGCCCTTCTCGTCCCACTCCCGCAGGTCCTTCACGGCCTTGCGGAAGAGGTTGACGTTGAGGCCGCCGCAGAGGCCGCGATCCGTGGTCACGGTAATATAGCCGGCCCGCTTCACCTCTTCCCGCTCCTCGAGGAACGGATGGCGATACTCGGGATGGGCGTTGGCCAGATGCCCGATCACCTGCCGCATCTTGTCGGAGTAGGGGCGGGTCGCCTCCATCCGATCCTGCGCCTTGCGCATCTTGGAGGCGGCCACCATCTCCATGGCCTTGGTGATCTTCTGGGTGTTCTGGATGGACTTGATCTGAGTCCGTATCTCCTTAGCGCCCGCCATCGGTCTGCCCCCGGTTTACCAAGCGTGGTTGGCCTTGAAGTCGTCGAGGGCCTTGCGCAGGGCCGCGTCGACCTCATCGTCGTACTTGCCGGTCTCGTCCAGCTTCGCGACCAGGTCGGCATGCTGCGACTTCACGTAGTCGTGCAGGGCGGCCTCGAAGTCCACGACCTTCTTGGTCTCCAGGTCGTCCAGATAGCCCTCGTTGGCCGCGAACAGCGAGAAGGCCATCAGACCGACACCCAGCGGCTTGTACTGGTTCTGCTTCATCAGCTCCATGACGCGCTCACCGCGCTCGAGCTGCTTGCGGGTGTGCTCGTCCAGGTCGGAGGCGAACTGGGCGAAGGCCGCGAGCTCGCGGTACTGCGCCAGGGCCAGCCGGATGCCGCCGCCGAACTTCTTGATGATCTTCGTCTGGGCGGAACCACCCACGCGGGAGACCGAGAGGCCAGCGTTGATGGCCGGACGGATACCCGAGTTGAAGAGGTCGGTCTCCAGGAAGATCTGGCCGTCGGTGATGGAGATGACGTTGGTCGGCACGAAGGCCGAGACGTCACCGGCCTGGGTCTCGATGATGGGCAGGGCGGTCAGCGAACCGGTCTTGCCCTTCACCTCGCCGTTGGTCTTCTGCTCGACGAACTCCTCGTTGACCCGAGCGGCACGCTCCAGCAGGCGGGAGTGCAGGTAGAAGACGTCACCCGGGTACGCCTCGCGGCCCGGGGGCCGGCGCAGCAGGAGGGAGACCTGGCGATAGGCCCACGCCTGCTTGGTGAGGTCGTCATAGATGATCAGGGCATCCTCGCCGCGGTCGCGGAAGTACTCGCCCATGGCGCAACCGGCATACGGGGCGATGTACTGCATCGAGGCCGGGTCGGCGGCGGTGGCGGCGACCACGATGGTGTGCTCCATGGCGCCGTGCTCTTCGAGCTTGCTGACCACGTTGGCCACCGAGGAGGCCTTCTGGCCCACGGCGACGTAGATGCACTTAACGCCGGTGCCCTTCTGATTGATGATCGCGTCGACGCCGACGGCGGTCTTGCCGGTCTGGCGGTCGCCGATGATCAGCTCACGCTGGCCGCGGCCCACCGGGACCATGGCGTCGATGGCCTTGAGGCCGGTCTGCATCGGCTGGTCCACGCCCTGGCGCGAGATGACGCCGGGGGCGATCTTCTCGATGGGCTCGTGGCTGGCGGCCTCCACCGGGCCCTTGCCGTCCACCGGCTGGCCCAGGGAGTTCACGACGCGGCCGAGGAGGTTCTCGCCCACCGGCACATCGAGGATGCGGCCGGTGGCCTTCACCGTGTCGCCCTCGGCGATGTGCTCGTACGGGCCGAGGATGACGGCGCCGACGGAGTCGCGCTCCAGGTTCAGGGCCATGCCGAAGGTCTCCCCCGGGAACTCCAGGACCTCGCCGGACATGATGTCGGCCAGGCCGTGGAGGCGGGCGATGCCGTCGGAGAGGCTGACCACGGTACCCTCGGTACGCGCCTCCGAGACGGATTCGAAGTTCTCGATCCGCTTCTTGATGAGATCGCTGATCTCGGAAGGATTCAGTTGCATGCTTGCATTCCTCTCGATTCGGTCCGGTTACTGCCGCAGGGACCCGGCGAGCCGCTCCAGGCGCCCCACTGCCGAGCCGTCGATGACCAGGTCGCCGGCCCGGACCACGGCGCCGCCCAGCAGCTCCTCGTCGGTCCGGCAGGTCAGCCGCACCTCACGGCCGAGCCGCTTCTTGAGGGCCTCGGCGAGCTTCGCCTGCTGAGACTCGTCCAGCGGCCGGGCCGACACCACCTCGGCCTCGACCTCACCCTCGGCGCGGGAGCGCTCCAGCTCGTAGAGGGCCGCGATATCCGGGAGGATGCTCAGGCGATCCCGTTCGGCGAGTAGCCGCAGCAGATTGCGGGCGTGGTCGTCCAGGGTGTCCTTGCCCACCTCGGCGATGATCTCGACGAGCTGGTCGGGCTCCACCCCGGGGTTGTCGAACAGCGACGCCATCTCCGGGGCGCTGGCGACCTGGCTCATGAGGTCGAGCATGCTGGACCACTGGTCCAGCGCGCCCTTCTCCCGGGCCAGTTCCAGCAGCGCCTCCGCATAGGGTCGGGCGATGGTGATGTTCTCGGCCATGGTCTGCCCCTAGATCTCGGTGACGAGGTCCGAAATGAGATCCTCGTGGGCGCTGGCGTCGATCTCGCGCTTGAGGATCCGGCTGGCACCCTGGGTGGAGAGCTCGGCCACGCGGCTGCGCAGCTGCTCCCGGGCCCGGTTGACCTCCTGCTCGATCTCCGCCTGGGCGGCGGCCTTCAGGCGGTCACCCTCTTCACGCGCAGAGTCCTTGGCCTCCTCGACGATCTCGTTGGAGCGCTTCTGCGCCTGGGCGATGATCTCGGCCGCCTGCTCCTTGGCCTGGGCCAGCTCCTCCTTGGCACGCTGCTCGGCCAGCTCCTTCTCGTGCTGCCCCTTCTCGGCGGCAGCCAGGCCATCGGCGATGCGCTTCTGGCGCTGCTCCATCACGTTGGTCAACGGACCCCAAAGATACCGGTTCACGAACCAGATCAGGATGACGAAGACCAGGATCTGAGCAAATAGCGTTGCAGTAACGTTCACGGCGTTGCTCCTCCCGCTGGGGGGTTTATCGGCGAGTCAACGAGCAGTCTCGTCCGACCTCAGCCGACGGCCGCAACGAAGGGGTTGGCGAAGATGAACCACATGGACAGACCGAGCACGATCATCGGGAAGGCCTCCATGAGGCCGCCGGTGAAGAGCATCTGACCCATGAGCTGGGCGCGCATCTCGGGCTGGCGGGCGATGCCCTCGATGTACTTGGAGCAGATCATGCCCCAGCCGAGAGCGGAACCCAGGCCGGCGGCGGCCAGGATGATGCCGACACCGATGGCGGTGGAAGCGATGATTTCGTTCATGGGACTTCTCCTTGGATGCGAATGGATGTGTTCGAAATCGGGGTACGCCGGGGCGCCCTAGTGGTGCTCCAGATCCTGGCTCGCCATACCCAGGTAGACGGCCGTCAGCAGCATGAAGATGAAGGCCTGCAGGGTGATGACCAGGATATGGAATATGGCCCAGAGCGTGCCCAGGGCGATCTGCGGGATCCAGGCGGCGCCGAAGCCGCCCAGGGACAGCAGGGCGATGAGCAGGAACAGCAGCTCGCCGGCGAACAGGTTACCGAAGAGTCGCAGGGCGAGGCTGACCGGCTTGGCCACCTCCTCGATGGTGGTCATGACCACGTTCACCGGGAAGAGGTAGGGGCCGAAGGGGTGGGTCAGGAACATCTTGAGATACCCGACGACCCCCTTGGACCGGAGATTGTAGATGATGATGAGCGCGAAGACGGTGAGCGCCAGCGCGAAGGTCGTGTCCAGCTCGGTGGTCGGCACGATCTTCAGATATTCCATGCCGGCCAGGGTGGCGACCCAGGGCAGCAGGTCCACCGGGATGAGGTCCATGAAGTTCATCAGGAAGACCCACATGAAGATGGTCAGGGCCAGCGGCCCCACCAGCTTGTCCCGGTTGGGGAAGACGTCGCTCACCTGGCCGTCGACGAACTCGACGATGGCCTCGACCCAGTTCTGCAGGCCGGAGGGCGTGTCCTGCTGCAGGCGCTTGCCGATGGCCCGGCCCATCCAGATGAGGATGGCGGCGAGGAGGACACTGAAGAAGACGGTGTCGATCTTCAGGGTCCAGAAGCCCTCGCCTACCTGGAGGTTGTGGAGGTGGTGATTGATGTACTCGGTCGGAGACGGCGTTCCGGTGGCCACGACGCTTTTCTCCCCTCGTTTCTTAGAAAATCAGTCGGCTCGCGGCGGCGCGGTCTCCACGCGATTGAACAGGTAACCCATCTGGGCCACCGCGAAGCCGGTCAGTATCCCGAGGGGGTCCAGTTCCAGGACCCCCATGCCCAGCGCCAGCAGCGCCAGGGCCAGTACGAAGCGGGCGGCGAAGCCGATGTAGAGCTCCGCCAGCCCACGGTTGGTGCTGCTGCCCA
This sequence comes from Pseudomonadota bacterium, assembly GCA_051745535.1. Taxonomy (GTDB): domain Bacteria; phylum Pseudomonadota; class Gammaproteobacteria; order Thiohalospirales; family Thiohalospiraceae; genus Thiohalospira. The sequence goes on along the minus strand of JBNJED010000006.1, from coordinate 15,241 downwards.
GCGCCTCGGTGGCGCGCAGCAGCCGCCAGCCGCTGAGAAGGGTGGCCGCCAGGGTGATGCCGCCGCCGTAGAGCGCGGCCAGCGCCGGCTCGGGGCCGGCCTGCCACGCCCAGACCAGGGCGGCGGCCGCCGTCAGCGCTGCCTGTACACCCAGAAGACGCAGGAGGGAGCGCTGGAGGACGGTGGTTGCGAACTTCATGGACCCCTGTCGACCCGCCCGGCGCCGTATGCACGGCGGCCGGACCGTTATTGAGGCGCGGAGTATAAAGACTCGCCCACAGGGGGTCAACGAAGGCCCGGGGCCGTTCCCCGGCCCAAGCCCCTACTTGATGTGGGCGAGAATGCCCTCGAGCTCGTCCAGGGAGTTGTAGCGGATCTCCACCTTGCCTTTTCCCTGCTTGCCCTGGCTGACCTTCACCGGGGCGCCCAGGCGCTCGGAGAGGTCCTCCTGCAGGCGGCGGACATCCGGATCCTCCCGGGGGGCCTCGGCGGGGGCCGCCTCGCCCTCCTGGAGCTGGCGCACCAGCTTCTCGGTATCCCGGACGGTGAGCTCGCGCTCGGCGACGGTGCGCGCGGCCCGGACCTGCTCCGCGCCCTCCAGGGCGAGGAGGGCGCGGGCGTGGCCCATCTCCAGGGCGCCGGCCTCCACCAGCTCCCGCGCGCCCTCCTCGAGGCCCATGAGCCGCAGGAGGTTGGTGACGGCAACGCGGGAGCGGCCCACGGCCTCAGCCACCTGGTGGTGGGTGAGCTCGAACTCCTCGATGAGGCGGTGGAGGGCGTAGGCCTCCTCGATGGGGTTGAGCTCCTCGCGCTGGATATTCTCGATGAGGGCGATGGCCAGGGCGGCCTGATCGGGGACCTCGCGGATCACCGCCGGGATAGTGGCCAGCTCGGCGATGCCCGCCGCGCGCCAGCGCCGCTCGCCGGCGATGATCTCGTAGTCGACCTCGCCGTCGGCCACGGCACGCACGACGATGGGCTGGACCACCCCCTGCATGCGGATGGAGTGGGCCAGCTCCTCCAGGGCATCGGGATCCATGTCCCGCCGCGGCTGGTACCGGCCCCGCCGGATCCGCTCCACCGGGATCTCGGCGAGCTGGTCGCCGGCGGCGCGGTCCACCGTGGGGCTCGCGGCGGCGTCGGGATCGGAGAGGAGGGCGTCGAGTCCGCGGCCCAGGCCGCGCTTGCGTGCGCTCATGGGGACGGGGTTCCTCCTTCGGGGACGGGGTCTCGGGTCATGGCACGGGTCACGCCGGTGCCGCGTCGGGCTTGGCGGCGGATTCGTTGCGCAGCAGCTCGCCGGCCAGGGCGAGGTAGGACTGGGCACCGCGGGAGCCCTTGTCGTAGGCGAGCACCGGCAGGCCGTAGCTCGGCGCCTCGGCCAGGCGGACGTTGCGCGGGATCACGGTCCGGTACACCTTGCCGCCGAAGTGGTCGGTGAGCTGGCGCGAGACGTCGGTGGCCAGGCGATTGCGCGGGTCGAACATGGTCCGTAGCAGCCCCTCCACCTCGAGGTCCGGGTTGAGCTGCTCCTGGATCCGGCGGATGGTATCCAGCAGCGCCGAGAGCCCCTCCAGGGCGTAGTACTCGCACTGCATGGGGATCATCACCGTATCCGCCGCCACCAGCGCATTCACCGTGAGCATGTTCAGCGCCGGCGGGCAGTCCACCAGGATGTAGTCGTAGCGCTCGCTGGCCGCCAGGGCCGTGCGCAGCCGCTGCTCGCGGCCGTCGGTCTCCAGCAGGCCCACCTCCGCGGCGGTCAGGTCGGCGTTGGCCGGGAGCAGGTCGTAGCCGGCCTCGGTGGTGATGAGGGCATCGGCCAGGTCGGTCTCGCCCAGCAGGACATCGTAGGTCGAGGCCGGGACGGCCCGCTTGTCGACACCGGACCCCATGGTGGCGTTGCCCTGGGGGTCCATGTCGATGAGCAGGACCTGCCGGTGGGTCGCCGCCAGGGAGGCGGCGAGGTTGACGCTGGTGGTGGTCTTGCCCACCCCGCCCTTCTGATTGGTCACGGCAATGGTCTTGGTCACGTCGTTCGTTCCCTCCCCGGGCGCTAGCGCCTGAGTATCACACACCGGGGCGGGCGACAACGATATGTCGTGCCCCGTCGATGCCGGGGACCGCCGCCGGGTGGACCGCCTCCACGGCGGTATCCTCGGCGCCGGGCTCCGGCCACACGCCCTTCCAGGCGACCAGTCGGCCGGTGGGCGAGAGCAGCGGCGCGGCCTGGCGGACCAGTTCATCCATGGCCGTGAGCGCCCGCGCCGTGACGACCTCCACCGGGGCGGGCGGCCGCCACGCCTCCATCCGGGCCTGGACGACCTCGACCGCCGGGAGTCCCAGCGCCCCCACCGCCTGGATGAGGAAGCGGGTGCGCTTGGCGGCGCTGTCCACCAGGGTCACCGGCCGGTCCGGCTCGGCGACGGCGAGGACCAGGCCGGGGAGGCCGGCACCGCTGCCCAGGTCAACCAGCGGCCCCGGCGGCAGCCAGGGGCGACCGGCCAGGGAGTCCAGCAGGTGGTAGGCCACCATGGCCTTCGGATCGCGCACCGCGGTCAGGTTGTGGACCCGGTTCCAGCGCGCCAGAAGGTCAAGGTAAGTGAGCAACCGCTCTTGCGCTGAGTCCGGCAGTTCCTGGCCCAGAACCGCGAGGCCGCGCCGGAGTTCCTCGGCCCTATTGTAACCTGCCGCCTGGCCCTTGGACATGTCACGCCCCCCAGCGGTGGAGGTGGACCAGCAGCAGCGACAGCGCCGCCGGCGTCACGCCGTCGATCCGGCCCGCCTGGCCCAGGGTGGACGGCCGGTGGCGACCGAGCTTCTCCGCCACCTCGGTCGAGAGGCCGGGGACGGCCCGGAAGTCGAGCTCGTCGGGGATGGTCCGGTGGGCGTGGCGGTGCCGGCGATCGTTCTCGGCGAGCTGGCGCTCGATGTAGCCGGCGTACCGGGCCTGGGTGGTCACCTGTTCGGCGACGTCCGGGGCGGCCACCGGCTCGCCCGCCCCGGGGAGGCGGTGGAGGGCGTAGTACTCGGTCTCCGGACGACGCAGCAGCTCCAGCAGGGGCTGGCTCCGCTCCAGGGGCTTGCCCAGGACCGCCCGGGCCAGCTCGTCGGGGAGCTCGTTGCTGCGGATGGTGGTGCTCGCCAGCCGCTGCTGCTCGGCCTCGATGGCGTCCTGGCGCGCCTGGAAGGTGGCGAAGCGGTGGTCATCCACCAGCCCCAGCTCGCGGCCGACGGGGGTCAGCCGCAGGTCGGCGTTGTCCTCGCGCAGGAGCAGGCGGTGCTCGGCGCGGCTGGTGAACATGCGGTAGGGCTCCCGGGTTCCCCGGGTGATGAGGTCGTCCACCATGACCCCGATATAGGCCTCGTCCCGGCCCGGGGTCCAGGCCGGGAGGTCGGCGGCGGCGCGGGCGGCATTGAGGCCGGCGAGGAGCCCCTGGGCGCCGGCCTCCTCGTAGCCGGTGGTGCCGTTGATCTGGCCGGCGAGGTAGAGGCCCGGGAGGTCGCGGGACTCCAGGGAGGGGCGCAGGCCGCGGGGATCCAGGAAGTCGTACTCGATGGCGTAGCCGGGCCGGGTGATCCGGGCGGCCTCGAAGCCGGGGAGGGTCTGCACCAGCGCCTGTTGGACGTCGAAGGGGAGGCTGGTGGAGATCCCGTTGGGGTAGACCTCCCGGGTCTCCAGCCCCTCGGGCTCCACGAAGATCTGGTGGGCATCGCGGTCGGCGAAGCGGACCACCTTGTCCTCAATGGAGGGGCAGTAGCGCGGGCCGGCGCTCTCGATGGCGCCGCTGAACATGGGCGAGCGCTCCAGGTTCTCGCGGATGAGGTCGTGGGTCGCCGGCGTCGTGGTGGCAATGTGGCACGGCACCTGGCGCGGGTGGTCCGAGGGGTCGCCCAGGAAGGAGAAGACCGGCCGGGGCTCGTCCCCGGGCTGCGGGGTGAGCCGGCCGAAGTCGATGGTCTGGCCGTCGATGCGCGGGGGCGTCCCGGTCTTGAGGCGATCGGCGGCCAGGCCCAGCTCGCGCAGGCGGGCAGCCAGGGCATTGGCCGGCGCATCCCCGGCACGGCCGCCCTCGCGCTGGGCCTCGCCCACGTGGATCCGTCCCCCCAGGAAGGTGCCGGTGGCCAGGACCACGGTGGGCGCGCGCAGGGTGAGGCCCAGGGTGGTCACCACGCCGGTGACCCGGCCGCCCTCCACCAGGAGGTCGGCGGCGCCGTCCTGGAAGAGGGCGAGGTTCGGCTCGGCCTCCACGGCGGTCCGGATGGCCTGGCGATAGAGGCCGCGGTCGGTCTGGGCGCGGGTCGCCCGGACCGCCGGCCCCTTGCGCCGGTTGAGGACCCGGAACTGGATCCCGGCGGCGTCGGCCGCGCGGCCCATGGCGCCGCCCAGGGCGTCGATCTCCCGCACCAGGTGGCCCTTGCCGATACCGCCGATGGCCGGGTTGCAGCTCATCTGGCCCACGGTATCCAGGTTCTGGGTCAGCAACAGGGTGGGGGCCCCCGTACGGGCGGCGGCCAGCGCCGCCTCGGTGCCGGCGTGGCCGCCCCCGATGACGATGACTCGGTAGTCGGTGGCTTGGTTGACCATGGTCTCGCGGCTGCCTACTTGCCGATGCAGAAGGTGGAGAAGATCCGGCCCAGGAGGTCCTCGGTCCCGGTGGCGCCGGTGATCCGGCCCAGGGCGGCGTGGGCCCGTGCCAGCTCGGCGGCCACCAGCTCCAGCTCCCCCTCGGCCGGGTCCGGGGCGGCGGCCAGCGCCGCCGCCGCCGCCTCCAGGGCCTCCAGGTGGCGCCGCCGGGCGGTGAAGCCGCCCTCCGGGGCGGCCTCGCCCCCGAGCAGGCGCGTGATGACCGCCTCCAGGGCGGCGAGGCCGTCGCCGGTCACCGCCGAGCAGGCCACGGAGCCGTCCGGGCGTTCGCCAGTCGAACCACCGGCGCGATCCGCCTGCGTTTGGACGGTCACCACCGGGGCGTCGCGCAGCTCGTCGGGGACCGCGGGGGCCCCGGGGTCGGCGGTGCTGCGCAGCCAGAGTACCAGATCGGCCGCGGCCAGCGCCTCCCGGGCGCGGCGCATCCCCTCCTGCTCGATGGCGTCGCCGCCGGCGTGGAGGCCGGCGGTATCCACCAGCTCCACCGGGATCCCGCCGATGGCCAGGCGCTCGCGCAGCAGGTCCCGGGTGGTGCCGGGGAGATCGGTGACGATGGCGCTGTCCCGCCGGGCCAGGGCGTTCATGAGGCTGGACTTGCCGGCGTTGGGCGGGCCGGCCAGGACCACCGTGGCCCCCTCGGTGAGGCGGCGGCCCCGCACCCCCTCGCGCTGGAGGTCGGCGACCTCGTCGCGGCGCTGGCCGAGTTCGGCGGCGACGGTCGCCAGCTCGGCGGCGATCTCGTCATCGGGGAAGTCGAGCAGGGCCTCGACCCGGGCGCGCAGGTCCAGCAGCCCCTCGGCCAGGGCCCGGGCCCGGCGGGAGAGGGCCCCCTCCAGGCTGTGGACAGCGGCCCGGGCGGCGGCCTCGGAGCCGGCGTCGATGAGATCGGCCACGGCCTCCGCCTGGGCAAGGTCCATGCGCCCGTTGAGGTAGGCGCGCTGGCTGAACTCGCCGGGCTCGGCCAGGCGCGCCCCCAGCTCCAGGGTGCGCGCCAGGAGGCGGTCCATCACCACCGGGCCGCCGTGGCCCTGGAGCTCCACGACATCCTCGCCGGTGAAGGAGGCCGGGCCGGGGAAATAGAGGAGGATCCCGTGGTCCAGGGCCGAACCGTCGGCGGCCCGGAAGGTGGTGGTGGTGGCGTGGCGCGGCGCCGGCCGGCGACCGGCTACGGCCTCGGCGATGGCGGAGGCCCCGGGCCCGGAGACCCGGATGATGCCGATGCCGCCGCGCCCCGGCGGGGTGGCCGGGGCGGCGATGGTATCGACCCCGTCCACCACCGCGGTCATGGGGCTATTTCTCCGCGCCGCTCTCGATGCGGCGGGTGATCCACCACTGCTGGGCGATGGAGAGGACGTTGTTGGTGGTCCAGTAGAGGACCAGCCCCGCCGGGAAGAAGGCGAAGAAGATGGTCAGCACGAAGGGCATGATCATCATCACCTTCTCCTGGACCGGGTCCATGGGCGCCGGGTTGAGCTTGAACTGCAGCAGCATGGACGCACCCATGATGATGGGGAGGATGAACCACGGGTCCGGCGAGGTCAGATCCTGGATCCAGCCGATCCAGGGGGCGTGACGCAGCTCCACCGACTCCAGCAGCACCCAGTAGAGGGCGATGAAGACCGGGATCTGGACCAGAATGGGCAGACACCCCCCCAGGGGATTGATCTTCTCGGTCTTGTAGAGGTCCATCATTGCCTGGTTCATGCGCTGGCGATCGTCGGCGTACTTCTCCTTGATCTCCTTGAGCCGCGGCGCCACCCGGCGCATGTGCGCCATGGAGCGGTAGCTCTTGGCCGACAGATGGAAGAAGGCCAGCTTGATGAGCAGGGTCAGCAGGATGATGGACCAGCCCCAGTTCCCGGTGAGGCCGTGGAAGAGGTCCAGCAGCCAGTAGAGCGGCCGGGCCAGGATGGTGAGGAACCCGTAGTCGACGGTGAGGTCGAGATCGGTCGCGGCGCCCTCCAGCCGCTCCTGCTCCTTGGGACCGATGAAGTAGCGATACTCGTATCCGGCCGCCTCGCCGGGGCCGATCTCGCGGACCGGGAAGGTATAGCCCAGGAGGAAGCGGCCGCTCTCCAGGGAGCGGGTATAGGCGGTAAGCTCTGTCTCTTCCGGCGCCAGGATCGCGGCCAGAAAGTAGTGTTCGATCATGGCCGCCCAGCCGCCCTCCATGGGCTGGCGCAGCGCCTGATCGGCCATGTCGTCGAAATCGATCTTGCGGTAGGGCTGACGTTCGTCGGCGGACGGGTTGTAGCCGGAGAGGACGCCGCCGGTATAGGTATACAGGAAGAAGGAGTCGCGCGTGTCCCGGCTGCGCTGGATCTGGCTGTAGAGCTGGCCCCGCCAGGCCTCGTCGGCGCGATTGGTCACCTCGACGTCGACATCCACCTGGTAGGAGTCGCGATGGAAGGTATAGGTCTTGGTGACTGCCAGGCCGTCGGGCCGCTCCCAGCGCAGCGGGACCCGGATGGCGTCCTCGCCCTCTTCCAGGGTGTACTCCTGCTGTTCGGCCTCGAAGTCGGAGCGGTGGTTGGGGACCTCGCGCTCCACGCCGCGGGCGTTGATGAGGCCGTCCTGGAGGACGAAGTAGCGGCTACGGCTGGTGTCCAGCAGGCGCACCGGCTCGTCGGACTCCCGGGTGACGGTATGGGCCAGCAGGTCGGCGCGGCGGATGGCACCGCCGCGGGGGTCGATGGCGACGTCCAGGAGGTCGGTGCGCACGGTGATCGGCTGGTCGCCGGAATCGGCCGGGGTCGCCGGCTCCTCGTCCCCCTCGGGGAGGGCATCACCACTGCCGTCATCGGCCAGGGCGCTCGGAACCTCGTCGTCGCCGGAATCCCCCGCCTCGTTGCGCGCGCGATCCTCGCCACCGTTGGTCCGGGACTCGGTGGCAACGGCCTCGTCGCCGTAGCGGAATTCCTGCCACTCCACCCAGAGGAGGACGAGTACCAGGGCGAGGGCCACCCAGAGGAGGGTCTTCTGCAGGTCCATTCAGTCGGTCTCTCTCTCGGGAACGGGGTCCACCCCACCGGGGTGCCAGGGATGACAGCGCCCCAGGCGTCGGAGGGCAAGCCAGCCGCCGCGCCAGACGCCGTGGCGCTGGACGGCCTCCTCCGCATAGCAGGAGCAGGTCGGATGGAAGCGGCAGCGCGGCCCCATCAGCGGACTCACGACGTAGCGGTAGAGTCGGACGGCGAGGATGAGGAGTGTCCGCATCGCTGGCGAAGCCTCTTCCAGTTGCGGGCCAGCGAGGCCCACAGGGTGGCGTTGTCGGCCGCCGCGGCCGCCGGACGGGCCAGGACGACGATATCCAGGGGCGGCAGGTCGGCCTGCTCGGCCCGGAAGGATTCGCGGGCCAGCCGCTTGATCCGGTTGCGGCCCACCGCGCGCAGGGTGACCTTGCGGCCGATGGCCAGGCCGAGACGCGGCCAGCCGAGGCCGTTATCGGGGCGGGCCAGCAGGGTCAGATAGGCGTCGGAGCTGCGCGGCGGATCGGACTGCTGGAAGACGCGGCGGAAATCCGCGCCGTCGAGCAATCGCTGCCGGCGCCGAAAGGGGCCGGTCGCTGTCAAACGGTGAGGCGCTTGCGCCCCTTGTCCCGCCGCGCCTTGAGCACCTTGCGCCCGGCCCGGGTCTTCATGCGCGCCCGGAAACCGTGGGTGCGCTTGCGCTTGATGTTGCTCGGCTGATACGTACGCTTCATGAGACTCGTTCCCCGGAGGTCCGCCCGCGCGAAGGCGCGGCTGGAAAAGGGAAGGGAATCTATCCAGTCGGGGCGTTAGTGTCAAGGAAGGCGGGGCCGTACGGGACCCCTTCGGGGGTGTGGATAACTCCGGCACCGGGGGTTAGACTGCCCCGTTCCATCCCCCGCGAGGCAGAGGTATTCGGTGTCTTCGACGCTATGGCAGCGCTGCCTGGAGCGACTGGAACAGGAATTCCCGGATCAGGAGTTCAACACCTGGATCCGGCCGCTTCAGGCGCGCGAGCGTGAGGGGGCGCTGGAGCTCTGCGCCCCCAACCCCTTCGTCCAGGAGTGGGTACAGAACCACGCCGCGGGGCGGATCCGGGAGACCGTGGAGCGGGTCGCCGAGGGATCCGGCCCGGCCGTGTCGCTGGTCGTGGACAGCCCCGGGGAGGGGAGCACCCAGGGGGAGAGCACCGTGCGGGAGGCGGCGGAGTCCTCCCGATTCCGCGCCTCGCCCAGTCGGCTCAATCCGGCCTTCACCTTCGACAACTTCGTCGAGGGCAAGTCCAACCAGCTGGCGCGCGCCGCCTCGCTGCAGGTCGGCAGCAGCGCGGGGGCGACCTACAACCCCCTGTTCATCTATGGCGGCGTGGGGCTGGGCAAGACCCATCTCATGCACGCGGTGGGCAACCAGATCCGCGAGCGCCGACCCGATGCCCGGGTGATCTATCTCCACTCCGAGCGCTTCGTCTCGGACATGATCAAGGCGCTGCAGCACAACGTCATCGACGACTTCAAGAAGTTCTACCGCTCGGTGGACGCCCTGCTCATCGACGATATCCAGTTCTTCGCGAACAAGGAGCGCTCCCAGGAGGAGTTCTTCCACACCTTCAATGCCCTGCTGGAGAGCGAGCAGCAGATCATCCTCAGCTGCGACCGCTACCCCAAGGAGGTCGAGGGGCTGGAGGAGCGGCTGCGCTCGCGCTTCGGGTGGGGCCTGACGGTGGCCATCGAGCCACCGGAGCTGGAGACCCGGGTCGCCATCCTCAAGAGCAAGGCGAGCCAGTCGGGCGCCGAACTCCCCGACGAGGTGGCCTTCTTCATCGCCAAGCGAATCCGGTCCAATGTGCGGGAGCTGGAGGGGGCACTACGGCGGGTCGTGGCCAATGCCCACTTCACCGGCCACGCCATCGACCTCGCCTTCGCCAAGGAGGCGCTCAAGGACCTCCTCGCGCTCCAGGACAAACTGGTAACCGTGGACAACATCCAGAAGACGGTGGCCGGCTACTACAAGATCCGCATGGGCGATCTGCTCTCCAAGAAGCGCAGCCGCTCCATCGCCCGGCCCCGGCAGCTCGCCATGGCACTGGCCAAGGAGCTGACCAGCCACAGCCTGCCGGAGATCGGGGATGCCTTCGGGGGTCGCGACCATACGACGGTCCTCTACGCCTGCCGCAAGGTGGAGGAGCTCCGGCAGAGCGACAACCGGTTTCACGAGGACTATCAAAACCTGTTGAGAACCCTGACGAGTTGACCGGGAAGAAGCTGTGGATAACTCCGGGGAGCGATGGAAAGGCGAGATTCGGCACAGGTTTTCCACAGGGAGTGGACCGGCTGAGGACGCTGGTTGTTAACCGATAGATCGAGTCACAACCTACTGACAAAACGGGGATTTTAGGAGTTCATCCCCAGTCATAGCCGGCCCTTATTATTACAACGGGTTTTAAAAGAATACAGATCACTACAACTGCATCGGGAGCGGATATGAAATTCGGCATCCAGCGCGAGGCACTCCTCCGGCCCCTGCAGGCCGTGGGGGGAGTAGTGGAGCGCAAGCAGACCATGCCCATCCTCGCGAACATCTTGTTGACGGTATCGCCCCGAGGGCTCGCCCTGACCGGGACAGATCTGGAACTGGAGCTGGTGACGCACGTGCCCCTGGAGGAAGCAGCCGAGGAGGGACGGGTGACGGTCCCGGCGCGCAAGCTCACGGATATCGTGCGCTCGCTCCCCGAGGGGGCCGCCATCACCTTCCAGCAGGATGGGGAGAAGATGGTGGTCCGCTCCGGGCGGAGCCGATTCAGCCTCGCGACACTGCCGGCCACGGAATTCCCGGTCATGGAGCAGCGCCCGGAGGCGACCTCGTTCCAGGTACCCCAGGGCCATCTCAAGGGGCTACTGGATCGCACGAGCTTCGCCATGGCCCAGCAGGACGTCCGCTACTACCTCAACGGCCTGCTGCTGGAGGTGGCCGACCATACCCTGCGGACTGTGGCCACCGACGGCCATCGGCTGGCGCTGTGCGAAGTGGGGACCGAGCACGACCCCGAGGGCGGGGTCCAGGCCATTGTGCCGCGCAAGGCGGTCATGGAGCTGGCCAAGCTCCTGGGAGAGGATGAGGAGCTCGTCACCATCGAGGCCGGGGGCAGCCACCTACGGTTCCAGCTCGGGGATACCGGCTTCACGACCAAGCTCATCGACGGCCGCTTCCCGGACTACGAGCAGGTGATCCCCAGCGGCAATCGCCATCAGGTCACCGCCGACCGTCGGCTCCTGCGCGAGACCCTGCAGCGGGCGGCCATCCTCTCCAACGAGAAGTATCGCGGGATCCGGCTGCAGGTGCGCGCCGGCGAGGTCGGTGCGGTGGCCCACAATCCCGAGCAGGAGGAGGCCGAGGCGACGCTGGAGGTCGAATACAACGGCCCGGAGATGGAGATCGGGTTCAACGCCAGCTACCTCCTGGACGCCCTCGGGGCGCTGGACAGTGAACAGGCGCGCCTGCACCTGGCCGACAGCAACAGCAGCTGTCTCATCGACGGGGGCGAGGAGGGGGACTGCCGGTACGTGGTCATGCCCATGCGTATCTAGGGCATGTTTCTGCGGCGACTGGTCCTCCGCGGGCTGCGCAATATCGAGGATCTGGATCTCGAACCCGGGCCCGGGGTGAACTGGCTCATCGGCCCCAATGCCAGCGGGAAGACGAGCATCCTGGAGGGGGTCCACATCCTGGGCCTCGGCCGGTCGTTCCGGGCCCGTTCCCTGCGCCGGGTGGTTCAGGGAGGCCGCGGCCGGCTCGTGGCCTACGGCGAGGCGGCCTGGCATGGCGGCGATCACCGCCTGGGCGTCGAGGGCGGCGAGGGGGAGACGCGGCTTCGCCGTGACGGGGGGGATGCCGGGAGCATCGCCGAACTGGCCGATTGCCTCCCCCTCCAGCTCGTCAATCCGGATTCCCATCGTCTCGTGGAGGGGCCGCCGGCCGAACGACGGGCCCTGGTGGACTGGGGCGTGTTCCACGTGGAACCTGCCTTCCTCCGCCAGTGGCGGCGGTATCGGCGCGTCCTGGAGCAGCGCAACGCGGCGCTTCGACAGGGCAGCGGGCCGGCGGTGGCGCGGGCGTGGGACCAGGAGCTGATAGCCCTGGGGGAGGCCGTGGATTCCGCCCGACGACGCTACCTGGCGGATCTCGCGCCCCGGGCCGTGGCCACGGCCGGTCGGCACTTCGGCCTGGAGGGGCTGGAACTGAGTCTCCATTCGGGTTGGGCGCGGGAACGAACGCTGGCCGACGCGCTGGAGGCCGGATGGGAGGGGGATCGCCGACAGGGCCACACCGGCTCGGGACCCCACCGGGCGGAGCTGGCCATCCGGGTGGACGGCGCCGCGGCGGCGGAGCGGGTCTCGCGCGGTCAGCAGAAGCTGCTGGCCGCCGCCCTGCGGCTGGCGCAGCTGGAGCTATTCGGTGAACGGATGGGCGAGGGCGCGCTGCTGCTGCTGGACGACCTCCCGGCGGAGCTGGACGAGGTCCATCGCCAGCGGCTCCTCGCCGCGGTCCGGGAGCTGGGGATCCAGGCGCTGGTGACGGCCACCGAGGAGGGGCTGGTACCGGAGGGCGAGGTCGATCGACGGTTCCGGGTGGAACACGGCCAGGCCCGCAGGGTGGTATAATGGCGGCAGCGTCCAGGGAGCAGACATGGCCGAATACGATTCCTCGAGCATCAAGGTCCTCAAGGGCCTAGACGCGGTCCGCAAGCGGCCCGGCATGTACATCGGCGATACCGATGACGGCACGGGCCTCCACCATATGGTCTTCGAGGTGGTGGACAACGCCATCGACGAGGCGCTGGGCGGATACTGTTCCACCATCCAGGTCGCCATCCACGGCGACGGCGCCGTCACCGTCCGCGACGACGGCCGCGGGATCCCGGTGGATTTCCACGAGGAGGAGGGGCGCTCCGCCGCCGAGGTCATAATGACCGTCCTCCACGCCGGCGGGAAGTTCGATAACAACTCCTACAAGGTCTCCGGCGGCCTCCACGGCGTGGGCGTCTCTGTGGTCAACGCCCTCTCCGAGGAGCTGCGGCTGACCATCCGCCGGAACGGCCGGATCTACGAGCAGACCTTCTCCATGGGTGAACCGCAGTCGGAGCTGGTGGAGAAGGGCGAGACGGACAGCAGCGGCACCGAGATCCGCTTCCTCCCCAGCCGCGAGGTCTTCGCCGATACGGAGTTCCACTACGATATACTCGCCCGCCGGTTGCGGGAGCTCTCCTTCCTGAACTCCGGGGTCCGGATCGAGCTCCGGGACGAGCGGGGCGAGCCGCGGGACGACGTCTTCGAGTACCAGGGAGGTATTCGCGCCTTCGTCGAGCACCTGAACCAGAAGAAGGAGCCGCTGCACGGCGAGGTCTTCCACTTCACCGCTGACCGCGAGGGGATGACCGTGGAGGTGGCGATGCAGTGGAACGACTCCTATCAGGAGTCGATCTTCTGTTTCACCAACAACATCCCGCAGAAGGACGGCGGGACCCACCTCTCGGGCTTCCGGGCCGCGCTCACGCGGACCATGAACCAGTACATCGAGCGGGAGGGCTACGCCGGCAAGGCCAAGGTCGCCCCCTCCGGGGATGATGCGCGGGAGGGGCTGACGGCGGTGATCTCGGTGAAGGTGCCGGACCCCAAGTTCTCCTCCCAGACCAAGGAGAAGCTGGTCTCCTCCGAGGTGAAGGGGCTGGTGGAGTCCTGTCTCTCGGACAACCTCGCCGAGTTCCTGGACGAGCACCCCAACGAGGCCAAGGCCATCGCCGGCAAGGTCATCGACGCGGCCCGCGCCCGGGATGCGGCGCGCAAGGCGCGCGAGATGACCCGTCGCAAGGGGGCTCTGGATGTCGCGGGGCTGCCGGGCAAGCTGGCGGACTGCCAGGAGAAGGATCCGGCCCACTCCGAGCTCTATCTGGTGGAGGGCGACTCCGCCGGCGGTTCCGCGAAGCAGGGCCGGGACCGGCGCTACCAGGCCATCCTCCCCTTGAAGGGCAAGATCCTGAACGTCGAGAAGGCGCGCTTCGACAAGATGCTCTCCTCGGTGGAGGTGGCGACGCTCATCACGGCGCTGGGCACCGGGATCGGGCGGGAGGAGTTCAACGCCGACAACCTCCGCTATCACCGGATCATCATCATGACCGATGCGGACGTGGACGGCTCCCACATCCGGACCCTGTTGCTGACCTTCTTCTACCGGCAGATGCCGGAGCTGGTGGAGCGCGGCCACGTCTATATCGCCCAGCCGCCGCTCTACAAGCTCAAGAAGGGCAAGCAGGAGCAGTACGTCAAGGACGACCGGGAGCTCACGGACTACCTCCTGGGGGTCGCCCTGGATGGTGCGGCGCTGCACGTGAACCCGGAGGCGCCGGCGCTCACCGGACCGGGGCTGGAGGAGCTGGCGCGGGAGTATTCCGCGGTCATGGCGACCATCGAGCGGATGGGTCATCGGTACAATACCGAGGTCCTGGAGAAGATGGTCTACATGCCGAACCTGAGCGAGGAGCAGCGGCAGGACGAGGCCGCGGTGACCGAGTGGTTCCGGCAGCTGGAGGACCGCCTGAACGCCGAGCGGCCAGCCGGGCTCACCTACCGCTTCGAGGTGGGCCGGGATCCCGAGCACGGCGACTACACCGCCGACCTGGTCATCACCCGCCATTCCAACGAGACCCGGCAGCGGTTCGACGGGGAGTTCTTCAACTCCGGGGAGTATCGGGCCATGCGCCGGCTCCACGATCGGCTGGAGGGGCTCATCGGCGAGGGGGCCTACGCCCGTCGCGGCGACAAGATCCAGGCGGTGGCCAGCTTCAAGGAGGCCATTGAGTGGCTGCTGGGCGAGGCCAAGCGGGGCCAGAGCATCCAGCGCTACAAGGGGCTGGGGGAGATGAACCCCGAGCAGCTCTGGGAGACCACCATGGACCCCGCGAGCCGGCGCATGCTGCAGGTGGGTATCGAGGATGCCGTGGCGGCCGACGAGATCTTCACCACCCTCATGGGGGACCAGGTGGAGCCGCGTCGGGACTTCATCGAGGCCAACGCCCTGTCGGTGACCAACCTAGACGTCTGAGTCCGGTCGTCGCGGCAGACGGGAACGAAGAGGGCCCGGGGGGCGACCCCCGGGCCCTCTTTCTCTGGGCGCCCCGGACGCGAGTGACCGGGCACCACGAAAAAGGGGCCCCGCAGGGCCCCTCGATGAAATCCCGCCGCGGGGCGGGATGCGCAAGGTCGGTCAGCCCTCGTTGTGGTAGGCGGTAACCCGCTCGACCTCGGTGCGCGAGCCCAGGACCACCGGCACGCGCTGGTGGATGTGCTCGGGCTTCATGGACATGATCCGCTCACGCCCGGTGGTGGAGGCGCCGCCGGCCTGTTCCACGATGAACGACATCGGGTTGGCCTCGTACATCAGCCGCAGCTTGCCGGCCTGGCCCTTGGCCATGGTCTTGGAGTCCAGGGGATACATGAAGATCCCGCCGCGGTTCAGGATGCGGTGGACCTCCGCGACCATGGAGGCGACCCAGCGCATGTTGAAGTCCTTGCCCAGCGGACCCTCCTTGCCCTGGAGGCACTCGTCGATGTAGCGCTTGACCGGCGCCTCC
>JBNJED010000005.1:0-35949 GCA_051745535.1 Pseudomonadota bacterium | reverse complement strand
GAATGAGGAGACCCGGATCCGTGCCGTCCAGGAGAAAACCCGGCAGCGGGCTCGCGGCGGCCGCCCGGGTCGCCACGGCCGCGGCTCCCCCTACATCTTCTCCGGCCTGCTCCGCTGCGCCGAGTGCGGGGCCAGCTACGTCATCGTCAGCGCCCGGGACTACGGCTGTGCGACGCACAAGGACCGGGGGCCGGCCGCCTGCTCCAACAACCACCGGGTCCGCCGTGAGCACCTGGAGGAGCGGCTGCTGACCGTGATCCGCGACGATCTGCTCACCGAGGAGTCCTTCGAGACCTTCATGGACATGGCCCGGGAGGCCATGGAGGAGAGCCAGCCGGACCCCGCCGCCATCCGCAAGCGGCTCCAGGAGGCCGAGCGCGAGCGCGACAACCTGGTCCAGGCCATCCGGCAGGGGATCGCCTCACCGGCGGTGAAGGAGGAGCTGGAGCAGGCGGAACGGACGGTGAAGGCCGCCCAGGAGGAGCTGACCGCGGCCGAGAGCCTGGCCGGGGATGGGGTGGCCACCCTGCTCCCCCGGGCTCGCGAGCGCTTCAAGGCGCTTGCCGATAGCCTCCGGGAGTCGGTGGACCCCGACGTGATGCGCCAGACCCTTTCGGAGGTCACCGGCCCCATCGACCTGGAGCCGGACCCGCAAGTTGGCGTCATACGGGCAAAAATAAACGCAGGCTCCATAATGGAAACCTGCGTCAATTATGTTGGTAGCGGGGGCAGGATTTGAACCTGCGACCTTCGGGTTATGAGCCCGACGAGCTACCGGACTGCTCCACCCCGCAATCGAGATTGAGAATACTAACGCCCCGACCGCCGGAACGCAAGCCCTGCCGTCACTGCCAGCCCCGGTGGCGCTGCATCAGCGGCCGAAGCTGGTAGCGCCAGACGAAGCCCGGCGCCGCGAAGACCGCGAACAGCGAGAGTGCCACGGCATAGAACTCCCAGTCCTGATCATGGATGTCCCCGATGGCACGGTTCTCCGCCCCCAGCCCCAGACCGCCGACGATGCCGAGATAGACCAGCCACTCCAGCAGGCGGGTCCAGGGGCCCTTGGTGCCCCCCGGGGGTTCGAAGACGAAGAAGAAGAGATCGCTGACCCAGGGCAGGTTCGCGAGGACCAGCGCGATCCCGATGAGCGCCCATACGAGGATGGTCTGTTCCATGTTCAGGCTCCTGGGAGGCCGAAGGCGGCGATGCAGGCGGACATCAGCGCACCGGGGAAGAGCCCCAGACCGAGGATGGCCAGCCCGTTCACCGAGAGTACGGCACGCAGGTCGGCGTCGGCGACCAGTGCCCCGGTATCTTCCGGCTTGTCGAAGTAGAGGTATTTCACCACGCGCAGATAGTAGAACGCCCCGATGATGGAGAAGACCACGGCGGCGACGGCGAGTTCCACCATGCCGGCAGCCACCACCTCCTGGATGACGCTCACCTTGGCCCAGAAGCCCAGGAAGGGCGGCACCCCGGCCATGGAGAACATGACGATGAGCATGATCCCGGCGAACCAGGGGCTGCGTTCGTTGAGCCCCTTGAAGTCCTCCAGACGCTCGGCCTCCAGGCCGGCCCGGGAGAGCAGGATGACCATGCCGAAGCCGGCGAGCGTCATCAGAGAGTAGGCGATGGTGTAGAACATCGCCGCGGCGTACCCCGACTCCGTCGCCGTGAGGACCCCGAGCAGGATGAAGCCGACGTGGGCGATGGCCGAGTAGGCCAGCATCCGCTTGATGTTGCTCTGCGCGATGGCCAGGAGGTTACCGATACCCATGGAGAGCACCGCCAGGATGATGAACATCCCCTGCCACTCGGCGTGGAGCTCGCCCAGGCCGTCCACCATCAGCCGCATGGCCATGGCGAAGGCGGCGAGCTTGGGCGCGGTGGCGATGAAGACGGTCATCGGCGTCGGCGCACCGTGGTAGACGTCCGGAATCCACATGTGGAAGGGAACGGCCCCCAGCTTGAAGGCCACGCCGACCACCAGGAAGACCAGGCCGAAGGTGAGGATGAGGCTCTCCGCCTCGCCGGCGCCGATGACGGCGTTGATGGCCGCCAGCTCCAGCTCCCCGGTCGCCCCGTAGATCATGGACATGCCGTAGAGGAGCATGCCGGAGGCCATGGCCCCCAGGACGAAGTACTTCATCGCCGCCTCGGAGGCCATGGACGACCCCCGGTTCATGGCCACCATGGCGTAGAGCGAGAGCGAGAGCAGCTCCAGGCCGAGGTAGACCGTCAGCATGCTCGCCGCCGAGATCAGGACCATCATGCCCAGGGTGGCGAAGAGCCCCAGCAGGTAGAACTCCCCCTTGAGCATGTCGCGGTCGCGCAGGTAGGGCCGCGCATAGAGGAAGACCACGAAGACCGAGAGGTAGACGAAGGCCTTGAGCAGGTCGGCCATGCCATCCCGGATGAACATGTCGTTGAAGGCCATCCCGGCATGCGTATCCATCATGCCGACGGTGAGGACTGCCGCCCCCACCAGGGCCACCTGCGCCAGGAGGTAGGTCACTGCCCGACTGTGATCCGTCAGGAAGAGGTCGATAAGCAGGACGAGACACGCCATCCCCAGGAGGAAGAGCTCCGGGAGTGCGGTCAGGAAATCGGAAGCCTCGAGTATCATGGTCGTGTTGCTCTCCCGCTTACAGCTTGGACTGGGCCACGTGGTCCAGCAGGTTGTGGACGCTGGCGTGCATCACTTCCAGCAGGGGCGCCGGCCAGACACCCAGCAGCAGCACGAAGACGGCGAGCATCGCCATCAGAAGGAACTCGCGGGCGTTGAGGTCGGTCAGGCTGGCCACCCCGTCGTTGGTCACCCGACCGAAGATCACCCGCTTGATCATCCAGAGGGTGTAGGCCGCCCCGAGGATCAGCGTCGTGGCGGCGGCAAAGGCGAACCAGGGGTTGGCCTTGAAGCTCGCCAGGATGACCAGGAACTCGCCCACGAAGCCGGAGGTGCCCGGCAGGCCGGCATTCGCCATGGCAAAGAAGACGGCGAAGGCACCGAAGACCGGCATGGTATTCACCACCCCGCCGTAGTCGGCGATCTCCCGGCTGTGGAGCCGGTCGTAGAGGACGCCGATGGCGAGGAACATCGCCGCGGAGACGAAGCCGTGGGAGATCATCTGGACCATGGCCCCCTCGATGGCCATGGCCGCCCCGTTCCAGCTGCCGGTGGCCTCGTGGATGCCGAAGATGACGAAGAAGCCCAGGGTCACGAAGCCCATGTGGGAGATGGACGAGTAGGCCACCAGCTTCTTCATGTCCCGCTGCACCAGGGCGACGAAGCCGATGTATACGATGGCGATGAGCGAGAGCGCGATCATCAGCCCGTCCAGGGCGGCCGCCGCATCCGGCGTGATGGGCAGCGAGAAGCGGAGGAACCCGTACGTCCCCAGCTTCAGCATGATGGCCGCCAGGATCACTGAGCCGCCGGTGGGCGCCTCCACGTGGGCATCCGGCAGCCAGGTATGGACCGGCCACATGGGCACCTTCACCGCGAAGGCGATGAGGAAGGCCAGGAAGATCAGGATCTGCTCGGTCAGGGTCAGCGGCAGCGTATGGAACTCCAGGATCCCGAAGGTCCCGGACTGGAAGTACATGTAGAGCAGCGCCACCAGCATGAACACCGACCCGAGGAAGGTGTAGAGGAAGAACTTGATGGTGGCGTAGACCCGCCGCGGACCGCCCCAGATCCCGATGACGATGAACATCGGGATGAGCAGCGCCTCCCAGAAGACATAGAAGAGCATGGCGTCCAGGGCCGCGAAGACCCCGATCATCAGCCCCTCCATGATCAGGAAGGCGCCCAGGTACTGCGCCGGCTTGTACTGGATCACCTGCCAGCCCGCGATGACCACCAGCAGGGTCGCGAAGGCGGTGAGCAGGATGAGCGGCATGGAGATGCCGTCCACGCCCAGGTGGTAATTGATGGACAGCGCCTGGATCCAGGGGCTGAACTCCTGGAACTGCATCTCCGCCGTGCCGGTATCGAAGCCGAACCACAGGGGCAGCGACAGGCCCATGGTGACCAGGGAGACCAGCAGCGCGAGAACCCGGGACTCCAGGGCATTGCGCTCGCCACCGGTTGCCAGCACCAGCAGGCCGCCGATGATGGGCGTCCAGATGACCAGACTCAGCAGGGGAAGATCGGTAAGCATGGGCTATAACCTTATTGCTGGTTCTTCCCGCCTACAGCACGAAGAGGATGAACAGCCCCAGGAGGCCGAGCATCATCGCGAAGGCGTAGTGATAGAGGAATCCCGACTGCACGTGGCGGAAGCGGCCGGCCATCCAGCCCACCGAGCGCGCCACGCCGTTGACCATGAGGCCGTCGATGAGGCGGACGTCGCCCACCTTCCACAGGAGTCGGCCCAGCCCGCGGGCGCCGCCGCCGAAGGCGGCCTCGTTGAACTCGTCGAAGCCGTACTTGTGCTCGAGCACCGCATGGAGCGGGCGCAGCCGCTCCGCGAACCGGGCCGGGAGGTCGGGCCGCCGCATGTAGAGGTACCACGCGGTGAGCACGCCGAGCAGCGCCAGCCAGACCGCCGGGCCCTGGAGGCCATGGACCACGAAGCTCCACACGCCGTGGTAGTGGTGGCCCAGCTCGGCCAGCGTATCGTGCTCCGGCAGGACCTGGATGGCGTCGGCGAAGAAGTCGCCGAAGAGCATCGGCCCCACGTAGATACCCCCGATGACCACGGACGGGATCGCCAGGGCGATGAGCGGCACGGTCACCACGGAGGGCGATTCGTGCAGGTGCTCCCGGGTGTGGTGGTCCATCCGCTCCTGGCCGTGGAAGACCAGGAAGAACATGCGGAAGGTATACAGGGCAGTAATGAAGACCCCGGCCAGCAGCGCCCAGTAGGCCAGGCCCGCCCCCGGGATGGAGGAGTAGTGCACCGCCTCGATGATCGCGTCCTTGGAGAAGAAGCCGGCGAAGCCCGGGAAGCCGATGAGCGCCAGCGACCCGATGAGCATGGTCGCCCAGGTGATGGGCATGTAGCGCTTGAGCCCGCCCATGCGCCGCATGTCCTGCTCGTGGTGCATGGCGATGATCACCGAGCCGGCCGCCAGGAAGAGCAGCGCCTTGAAGAAGGCGTGGGTCATCAGGTGGAAGACCCCGGCGGCGTAGGCGGACGCCCCCAGCGCGGCGGTCATGTAGCCGAGCTGGGAGAGCGTGGAGTAGGCGACCACCCGCTTGATGTCGTGCTGCACGAGACCGAGCAGCCCCATGAAGAAGGCCGTGATGGCGCCAATGATCAGCACCACCGCCAGCGCTACCTCGGAGAGCTCGTAGATGGGCGACATGCGCGCCACCATGAAGATGCCGGCGGTCACCATGGTCGCCGCGTGGATGAGCGCGGAGATGGGGGTCGGGCCCTCCATGGAGTCCGGCAGCCAGACGTGTAGCGGCACCTGCGCCGACTTGCCCATCGCACCGACGAACAGGAGGATGGCGATGAGCGTCATCACCTGCCACTCGACCCCCGGGATAACCTCGAGGGTCATGCCAGCCATCGACGGGGCCGCGGCGAAGACGTCGGCGTAGTCGACGCTGTTGAAGTACATCAGCACCGCCGCGATCCCGAGCAGGAAGCCGAAGTCGCCCACGCGGTTGACCAGGAAGGCCTTCAGGTTCGCATGGATGGCGGTGGGCCGGGTGTACCAGAAGCCGATGAGGAGGTAGGAGACGAGCCCCACGGCCTCCCAGCCGAAGAAGAGCTGGAAGAAGTTGTTCGCCATCACCAGCATGAGCATGGAGAAGGTGAACAGGGAGATGTAGCTGAAGAAGCGCTTGTAGCCCGGGTCATCGTGCATGTAGCCGATGGTGTAGACGTGCACCATGAGCGACACGAAAGTGACCACCGACATCATCATGGCCGTGAGGTTGTCCACCAGGAAGCCCACCTCGAAGCGGACCCCGTCGCTCACCAGCCAGGTATAGACCGCCTCGTTGTAGGCCGGCGCCCCGTCCATGACGTGGTGCTTGAAGACCCAGAAGGAGAGGACGGTGGACACCGCCACCCCCAGGATGGTCACCCAGTGGGCCACCGAGCGGGTAATGAACCGCCCGAAGAGGCCCGCGATGGCCGCACCGACCAG
Source organism: Pseudomonadota bacterium (assembly GCA_051745535.1). Classification (GTDB taxonomy): domain Bacteria; phylum Pseudomonadota; class Gammaproteobacteria; order Thiohalospirales; family Thiohalospiraceae; genus Thiohalospira. Next base: position 29,841 of record JBNJED010000005.1, on the reverse strand, counting down.
CGGGGCCAGGACGATCGCGAGATAGACGTTCTGCATCGATTCCGCCACGGCGCTATCCCTTCATTGAATCCAGGTCGGCAACGTTGATGGTGTTCCGGTTCCGGAACAGCACCACCAGGATGGCCAGGCCAATGGCCGCCTCCGCCGCCGCCACGGTAAGGATGAAGAAGACGAAGACCTGCCCCGCCAGATCCCCCATGAAGTGGGAGAAGGCGACGAAGTTCATGTTCACCGCGAGCAGCATGAGCTCGATGGACATGAGCAGTATCAGGACGTTCTTCCGGTTGAGGACGATCCCGGCCATGGAGAGGCCGAAGAGGATCGCCCCCAGGATCAGGTAGTCGGACAGCGCTAACATTTCCCTACCCCGTATCGGCCGCCCTCCCGGGCGGCGGTTTCTGGTAATTCCGGGTTCACCGGTGGCGCCGGCTCAGTCGGCGGAATGGCCGTTGCGGTGGATCCGCAGCCGGTCGGCCTTGCGCACCGAGATCTGCGCATCCGGATTCTGATGCTTGACCTGGGGCCGACGGCGCAGGGCCAGGCTGATGGCCGCGACGATGGCCACCAGCAGGATCACGGCGGCGATCTCGAAGGGATAGACATAGACCGTGTAGAGGACCCGGCCCAGCTCCGCGGTGTTGCTGTAGTCCGCCGGCGCCCGCTCCGGCGCGGCCACCTTGTCCAGCCCGAAGCTCTCCGGTCCGACCACGAGCCCCATCATCACCATGACCATGATGGCCACCAGGGCGCCCACCGGCAGGTAGCGGATGAAGCCCTCCCGCAGCGGGGCCATGTTGATGTCCAGCATCATGACCACGAAGAGGAAGAGCACCATGACCGCGCCGACGTAGACCAGCACCAGCGTAATAGCGAGGAACTCCGCCTCCAGCAGCAGCCAGAGGCCGGCCGCGGCGAAGAAGGTCAGCACCAGGAACAGTGCCGAGTGGACCGGGTTGCGTACGGTAATGACGGCCGCGGCCGCCAGCAGCATCACCGCCGCAAAGAAGTAGAAAATCGCCTGTTCGAAGGCCATGGATACGTCTTCCCGAAACTGCGTGAAACGGTTACCGGTAGGGGGCGTCCTGCGCCCGGTCGGCGGCAATCTGTTGTTCGTACTTGTCGCCGATGGCCAGCAGTTCCTGCTTGGTCTTCACCAGCTGGTCGCGGGTCTCGGCATGGTACTCGAAAATCCGGGTCTCGACGATGGAATCCACCGGGCACGACTCCTCGCAGAAGCCGCAGAAGATGCACTTGGACAGGTCGATGTCGTAGCGCGTAGTCCGCCGGGTCCCGTCGTCCCGCTCCTCGGAATCGATGGTGATGGCCAGCGCCGGGCAGACCGCCTCGCAGAGCTTGCAGGCGATACAGCGCTCCTCGCCATTGGGGTACCGGCGCAGGGCGTGCAGCCCCCGGAAACGGTTGGACTGCGGCGTCTTCTCTTCCGGGTAGATGACGGTGACCTTCTGCCGGCGGAACATGTGCCGACTGGTCATCCGCAACCCCTGGATGAGTTCCATGAGGAAGAGGCTCTTGAAGAAACGGTTCAGGGCATTCATGGGTCGCCTCCGAGGCTAGACGCCGTCGAACCAGGGGCCGAGCCCGGCCATGATGAACAGGCCGAGGACCACCAGCCAGACGATGGTAACGGGGATGAGGACCTTCCATCCCAGCCGCATGAGCTGGTCATAGCGATACCGCGGGAAGGTCGCCCGTGCCCAGAGGAAGATAAAGAGGAACAGGGCGGTCTTGAGGATCATCCAGACCATCCCCGGGACCCAGTCGGTGGCCCCCTGGAGCACCGGGATGCCCTGGAAGGGGTTGAGCCAGCCGCCCAGGAAGAAGAGCGAGGTCAGCGCCGAGATGAGGATCATGTTCGCGTACTCGGCGAGGAAGAAGACGCCGAAGGTCATCCCCGAGTACTCGACGTGGAAACCCGCCACGATCTCCGACTCGCCCTCGGCCAGGTCGAAGGGGGCGCGGTTGGTCTCCGCCAGGCCGGCGATGAAGTAGACCACGAACAGGGGCAGCAGCGGCAGCCAGAACCAGTGCAGCAGGCTGCCCTCCTGCGCCCGCACCAGGTCCGGAATGTTCAGCGTGCTGCCGGCCATGATGACACCGACCAGGGCGAAGCCCATGGCGATCTCGTACGAGACCACCTGGGCGGCGGAGCGCATGGAGCCCAGGAAGGCGTACTTCGAGTTGGAGGCCCAGCCGGCGATGATGATGCCGTAGACGCCCATGGAGGTAATGGCCAGGACGTAGAGGATGCCGGCGTTGATGTCGGTGACCATCACCCCCGGGGCGAACGGGATCACCGCCCAGGCGGCGATGGCCGGCGCCATGGCCAGGATGGGGCTGAGGATGAACAGGAAGCGGTTGGCCCCGGCGGGGAGGACGATCTCCTTGAAGATCAGCTTCAGCGCGTCGGCGATGGGCTGGAGGAGGCCGTGGTAACCCACGTGGAGGGGCCCGGTCCGGACCTGCATCGCCCCGATGACCTTGCGCTCGGCAAAGGTCAGGTAGGCGACGGCCAGCATCAGCGGGACCAGCAGCACCGTGATCTTGATCACGGTCCACAGGACCGTCTGTACGGCAGGACTAAGCCCGAGGGCGTCGAAGAGCTCTAGCATCCGGTTCCCACTCCTGCGTTCTAGTTCTTCGCCAGGTCCGCCGGCCCGAAGGCGGCGCCGAGGCCCTCGGTCCCGGTGATGCCGGCGGGCAGCCAGAGGCATCCCTCCGGCACCGCCGAATCCACCACCACGTTCATCACGGCCGCCCCGCTACCCTGGGTCACGCGTACCGAATCGCCCTCCGCCACACCGTGGCGCTGCGCATCCGCCGGGTTGACGGTAACCCCCTCGACGCGGGCGTCCGCGGTATGCTGCAGGGGCGCGGACCGCCGGACCAGGGAGTCCACCGCATACAGCGGGGCCGTACCCAGTCGCCACAGCCCGTCGGCCACCGGGGCGAGGTCGGCCGGAGCGCGCCACGTCGGGAGCGCCTCCGGCTTGCGGTCCCCCACCAGGCCCGCGACCTCGTCGCGGATCTCCTCGGCGGTGGTGTAATCGAAGCCGGCCACGTTGAGGATGTTCCCCAGCACCCGGAGGATCTTCCAGGTGGGCCGGGCCTCCCCGGGGCCGTTGACGGCGGCGGAGAAGCCCTGCCAACGGCCCTCGAGGTTCACGAAGGTCCCGTCCGTCTCCGGATAGGCGGATCCCGGCAGCAGGATGTCGGCGTGCCGACGCAGCCAGTCGTCGGCGAAGGGGCCGACGGCGACCACCGTCTCCGCCCCCTCCAGCACCGCCCGGGCGGCGGCCGGGTCGGCGAGGTCCCGGGTCGGCTCCACGTCCACCAGCAGCCACGCCGCACCCGGCTCGCTGGTCGCCTGACCCGCGGTGCGACCGTTCTTGGCGCTGGCGCCGGCAGGGCCGCGGTGGGGCACCGCCCCGGCCAGCCAGGCCCCGGAGGTATTCCCGCCCAGCGGCAGGTAGCCGAGCCGCGCGTCCGCGAACCGGGCCACCAGCCCCGCCAGGGCGCGGATCCGGCCGGCATCCGGCGCATTCAGGGCTGTCGGGCCGAGGAGGACCTGGCGCCGCTCGCCGGTGAGCAGCTCGCCGGCGATGGCCTTCTCCTCGTCGGTCACCGTCCGGCCGGCAACCAGCGCCTCGAAGCCCTCGGGCGCGGTGACGCCGGTGCGCTCGACCAGCGCGGCGGCGATCCCGGCCAGGCGGGCGGCCATGGTGCGCGCGTCGTCCACCAGCTCCGCGGCCAGGGCGAAATTGTGGTCCCGGACCAGCGTATCCACGGTGGCGATGCGGGCGCCCTCCAGGGCAGCCTTGCGCAGGCGGTGGCCCAGCAGGGGCTGCTCCTTGCGCGGATGGGCGCCGACCAGCAGGGCGGCATCGAGCCGGTCCATCTCGCCGATGGGCCGTCCCAGCCCCGGATAGAGCGGGGCCTGCGCATCGTCGGAGAAGTCCTGCTGGCGCAGGCGGTGGTCGACGCTGCCGCTGCCGAGCCCGCGGGTGAGCTTCTGCGCCAGGAAGGCCTCCTCCAGGGTGGCCGACGGCGAGACGAGGGTCGTGAGGCTCTCGCCCCCCTGCTCCTTCAGCGTCCCGCCCAGCCGGGTGGCCACCGCCTCCAGGGCGGTATTCCAGTCCACCGGCTGCAGCTCGCCGTCCTCGTTGCGGACCATGGGCTGCGTGACGCGCTCCGCGTGCTGGAGCCCGGCGTAGCTGAACCGCTCGCGGTCGGCGATCCAGGTCTCGTTCACGGCCTCGTTCTCCCGCGGCAGGACGCGCATCACCTCGTGGCGCAGCGTCTCCACGGTGATATTGGCGCCCACCCCGTCATGCGGCGCGATGGTCGGGTGGTCCGCCAGCTCCCACGGCCGGGCATTGAAGCGGAAGGGCTTGGAGGTGAGCGCCCCCACCGGGCAGAGGTCGATGACATTGCCCGAGAGTTCCGAGTCGACGCTCTTCTCGATGTAGGTCCCGATCTCCATGTGCTCACCGCGGCCGGTGGCGCCGAGCTCGCGGATGCCCGCGATCTCCTGGCCGAAGCGGACGCAGCGGGTGCAGTGGATGCAGCGGGTCATGTCGGTGCTGATGAGGGGACCGATATCCTGGTCCTCCACCACCCGCTTGCCCTCGGTGAAGCGCGAGACCCCCTTGCCGTAGCCCATGGCCATTTCCTGGAGGTCGCACTCGCCGCCCTGGTCGCAGATCGGGCAGTCCAGGGGGTGGTTGATGAGGAGGAACTCCATCACCCCCTTCTGGGCCGACAGCGCCTTGGAGGACTCTGTATGGACCTTCATGCCGTCGGTGACCGGCGTGGCACAGGCGGGCAGCGGCTTCGCCGCCTTCTCCACCTCCACCAGGCACATCCGGCAGTTGGCCGCCACGGAGAGCTTCTTGTGGTAGCAGAAGCGCGGGATATTGATCCCCGCCTCGTCGGCCGCCTCGATGAGCATCTGGCCGTCGCGGGCCTCGATGGGCGTACCGTTGATCTCGATGTTCACCATGGTCTCGTCCCGTTGGCTGGCCGTCAGGAGGCGGCCACCATGCACTGTTTGTGGTCCACGTGGTACTGGAACTCGTCCCGGAAGTGGTCGACGAAGCTCATTACCGGCATGGCGGCTGCATCACCCAGGCCGCAGATGGTGTGGCCGGCAATCCGGCCGGAGACGTCGGAGAGCAGGTCCAGGTCCTCCTGCTTCCCCTTCCCGTTCTCGATCCGGCTGACCACGCGATAGAGCCAGCCGGTGCCCTCGCGGCAGGGCGTGCACTGGCCGCAGGACTCCTCGTAGTAGAAGTAGGAGATCCGCTCCAGGGCCCGGACCATGCAGGTCGAGTCGTCCATGACGATGACCGAGCCGGCGCCGAGCATGGTACCCGCCTTGCCCAGGGAGTCGTAATCCATGTCGCAGTCCATGATGACGTCGGCGGGCACCACCGGCGTCGAGGTGCCGCCGGGGATCACGGCCTTGAGCTTGTGGCCGTCCCGGATCCCGCCGGCCATCTCCAGCAGCTCGGCGAAGGGGGTCCCCATGGGGACCTCGTAGTTCCCCGGCCGCTTCACGTGGCCGGAGACCGAGAAGATCTTGGTACCGCCGTTGTTGGGCTTGCCCAGGTTGTGGAACCACTCCCCGCCGTTCTTGAGGATCATGGGGATGGAGGCCAGCGACTCGGTATTGTTGATGGTGGTCGGCCGGCCGAAGACGCCGTAGCTCGCCGGGAAGGGCGGCTTGAAACGCGGCTGCCCCTTCTTGCCCTCGATGGACTCCAGCAGCGCCGTCTCCTCGCCGCAGATATAGGCCCCGTACCCGCGATGGTTGTGGACCATGAAGTCGAAGCCGCTGCCGAAGAGGTCCTCCCCCAGGAAGCCGGCCTCCACGGCCTCGGCGATGGCGCGCTCCATGCACTCGTAGGGCTCGTAGAACTCGCCGCGCATGTAGTTCCAGCCCGTGTTGGCCCCCAGGGTGTAGCCGGCGATGGCCATCCCCTCCAGGAGCTGATGCGGGTTGTAGCGCATGATGTCCCGGTCCTTGAAGGTCCCGGGCTCGCCCTCGTCGGAGTTGCAGACGATGTACTTCTGCCCCGGGGCATTGCGGGGCATGAAGCTCCACTTGAGCCCCGTGGGGAAGCCGGCACCCCCGCGCCCCCGCAGGGCCGAGGCCTTGAGCTCGGCGATGATGTCATCGGGGGACATCTGCTCGGTGAGAACCTTCTTCAGGATCTCGTACCCACCGAGCTTGCGGTAGGTCTCCAGGCTCCCGGGGTTCTCCTCACCCAGGGTCCGAAAACAGACTTCGTTGGCCATCTCTCACTCCACTCGCCGGGCTCGCGGTTGCAAGCGCGTGCTGCCGCGCCCTCAGTCGAGGCTGTCGAGGATCGAATCCACCCGCTCGGGGGTGAGGTTCTCGTAATAGTCGTGGTCGATGAGGCACATGGGAGCGCCGCTGCAGGCACCCAGGCACTCCACCTCCTTGAGGGTGAAGCGACCGTCGGCGGTGGTCTCGCCGAAGTCGATGCCCAGGCGCCCCTTGAGGTGCTCGGCGATCCCGGAGCAGCCGCAGAGCATGCACGAGATATTCGTGCAGAGGCTGATCTTGTGGCGCCCCACGGGCTGGAGGTCGTACATGGTATAGAAGGTGGCCACCTCGAAGGCCTTGATGGGCTCGAGGTCGAGGTACTCGGCCACCGCCTCCACCAGTTCCTCGGTGAGCCAGCCGCCGTTCTGTTCCTGGGCGATCTCCAGGCACGCCATGAGGGCGCCCTGCTTCCAGTCCGCCGGATACTTGGCGATCCAGTGGTCCATGGCCTCCCGCGAGGCCGGCGTGATGAGGTCCAGCTTGCTCTCGGCGCTCACCGGTCCACCTCCCCGAAGACAATGTCCTGGGTCCCGATAAGCGTCACCACGTCCGCCAGCATGTGACCGCGCGCCATCTCGTCCAGGGCGGAGAGGTGGACAAAGCCGGGTGCGCGGATCTTCAGCCGGTAGGGCTTGTTGGCGCCATCCGAGACCAGATAGATCCCGAATTCCCCCTTGGGGTGTTCCACCGCGGCGTAGGCCTCCCCCTCGGGGACGGCGTAGCCCTCGGTGAAGAGCTTGAAGTGGTGGATGAGGGCCTCCATGTCGCCCTTCATCTCCTCCCGGCGCGGCGGCGTCACCTTGTGGTCATCCGCCATGACCGGGCCGGGGTTGTTCCGCAGCCAGTCCACGCACTGCTTGATGATGCGGTTGGACTGGCGCATTTCCTCCACGCGGACCAGGTAGCGGTCATAGCTGTCGCCATTGGTCCCCACGGGGATGTCGAAATCGAGCTGGTCGTAGACCTCGTAGGGCTGCTGCTTGCGCAGGTCCCAGTTGATCCCGGAACCGCGCAGCATGGGACCGGTGAAGCCGAGCTGCTTGGCCCGCTCCGGCGAGACGATGCCGATATCCACCGTCCGCTGCTTCCAGATCCGGTTCTCGGTGAGCAGCGTCTCGTACTCGTCCACGCGCTCGTCGAAGCGCTCGGTAAAGGCCTCGATGAAATCGAGCAGGGAGCCCTCACGGGTCTCGTTGAGCGCAGCCACCTCGGCATCGTTGTGCCACTTGGAGGCCTCGTACTTCGGCATCCGGTCGGGCAGGTCCCGATAGACCCCACCCGGCCGATAGTAGGCGGCATGCATCCGCGCCCCCGACACGGCCTCGTAGCAATCCATGAGGTCCTCGCGCTCGCGGAAGCAGTAGAGGAAGACGCTCATGGCGCCGATGTCCATGCCGTGGGCACCCAGCCACATGAGGTGGTTCAGGATCCGGGTGATCTCGTCGAACATCACCCGGATGTACTGGGCCCGGATGGGCGGCTTGATGCCGGTGAGCTGCTCGATGGCCATCACGTAGGCGTGCTCGTTGGCCATCATGGAGACGTAGTCCAGCCGGTCCATGTAGGGGACCGTGTGGTTGAACGGCTTGGTTTCCGCCAGTTTCTCGGTGGCGCGATGGAGCAGCCCGATGTGCGGGTCGGCACGGTCCACCGTCTCGCCATCCATCTCCAGAACTAGGCGCAGCACGCCGTGCGCGGCCGGGTGCTGGGGACCGAAATTGAGGGTGTAGTTGCGGATTTCGGGCATCAGCTGGCCCCCTCCTCGTCGGTGCGGCCGGCGTAACGGTGGTCATCGCGGATGGTGCGCGGCACCGTCGTGCGCGGCTCGATGGAGACCGGCTCATAGACCACGCGCCCCAGGTCCTCGTCGTAGCGCATCTCGACGGTGCCGATGAGCGGGAAGTCCTTGCGGAAGGGGTGGCCGACGAAACCGTAGTCGGTGAGGATCCGGCGCAGGTCGGGGTGACCCTCGAAGATGATGCCGTAGAGGTCGAAGGCCTCGCGCTCGAACCAGTTGGCCGCCGACCAGATGGAGACCACCGAGTCCACCATCGGCATCGCGTCGTCCAGGAAGGTCCGAACGCGCAGCCGGCGGTTGTGGGAGAGCGACAGCAGGTGATAGACCACGGCGAAGCGCGGCCCCTGCCAGCGGCCGGCCTGCTCGTCGGCGCTGTCACCGGTTCCGTACGTGGAGTAGTCCACGCCGCACAGGTCGATGAGCTGCTCGAAGGCGAACACCCCCTCGTCCCGGAGCCGCCGGAGTCCCTCGAAGAGGTCGGTGCGCGGCAGGGTCAGCGTGACCTCATCCCGCTCCAGGACCACCTCGACCCCGTCCCCGGGGAAGTGGTGGCGCAGCTGGCCCTCCAGTCGCTGAATCTCGCTGTTCATGTCGCCCCCGCCCTAGCGCGCGATGGTATTGGTGCGCTTGATCTTGTTGCGCAGCTGCATGACGCCGTAGAGCAGCGCCTCCGCCGTGGGCGGACAGCCGGGCACGTAGATGTCCACCGGGACGATGCGATCGCAGCCGCGGGTCACCGAATAGGAGTAGTGGTAGTAGCCGCCACCGTTGGCGCAGGACCCCATGGAGATGACCCAGCGCGGCTCCGGCATCTGGTCGTAGACCTTGCGCAGCGCCGGCGCCATCTTGTTGACCAGGGTCCCGGCAACGATCATCACGTCCGACTGGCGCGGACTCGGCCGGAAGAGCATGCCGAACCGGTCCATGTCGTAGCGCGCCGCCCCGGCGTGCATCATCTCCACCGCGCAGCAGGCCAGACCGAAGGTCATGGGCCAGAGGGAGCCGGTGCGGGCCCAGTTGACGAGCTTGTCCACCGAGGTGGTGACAACGCCCTTCTCAAGAACGCCTTCTATTCCCATTCCAGGGCCCCCTTCTTCCACTCGTAGGCGAAACCGACCACCAGGATCCCCAGGAAGACCATCATCGCCGTGAAGCCGAACCAGCCGATCTCCTCGAGCACCACGGCCCAGGGGAAGAGGAAGGCGATCTCCAGGTCGAAGATGATGAAGAGGATAGCGACGAGGTAGTAGCGCACATCGAACTTCATGCGCGAGTCCTCGAAGGCCTCGAAGCCGCACTCGTAGGGAGACAGCTTCTCGCTGTCCGGCCGGCGCGGCGCGAGCACCATGCCGAGGCCGATCATGATCCCTGCCATCACCACGCCGATGACGAGGAAGATGAGGATGGGCAGGTAGTTCTCCAGCATGGCTGCGCCCTCGTGGTCTGCCGGACAGTCGGGGTGGTCGCCCCGGCGCGTTTCACGAAACCGTCAAGATGGCGATGCAGTCTAGTGTTGGCGCACACAAACTGTCAACCCTGACGGTTCCGGATTTTTTCTTATAAAACAGGCTTTTACACGGAAAGACAGGGGGATCTCCCCCCGGTCGTTCCGCGCTTGCGCTACTCCGTGGGCGTGGGGACGTCGGAGGCGCCTTCGTCCGGGCGTGGACGCTCCTGATCACCGGTCGGTACCTGCTGCACCGGATCCACCTCGTCGGTGACGCTCTTGCGCGAGACCTCCTGGGTGGAGAGGTAGGCGAGGCTCAGGCTGGTGATGAAGAAGATGGTAGCCAGGGCGGCGGTCCCCCGCGTGAGGAACGAGGCGGAGCCCTGGGCGCCGAAGACCGTCGCCGACGCCCCACTACCGAAGGCGGCACCCGCCTCGGCCCCCTTGCCGGTCTGCATCAGGACCAGGGCGATGAGGCCGCCGGTGGCAAGGACGTGGACGGTAATGAGAATGGTATAGAGCATATCCGGTCCGGTCAGCCCGCTGCGCGGCAGATGGTAAGGAACTCGTCGGCATCCAGGGAGGCGCCACCGATGAGGCCGCCGTCGATGTCCGGCTGGGCCATGAGGTCGGCGGCGTTGGCGCCCTTCATGGAGCCGCCGTAGAGGATGCGCAGGGCGTCGGCGGTGGCCGCGTCGCGCTCCGCCACCCGCTGCCGGATGAAGGCGTGCATGGCCTGCGCCTGCTCCGGCGTGGCGGTGTGGCCGGTGCCGATGGCCCAGACCGGCTCGTAGGCGATGACGCCGTCGGCCAGCGCCGCCGGGCCCACGGCGTCCATGACGGCGTCGAGCTGGGCGCCGACCACCTGCTCGGTGGTGTCGGCCTCGCGCTCTTCCAGGGTCTCGCCGACGCAGAGGATGGGCCGGATACCCCCCTCGCGGGCGGCGGCAAACTTGCGGGCCACCGTGGCGTTGTCCTCGCCGTGGAGCGAGCGGCGCTCGGAGTGGCCGACGATGGCGTAGTGGCAGCCGAAGTCCTGGAGCATGGCCACGGAGACCTCGCCGGTGAAGGCGCCCTTGGGCTCGGCGCTCACGTCCTGGGATCCCCAGCGAACGGGCGATGCCTCCAGCTGGCGCTGGACGTCGGCGAGGTAGACGAAGGGCACGCACACAGCCACCTCGGACTTCGCCACGTCCCCGATACCGGCCTTGATGCCATTGAGGAGCGCCTCGTTGCTGGTGCGATCCCCGTTCATCTTCCAGTTGCCGGCAACCAGCGGCTGTCGCATCGAGACCTCCTCGCCATCTGCAAAAACGGCGCAAGCTTACCGCCGCACGGTTCGAAGATCAATTTTCGGCCCCGCCCGATGCCTCCTCCCGAACGACGTGGGCCAGCCGCTCCGCCAGGTCCCGTACCCGCTGCTCATCCTCGCCCTCGACCATGACGCGGACCACCGGCTCGGTGCCCGAGGGGCGCAGCAGGACCCGACCGCAGTCGGCCAGCTCCGCCTCCACCTCGGCCACGGCGTCGGTGATGGCCGGCGAGGCGTGGACATCCAGCATGCGCTCCACGCGGACGTTGACCAGGGTCTGGGGGAGCTTGGTCATGCCCCGCCGATAGTCGCCCAGGCTCTCCCCCGACTCCACCAGGGCCGTGAGGACCTGGAGGGCGGCGATAATGCCGTCACCGCTGCTGTTGCGGTCCCGACAGATGATGTGGCCCGACGTCTCACCGCCCAGCAGCCAGTCCTCGGCGGCCATCAGTTCGCTGACATAGCGGTCCCCGACCTTGGCGCGGCGGAAGGGGATCTCCAGGGCCTGCAGGGCCAGCTCCAGGCCGAGGTTGGACATCAGGGTGCCGGCCACCCCGCCGGGGAAGCCGCCGTTGCGCTGGCGATGGGCGGCGATGATGTAGAGGAGCTCGTCGCCGTCCACCACCTCGCCGTCGGCGTCGACCATGATCACGCGATCGCCGTCGCCATCAAAGGCGACCCCGAGGTCGGCCCGCTCGCGACGTACCGCGTCCTGGAGCGCCTCCGGCCGGGTGGAGCCCACCCCCTCGTTGATATTCAGGCCGTCGGGCTCGTCCCCGATGGCGGTCACCCGGGCTCCCAGCTCGGAGAAGACCGACGGGGCGACCTGATAGGTGGCCCCGTGGGCGCAGTCGACCACGATATGCAGCCCCTCCAGGGTCAGGCCGTTGGGCACCGTCCCCTTGCAGAACTCGATATAGCGGCCGGCGGCGTCGGGGACGCGGTAGGCCTTGCCCAGCCCGGCGGAGGTGCGGGTGGTCAGCGGCTCCTCCAGCAGCGCCTCGATGGCCTCCTCGGTGGCGTCCGGGAGCTTCACCCCCTCGGCGGAGAAGAACTTGATCCCGTTGTCATCGTAGGGATTGTGGGAGGCGCTGATGACGATCCCGGCCCGCGCCCGCAGGGTCCGGGTGAGGTAGGCGATGGCGGGAGTCGGGATGGGGCCCAGGAGGTGGGTATCGAGTCCGGCCGCGGACAGGCCGGCCTCCAGGGCCGACTCGAACATGTAGCCGGAGATCCGGGTGTCCTTGCCGATGACGACCCGCCCCCCGTGCTCGCCGCCGAGGACCCGGCCCGCGGCCCAGCCCAGCCGGAGGACGAAGTCGGGGGTGATGGGGGGCGTCCCCACGCGGCCCCGGATGCCGTCGGTGCCGAAGTACTTTCTGTCGCCCAAGGCGGACTCCTCCCGTCCGGGTCAGGGTGCCTCAGGCGTTGCGGACCGCCTCGATCATCCGCACGGCATCCACCGTGGCCGCGACGTCGTGGGCCCGTACGAGGGTGGCGTTCTGCCAGACCGCCAGCGCCGCCAGGGCGAGGCTGCCGGGTAGCCGTTCCTCCACGGTGCGCCCGAGGACCTGACCGATCATCGATTTCCTGGATACCCCGACCAGCATGGGCAGCCCCAGGGACTGGAAGCGATCGAGGTGCTTCATCAGGGTGAGATTGTGCCCCAGATCCTTGGCGAAGCCGAAGCCCGGATCGATCAGGATCCGCTCACGCGGAATACCGGCCCGCTCGCAGGCGAAGACCCGCTCCTCCAGGAACCCCATCACGTCGGTGACCACGTCCTGGTAGAAGGGCTCGTCCTGCATGTTGGTAGGCTCGCCCTGCATGTGCATGACGCACACCGCCACCTCCAGCTCGGCGGCGGTGGCCAGGGCGTCCTCCTGGCGCAGCGAGCGGACATCATTAATGAGGACGGCGCCGGCCCGAACGGCCTCGCGCATCACCGCCGGCTTGCTGGTATCCACCGAGACCGGGCAACCGAGGCGCTGGACCAGCGCCTCCACCACGGGGACGACCCGCCGTAGCTCCTCCTCCTCGGCCACCGGATCGGCACCGGGACGAGTGGACTCGCCGCCGACATCGATGATGGCGGCGCCGGCCTCGAGCATGGTCTCGGCGCTGGCCAGCGCCGTCTCCACGTCGGCATGGCGGCCACCGTCGGAGAAGGAGTCCGGGGTGGCGTTGAGGATCCCCATGACCCCCGGGCGATCCAGGGGTACCCCGGGAACGGGGGAGTCGGCTTCGCTCATTGGGTCAGTGCTGGCCGGCGGGCCCGCCCAGGGGCGGATTGTCCGGGCGATCCTCGCCGGTGGACTCGCCCCCTTCGTCGGCGGATGACTCGCCGGCACCGGAGGCCGGCGGCTCGTTATCGCGCCAGTCGGCCGGCGGCCGCGGCGGATTCCCGTTCATGATGTCGTCGATCTGATGGGAGTCGATGGTCTCGTACTTCATCAGCGCATCGGCCATGAGATGGAGCTTGTCCTCGTTCTCCCGCAGGATCTGCGTGGCGCGCTCGTAGTTCTCCTCGACGATCCGGCGGACCTCCTCGTCGATGGCCTGGGCCGTATCGTCGGAGAAGCCCTTGGACTGGGACATGGGCTGGCCCATGAAGACCTCGCCCTCCTCCTCGCCGTAGCTCAGCGGGCCCAGTCGCTCGGACAGGCCCCACTTGGTGACCATGTTCCGCGCGATCTCCGTGACCCGCTGAATATCGTTGGAGGCCCCGGTGGTGACTCGGTCCTGGCCGAAGATGATCTCCTCGGCGATGCGGCCACCGAAGAGCGAGCAGATCTGGCTCTCCAGCCGCTGCTTGGTATGGCTGTAGCGGTCCTCCTCCGGTAGGAAGAGGGTCACACCCAGCGCCCGACCGCGCGGGATGATGCTCACCTTGTGGATGGGGTCGTGGTCCGGCACCAGCCGGCCGACGATCGCGTGGCCGGACTCGTGGTAGGCGGTGAGCCGCTTCTCGTCCTCCGACATGACCATGGAGCGGCGCTCGGCGCCCATCATGATCTTGTCCTTGGCGCGCTCGAAGTCCTCCATGTGGACCAGCCGCTTGTTGGCCCGGGCGGCGAAGAGCGCCGCCTCGTTGACCAGGTTGGCCAGATCGGCGCCGGAGAAGCCGGGGCAGCCCCGGGCGATGACCGCCGGATCGACGTCGTCGGCCAGCGGAGTATGGCGCATGTGGACCCGCAGGATCTGCTCGCGGCCGCGCACGTCGGGCAGCGGCACCACCACCTGGCGATCGAAGCGGCCCGGCCGCAGCAGCGCCGGGTCGAGGACGTCCGGCCGGTTGGTGGCGGCCATGACGATGATGCCCTCGTTGCCCTCGAAGCCGTCCATCTCCACCAGGAGCTGGTTCAGGGTCTGCTCGCGCTCGTCGTGGCCGCCGCCCATGCCGGCGCCGCGCTGGCGGCCCACGGCGTCGATCTCGTCGATGAAGATGATGCAGGGGGCGTGCTTCTTGGCCTGCTCGAACATGTCCCGCACCCGGGAGGCGCCCACGCCCACGAACATCTCCACGAAGTCGGAGCCGGAGATGGAGAAGAAGGGCACCTTGGCCTCGCCGGCGATGGCGCGGGCCAGCAGGGTCTTGCCGGTACCGGGCGAGCCGACCATGAGCACGCCCTTGGGGATCTTGCCGCCGAGCTTCTGGAACTTGGCGGGGTCCTTGAGGAAGTCCACAAGCTCGACGACCTCCTCCTTGGCCTCGTCGCAGCCGGCGACGTCCCCGAAGGTCACGTTGACCTGGTCCTCGCCGAGCATGCGCGCCTTGGACTTGCCGAAGGACATGGCGCCCTTGCCGCCGGCGCCGCCACCGCCCTGCATCTGGCGCATGAAGTAGAGCCAGACGCCAATGAGCAGCAGCATGGGGAACCAGCTGATGAAGATCTGCATCAGCAGGGACTGCTCCTCGGGCGGCTTGGACTCGATGGTCACGTCATTCTGGAGCAGATCCCCGATGAGACCGGGGTCGCCGGGATTGTAAGTCACGAAATCCGAACCGTTACCGAGCTGCCCGCGGATGGTATCCCCGTCCATGGTGACCTGGTCCACCTGCCCGTTGTTCACCTCATCCAGGAACCGGGAATACTCGATCTGCTGGGTGGGCGCCTGCTGGGGGCCGAAGTTGTTGAACACCGACATCAGGATGACGGCGATGACCACCCAGAGGATCACGTTCTTGACGATGTCGTTCAATGGACTGCCTCTTGCCTATCGTGTCCGGCAACCCGCGCCGGGCACCAGTGTTCCAATTCGAATACGTTACACCACCCGGAAGTTCCGGGCCAACACGTAGACTTCGGGGGATCGGGCCCGCGAGGCCTCGGGTTTGCGCGTCTTCACCTGGCGGTATGCCGTCTTCAACCGGCTCATCAGGGGGTCGAACCCCTCGCCCTGAAAGGCCTTGGTCACCAGCCCCCCGCCGGGTCGCAGGATGCGGCCGGCCAGGTCCTCGGCGAGTTCCACCAGCTCCATGCTGCGCGGCTGATCCACGGCCTTCACTCCACTCATATTGGGGGCCATGTCCGACAGGACAAGGTCTACCCGGCGATCGCCCAGCTCGGCGAGGAGCGCCTCCAGGGTCGCCTCCTCGGTGAAGTCCCCCTCCAGGATCCGGACGCCCGGGATGGGATCCATGGGCAGGCAGTCCAGGGCGATGACCCGGCCGTCGTCCCCGACCCGCCCGACGGCGTACTGGGACCAGGCCCCGGGGGCAGCGCCCAGGTCGACCACCGTCATCCCCGGGGCCAGCAGGTTCTCGCGCTCGTCCAGCTCCACCAGCTTGTAGGCGGCGCGGCCGCGATAGCCCTCGCTGCGCGCCCGCTGGACCCAGGGATCGCGCTCGTGCTCCGCCAGCCAACGCCGGCTCGACCCGCCCCGGCTCACGCCCGGCCCTCCCGGTCGCGCCGGGCGACCCACCAGGCCCGGGCCGCCACCCAGAGCCCGGCGGCCAGGGAGCAGCCGGCCAGCCACGCCAGCTGCGCCTGGGTATCGGCGACCAGCCGGTGGATGACCAGCCAGGCCAGGGGCAGCAGGATGAGGATGAGGCCGAGGTCGCGCTTGACGGCGTTGAAGGGGCTGGGCGCCACTGTCATGCCGCCGGAGCCGCGGGTTACACTGTCGTCCGTTTGCCGTCGGAGCCCCATTACAGATGCCCTTGAATCCGCGCCAGCGCCAGTTCCTGCGTCGCCAGGCCCATCACCTCAAGCCGGTGGTCACCCTCGGCCAGGCCGGCCTCTCCGAGGCCGTGGCCGCCGAGGCGGATCGCGCCCTCAACGACCACGAACTCATCAAGGTCCGCATTGCCGCCGGCGACCGCGACAGCCGCGCCGAGATGGCGACGGAACTGGCCCGGCTCACGGCCTCCGAGACCGTTCAGGTCCTCGGCCGGGTGGTCATCCTCTATCGCGCGCCCGCCGAGGGCGAGCCGAAGGTCGCCCTGCCCCGCTAGGCTCACTCGTAGCGGACCTCGGCGATCTCGTACTCCTTCAGACCGCCGGGGGTCTCCACCCGGGCGATGTCGCCCTCCTCCTTGCCGATGAGGCCCCGGGCCACCGGGGAGGTCACCGAGATGAGGCCCGATTTGATGTCGGCCTCGTCGTCCCCGACGATCTGGTAGGTAAACTCCTCGCCGGTGGCCTCGTCCACCAGGTCCACGGTGGCGCCGAAGACCACCTTGCCGTCGGCCTTCACCGTGGTCGGGTCGATGATCTGGGCGTCGGCGAGCTTGGACTCCAGCTCCTGGATCCGTCCCTCGATGAAGCCCTGCTGCTCGCGCGCGGCGTGGTACTCGGCGTTCTCCTTGAGGTCGCCGTGCTCGCGCGCCTCGGAAATGGCATCGATGACCTTGGGACGATCCTCGGTCTTGAGCCGATGCAGCTCCTCGCGCAGCTTTTCCGCGCCCCGCACCGTCAGCGGCATCTTCTGTTCGCTCATTGGGTCAGCTCCCTGTGCAGTCGCTGCATGCTGTTCACGTCGAAGGGGTCGTTCTGGTGGATGGCGATGGCGGTCGCCTCCGCCCCGGCCAGGGTCGTGGTATAGGTCACCTTGTGCATCAAGGCCTCGCGCCGGATCTCGTAGGAGTCGGCGATGGCCTGCTTGCCGTCGGTGGTATTGATGATGAGGGCGATCTCGTCGTTCTTGATCATGTCGACGATGTGCGGCCGCCCCTCGGTCACCTTGTTCACCACCTCGCACGCCAGGCCCGCCTCGCGCAGGACCTCGGCAGTCCCGCCGGTGGCCACCACCTCGAAGCCGCTGGCCACCAGCCGCTCCACCACCGAGGCGATACCGCCCTTGTCGGCATCGCGGACGCTGACGAAGACCCGACCCTCCCGCGGGAGGATGACCCCGGCGCCGAGCTGCGCCTTGGCAAAGGCCTCGCCGAAGGTCCGGCCCACGCCCATGACCTCGCCGGTGGACTTCATCTCCGGCCCCAGCAGGGGGTCGACGTTGCGGAACTTGATGAAGGGGAAGACCGCCTCCTTCACCGCATAGTACCGGGGCACGACCTCGCCGTGGATCCCCTGGTCGGCCAGGCTGCGCCCGGCCATGCAGCGGGCGGCGATGCTCGCCAGCGGACGGCCGGTGGCCTTGGCCACGAAGGGGATGGTCCGCGAGGCGCGCGGGTTCACCTCCAGGATGAAGACGTTCTCCCCCTGCACCGCGAACTGGACGTTCATCAGCCCCACCACGGAGAGCCCCTGGGCGAGCTTGCGCGTCTCCCGGCGCAGCTCCTCCTGGAGTTCGGCGCTCAGGTGGTAGGGCGGCAGGGAGCAGGCGGAGTCGCCGGAGTGGACCCCGGCCTGCTCGATGTGCTCCATGAGCCCGCCGATGACCACCTCCTCGCCATCGCAGACGGCGTCGACGTCCACCTCGGTGGCGTCGTCCAGAAAGCGATCCAGCAGCACCGGCGCCTCGTTGGAGACCTGGACCGCCGCATCCATGTAGCGCTGGAGTTCTGTCTTATTGTAGACGATCTCCATGCCGCGCCCGCCCAGGACGTAGGAGGGGCGGACCACCAGCGGGTAGCCGATCTCGTCGGCGAGCTTCTCCGCCTCCTTCTCGGTCCGCGCGGTGCGGTTGGGCGGCTGGCGCAGGTCCAGGTCGTCCAGCAGCTGCTGGAAGCGCTGACGGTCCTCGGCCAGGTCGATGGAGTCCGGCGCCGTGCCGATGATGGGGGCGCCGGCGGCCTCCAGGTCCCGGGCCAGCTTCAGCGGCGTCTGGCCGCCGTACTGGATGATGATCCCCTCCGGCTGCTCCAGGTGGACCAGCTCCAGGACATCCTCCAGGGTCAGCGGCTCGAAGTAGAGCCGATCGGAGGTATCGTAGTCCGTGGAGACGGTCTCCGGGTTGCAGTTGACCATGATGGTCTCGTACTCGTCCTCGCGCAGCGCCAGGCTGGCGTGGACGCAGCAGTAGTCGAACTCGATGCCCTGCCCGATGCGGTTGGGCCCGCCCCCCAGCACCATGATCTTTCGCTTGTCGGTGGGCGCGGCCTCGCAGGCGCGCTCGTAGGTGGAGTACATGTAGGCGGTGGTGGAGGCGAACTCCGCCGCGCAGGTATCCACCCGCTTGTAGACCGGCCGCAGCCCCAGGTCGTGGCGGGCCTTGCGCACCGCCGACTCGCGCACGCCGGTGAGCGTCGCCAGCCGACTGTCGGCGAAGCCCAGCCGCTTGAGCCGGCGCAGGCGCGCCTCGTCCAGGGCGTCGAAGCCCTGCTCCCGGACCTCCTCCTCCAGCTGGACCAGGGCCTGGATCTGCTCCAGGAACCAGGGGTCGATGCCGGTGGCCTCCTGCGCCTCCTCCCGGCTCATGCCGGCGCGGAAGCCGTCGGCGAGATACCACAGTCGGTTGCTCCCCGGGAAGCGGCACTCGTGGCGGATCCGCTCCAGGGCCTCGGGTGCCTCGATATCCACCCGCTCGGTGAGCCCGTCGGCACCGGTCTCCAGGCTGCGCAGCGCCTTCTGCAGGGATTCGGGGAAGGTCCGGCCGATGGCCATGGCCTCGCCCACCGCGCGCATCTGGGTATTCAGGCGGTCGTCGGCCTGGGGGAACTTCTCGAAGGCGAAGCGCGGGATCTTGGTGACGACGTAGTCCAGCGCCGGCTCGAAGGAGGCCGGGGTGAGGCGGCCGGTGATGTCGTTGCCCAGCTCGTCCAGGGTGTAGCCCACGGCCAGCTTCGCCGCGATCTTGGCGATGGGGAAGCCGGTGGCCTTGGAGGCCAGCGCCGAGGAGCGCGACACCCGCGGATTCATCTCGATGACGATCATCCGCCCGGTCTCCGGGTCCACGGCGAACTGGACGTTGGAGCCGCCGGTATCCACGCCGATCTCCCGGAGCACCGCCAGGGAGGCGTCGCGCATCACCTGGTATTCCTTGTCGGTGAGCGTCTGCGCCGGCGCCACGGTGATGGAGTCGCCGGTGTGGACCCCCATGGGGTCGAGGTTCTCGATGGAGCAGACGATGATGCAGTTATCCGCGTGATCGCGGACCACCTCCATCTCGTACTCCTTCCAACCGAGGACCGACTCCTCGATGAGGAGTTCGTTGGTCGGCGAGAGCTCCAGGCCGCTCTCGCAGATCTCGACGAACTCCTCCTTGTTGTAGGCGATGCCGCCGCCGGAGCCGCCCAGGGTAAAAGAGGGGCGGATGATGGCGGGGAAGCCGATGCGCGCCTGGACCTCCAGCGCCTCCTCCATGGAGTAGGCGACATGGGACTCCGGCACCTCCAGGCCGATGCGGCGCATGGCCTGACGGAACTGGTCGCGGTCCTCGGCCATGTCGATGGCATCCACCGAGGCGCCGATGAGCTCCACGCCGTACTGGCTCAGCACCCCCTGGTGGTTGAGGTCCAGGGCGCAGTTGAGCGCCGTCTGGCCGCCCATGGTGGGCAGCACGGCGTCGGGCCGCTCCTTCTCGATGATGCGGGCGACGGTGCGCCACTCCACCGGCTCGATGTAGGTGGCGTCGGCCATGTCCGGGTCGGTCATGATGGTGGCCGGGTTGGAGTTCACCAGGATCACCCGGTAGCCCTCCTCCCGCAGCGCCTTGCACGCCTGGGCGCCGGAGTAGTCGAACTCGCACGCCTGGCCGATGACGATGGGGCCGGCGCCGATGACCAGGATGCTCTGAATGTCGGTACGTTTCGGCATGGGGGTGGCGCTACCTCAGTGGGCACTCCGGGAGGACTTCATGAGCTCCACGAAGTGGTCGAACAGGGGGCGGACGTCATGGGGACCGGGGCTCGCCTCGGGGTGGCCCTGGAAGCTGAAGGCCGGGCAGTCGGTGCGCTCGACGCCCTGGAGGCTGCCGTCGAAGAGCGACCGATGGGTGGCGCGCAGGGTCGCCGGCAGGCTCGCCTCGTCGATGGCGAAGCCGTGGTTCTGGCTGGTGATCATCACCCGGCCGGAGGCGATGTCCTGCACCGGGTGGTTGGCGCCGTGGTGGCCGAACTTCATCTTCTCCGAGCGCGCCCCGCTGGCCAGCCCCAGGAGCTGGTGGCCCAGGCAGATCCCGAACAGCGGCACCTGCCGGGCGGTGAGCTCCCGGATGGCGTCGATGGCGTAGTCGCACGGCTCGGGGTCGCCGGGGCCGTTGGAGAGCAGGACGCCGTCGGGCTCCAGGGCCATGACCTCGTCCACCGGCATCTTCGCCGGCACCACGGTCACCCGGCAGCCGCTCTCGGCGAGCATGCGCAGGATGTTGCGCTTGACGCCGTAGTCGTAGGCGACCACGTGCCAGGGGTAGTGCTCCTCGATGGGGTGCCGGGCCTCGGGGTAGCCGTTGTCCTCGGCCCGCCAGGCCGCCTGGACCCACTCGTAGGGGGTCCCGGTGGAGGCGACGGCAGCCAGATCCATGCCGGAGAGGCCGGGGAACTCCCGGGCGGCGGCCACGGCGGCGGCCTCGTCCACCTCGCCGGCCATGAGGCAGCCGCGCTGGGCGCCCTTCTCGCGCAGCATCCGGGTGAGCTCCCGGGTATCCACCTCGGCGATGGCCACGGTGCCGTGGCGGCGCAGGTAGTCGCCGAGCTCCTCCCGGGAGCGATAGTTGCTCGCCTCCAGGGGCAGGTCGCGGACGATGAGGCCGGCGGCCTGGATGCCGTCGGACTCCTCGTCGTCCTCGTTCACCCCGGTGTTCCCGATGTGGGGATAGGTCAGTGTCACCAGTTGGCGCAGATAGGAGGGATCGGTGAGGATCTCCTGGTAACCACTCATGGCGGTATTGAAGACCACCTCACCGACGCTCCGGCCCTCGCTGCCGATGGCGACGCCGTGGAAGATCGTCCCGTCCTCCAGGGCGAGAATGGCAGGCTTTTCCAAGGCAACCCTCCGGTCTGGACATGCAAAGCGGGAGCACCCCCCCGGGGGTGGCTCCCGCACAAACGTTCACCGTCAACTCGTGAATGGCGTCAGTTTAATGGACCCCCGCGCAGGCCGACAAGCGCCCAGGTCCACCGAGGCCGGGGCAAGGGCCTAGCCACCAGCCCCGCGCAGGCCGAGGACATCCTCCATGTCGTAGAGGCCGGGCTTCTGCCCGGCCAGCCAGATGGCCGCACGGACCGCACCGCTGGCGAAGGTCTGGCGACTGGAGGCCTTGTGGGTGATCTCCAGCCGCTCGCCGTCCCCGGCGAAGAGCACCGTGTGCTCGCCGACGATATCCCCGGCCCGGATGGTCTCGAAGCCGATGGTATGGCGATCGCGCTCGCCGGTGTGGCCGTGGCGGCCGTAGATGGCGTGCTCGGCCAGGTCGCGGCCGGTGGCCTCGGCCACCACCTCCCCCATGCGCAGGGCGGTCCCCGAGGGGGCATCGACCTTGTGGCGGTGGTGGGCCTCGATGACCTCCACGTCCACGGTGTCCCCCAGGGCGCGGGCGGCCAGCTCCAGCAGCTTGAGGCTGAGATTGACCCCGGCGCTCATGTTGGGGGCGAAGACCACGCCCACCGACTCGGCGGTGGCCGCGATGGCGCGCTTGCCCGCCTCGTCGAAACCGGTGGTCCCGATGACCAGGCCACAGCCGGCCCGCTGGCAGGCGGTGAGGTAGGCCAGGGTTGCCTCCGGTCGGGTGAAGTCGATGAGGACATCGCACTCCCCGGCCGCCGCCTCGATATCGTGGCCGATGGGCACGCCCAGCGCTCCCTCCCCGGCCAGGGTCCCGGCATCGGTGCCGATGAACTCGCTGTCGGGGTGCTCCACGGCCGCCGCCAGCTCCGCCCCGTCGGCGGCGGCCACGGCGGTGACCAGGTTGCGCCCCATGCGGCCCCCGGCGCCGGTGATTCCGATACGGACCATTACGGGTCCCTCCTACCAGGCGATATAGGCGTAGCCATCTTCCTGCAGCTCCATGAGTTCGGCGGCGCCGACCTGAACTACCCGGGCGAAGTCCACCATGTCCTCCTCCTTCCAGCCCAGACTGTCCATGGTGTTGCCGCAGGCGACGAAGTCCACACCGTACTGCGAGAGGCTGGAGATCCGTTCCCGGATCTCGTCGCTCACCGACCGCTCCGGCTCCTTGGCCAGGGTGTGGATACCCGGGCCGAAGGCGACCACCGCCACCTCCACGTTGTCTTCATAGCGGCGGATCATCTCCCCCACCGAGAAGATCACGCTGTCGTGGTAGTCGGCATCGGCCTTGTTGAGTTGATAGACCACCTTGTGCTCGGCGGGGTCGCCGGGAAAGCGCATCTCATCGCCCGACTCCTCGGCCCGTGCCCGGCCGCCGACCACCCACCCGGCGGCGCCGGCGGCCAGGGCCCCCAGACCGCCGAGCATGCGCCGCCGGCCGGCGTCGACGACCTGCTTCGTGGTACCCGTCTCGCCTTTGCGTTCCATCTCGCTACCCCTCTGGCTGTGGCCGTTCACCTATCGCCTACGACTTCAGGCTCTCGAAGAAGTTCTTGACCCCGTCCAGCCAGGAGTGGGCGCGCGGCCGGTGGGTGGCGCGGTCCTGGTGGAGGGATTCCTCCAGCTCCTCCAGGAGCTCCTGCTGGCGCTCGTTGAGCTTCACCGGCGTCTCCACCACCACGCGACAGACCAGGTCCCCGGCGTCGCCACCGCGCACCGACTGGACCCCCTTGCCGCGCAGGCGGAAAGCCTTGCCGGTCTGGGTCTCTGCCGGCACCTTCACCGACGCCCGCCCCTCCAGCGTCGGCACCTCCAGCTCGCCGCCCAGGGCGGCGGTGGCGAAGGAGATGGGCACCTCGCAGTGGAGGTCATTGCCCTCGCGCCGGAAGATGGAGTGGGGCTTCACCTGGATGTGGACGTAGAGGTCCCCGGCCGGGCCGCCATTCTCCCCCGGCTCGCCCTCGCCGGCGAGCCGGATGCGGTCGCCGGTATCGACGCCGGCGGGCACCTTCACCGAGAGGGTGCGCTCCTCTTCCACCCGTCCCTGGCCGTGGCAGTCGGGGCAGGGATCGGTGACCACCCGGCCCTGGCCATGGCACTGCGGGCAGGGCTGCTGGATGGTGAAGAAGCCCTGCTGCATGCGGACCTGGCCCTGGCCGTGGCAGGTGGGGCACTCCTCGGGCTGGCTGCCGGGCCTGGCGCCGGAGCCCTCGCAGGTCTCGCAGGCCTTGGCCGCGGGGAAGCGGATCTTGACGGTGGTCCCGGCAACGGCGTCCTCGAGGTCCAGGGAGAGGTTGTAGCGCAGGTCGGCCCCGCGGAAGACCTGCGGCCCGCCGCGGCGACCACCGCCGCCCCCGCCGAAGATATCCCCGAAGATATCACCGAAGATGTCGTTAAAGCCGCCGGCCCCGCCGCCGAAGCCACCGAAGCCGCCGCCTCCGCCCATGCCGCCGCCCTCGACGCCGGCATGGCCGAACTGGTCGTAGGCGGCCCGCTTCTGGGAGTCGCTGAGGACATCGTAGGCCTCCCGAGCCTCCTTGAAGAGGCGATCGGCCTCCTCGTCATCCGGATTGCGGTCCGGATGGTACTTCATGGCCATCCGCTTGAAGGCCTTCTTGATCTCGGCCTCGCTGGCATTCTTCTGGATGCCGAGGATCTCGTAATAGTCGCGTTTTGCCATGGTCCCTTCGCTGTTCGGGCACCGCGGGCGGTGCGTTTACCAAGGTCCCGACGCGCAACGACAGGCGAGGTCGCCCCCGCCTGTCGTCCCGTCGGCCGGACCGCTACCTGCGCGGTCTAGCTCTGGTTGCGCTTGTCGTCGTCGACCTCTTCGAACTCGGCGTCGACCACGTCGTCATCGGCAGAGCCGCCGCCCGCCTGCTGACCGCCGGCGGCCTCTTCGCCGCCGCCACCGGCCTGCTGGTAGGCGCGCTCGGCCATGCCGGACGAGGCCTCGGAGAGCGCCTGCATCTTGGTCTCGATGGCCTCCTTGTCCTCGCCCTCCATGGCCTCCTCGAGCTCCTTGATGGCGTTCTCGATGGACTCCTTCTCGTCGTCACCGAGGTCGTCGCCGAGGTCGGACATCGCCTTGCGGGTGGCATGGATGAGGTTGTCCGCCTGGTTGCGGGCCTCCACCACCTCCCGGAACTTCTGGTCGTCCGCGGCGTGCTGCTCGGCATCCTGCACCATCTGCTCGATCTCGTCCTCGGAGAGGCCGCTGGAGGCACGGATGGTGATGGACTGCTCGCGCCCTGTGGCCTTGTCCTTGGCGGAGACGTTGAGGATACCGTTGGCGTCGATGTCGAAGGTCACCTCGATCTGCGGCACCCCGCGGGCGGCCGGCGGGATGTCGGAGAGGTCGAACCGGCCCAGGGACTTGTTCTCCGACGCCTTCTCGCGCTCGCCCTGGAGGACGTGGACGGTCACGGCCGTCTGGTTGTCCTCGGCGGTGGAGAAGACCTGGCTCGCCTTGGTCGGGATGGTGGTGTTCTTCTCGATGAGCTTGGTCATCACGCCGCCCATGGTCTCGATACCCAGGGAGAGCGGGGTAACGTCCAGCAGCAGCACGTCCTTGACGTCGCCGCCCAGAACACCGGCCTGGATGGAGGCACCCACGGCCACCGCCTCGTCCGGGTTCACGTCCTTGCGCGGGTCCTTTCCGAAGAACTCCTTCACCCCCTCCTGGACCTTGGGCATGCGGGTCTGGCCGCCCACCAGGATGACGTCATCCACGTCGGAGGCGGAGAGGCCGGCATCGGAGAGCGCGGTCTTGCAGGGGTCGATGGAGCGCTGCACCAGGTCCTCCACCAGGGACTCCAGCTTGGCCCGGGTCACCTTGACGTTGAGGTGCTTGGGGCCGGCCTGGTCGGCGGTGACGTAGGGCAGGTTGACCTCGGTCTGCTGGGCGGAGGAGAGCTCGATCTTGGCCTTCTCCGCCGCCTCGCGCAGACGCTGCATGGCCAGGTGGTCCTGGCGCAGGTCGATGCCCTGGTCCTTCTGGAACTCGTCGGCCAGGTACTCGATGAGTCGGCTGTCGAAGTCCTCACCACCCAGGAAGGTGTCGCCGCTGGTGGAGAGCACCTCGATCTGGTGCTCGCCCTCGATGTCGGCCACCTCGATGATGGAGATGTCGAAGGTGCCGCCACCCAGGTCGTAGACGGCCACCTTGCGGTCGCCGCGCTGCTTGTCCATGCCGTAGGCCAGGGCCGCGGCAGTGGGCTCGTTGATGATGCGCTTGACCTCGAGGCCGGCGATCTTGCCGGCGTCCTTGGTGGCCTGGCGCTGGGAGTCGTTGAAGTAGGCCGGGACGGTGATCACCGCCTCGGTGACCTCTTCGCCGAGGTAGTCCTCGGCGGTCTTCTTCATCTTCTGCAGGACCCGCGCGGAGATCTCCGGCGGGGCCATCTTCTTGTCCTTGACCTCCACCCAGGCGTCGCCGTTGTCGGCCTTGACGATCTTGTAGGAGACCAGGTCGATGTCCTTCTGGACCTCGTCATCCTCGAACTTGCGGCCGATGAGGCGCTTGACGGCGTGGAGGGTGTTCTGGGGGTTGGTGACCGCCTGGCGCTTGGCCGGCTGTCCGACCAGGACCTCGTCGTCGTCGGCGAAGGCGACGACGGAGGGCGTGGTGCGGTCCCCCTCGCTGTTCTCGATCACCCGGGCCTGGCCGCCTTCCATGACGGCGACGCAGGAATTGGTGGTACCCAGGTCGATGCCGATAATCTTGCCCATTGTCTTGACTCCGATTCTGGTTCGCGTGAATTCGTCGATGCTGCGTAAATCTTGATTCTCAGGTGGGGCGCCCTGCCCCCCCTTTCAAGGGGGTCCGTTCAGGAGTCGGCCGGCGCCTTGGCCACCATGACCATGGCCGGCCGCAGGAGCCGGTCATTGAGCAGGTAGCCCTTCTGCATCACGGCGGTAACGCCGTTGGGCGCCACCTCGCTGGACTCCTGGGTGGACATGGCCTGATGGCGCTCCGGGTCCAGCGGGTCGCCGATGGCCGGCTCCACCGGCTGGATCCCGAACTTCTCCACCGCCGAGCGCAGCTGCTTGAGGGTCAGCTCCATGCCCTCGCGGGTCTTGGCGGCCACGTCGCTGCCGCCGTCATCGTCCGGGATGCTGGCCAGGCCCATCTCCAGGCTGTCGATGACCGGCAGGAGTTCGTTGGCGAACTTCTCCAGGCCGTACTTGTGGGCGTTCTCCAGCTCCTTCTCGTGCCGCCGCCGGAGGTTCTCCATCTCCGCGTGGGCCCGGAGGTAGTGGTTCCAGTTCTCGTCCGCCTTGGCGCGCAGGTCCTCGAGGAGCGCCTCGGGGTGCTCCTCCAGATGGGCCTCGGTGTCCTCTTCCAGGGGGGCCTCGCCCTGCTCGCCGGTCACCTCTTGGGTCGGCTCTTCCGCCGGTTGCTGCTCGTCGTCTCGTTCCGCCATGGGTCTCTCTTGTCCGTCAATTGGGATTCGGAAAACCGGGGCGCGCGGCGGCGCCGTTCTAGGGCCTATGTGGGGTCCCCTGCCGACAATTCAAGGGAGGGCCGGGAGGCGGCCGCCACACGGCTCAACCGCTGCGGTTGAGCGCGGCGCCCAGCAGGCGCGCGGTAACATCGACCACCGGGATCACCCGATCGTACGCCATCCGGGTAGGACCGATGACGCCGAGGACCCCCAGGGTCCGGCCGTCGGCCCCGTAGGGGGCGGTGACCACCGAGAGGTCCTCGAAGACCTCGTAGCCCGACTCCTCGCCGATGAAGATCTGGACCCCGTCGGCCACCGAGGCGCGGTCCAGCAGGTCCATGATGTCGCGCTTGCGGGAGAAGGTCTGGAAGAGCTCCCGGAGCTTGTCGGTATCCGCCATCTCCTCGTAGTCCAGGAGGTTGAACTCCCCCTCCATGACGTAGTCGCCGCTCTCCTCCTCCGGGTCCGCGGCGAAGGCCTTCTCCGCCATCTGGATGGCGGTGACCATGAGCCGGTTGGCCGAATCCCGAGCCTGGCGCATCTCGCGCAGGAGGCCGGCGCGGATGTCGTGGAGGTTGCGCCCGGCGAAGTGGTGGTTGAGGTAGTTGGCCGCCTCCTGCAACTCCGACTCGGAGAAGGGGCGCTCGGTATGGATGATCCGGTTCTGGACGTCGCGCTCGTTGATCACCCAGATGACCAGCACCCGCTCGTCATCCAGGCGCAGGAATTCGATATGGCGGAAGGCCGCCTGCTCCTGGCGCGGGAGCACCACCACCCCCGCCATCCGGGTGATGGACGAGAGCAGGGAGGAGGCGTGGGAGTAGAGCTCGGGCGTCGTGGTATCGGGGTCGAGCTGGTCGCTGAGGCTGTCCAGCTCGCCCTCCTCCAGGGAGCGCACGGTGAGCATGCTGTCCACGAAGAGCCGATAGCCCCGCGCAGTGGGGATGCGTCCTGCGGAGGTGTGGGGCGAGCGCACCAGCCCCAGATCCTCCAGGTCGGCCATGATGTTGCGGATGGTCGCGGGGCTGACGTTGAGCCCCGAGGCCCGGGAGAGGGCACGCGATCCCTGGGGCTGACCCTCGCTGATATGGCGCTCGACCAGGGTCTTGAGCAGGGTGAAGGCGCGCTCGCTGAGGTTGTGGGTCTCGTCGGTCACGGTCTCTCGTCGGAACTCGCCCTCTGGCACTCACCCATCGCGAGTGCTAAAGAACGCTATCAGCGCCCCACACGCCCGTCAAGACGGGCTTGGTGGCCCTCCCGGCCCGTGCTACCGTCTGCCGGAGGGAGGAGATACCATGACCCACGCACGGTTCAACACCGTCGGCCTCATCGGCAAGTACAGCGACCCGGGGATCAGCGATACCCTGGGGCGCGTGGCCGACTTCTTCACGGCCCGGGAACGCCGGGTGCTCCTGGACGAGAGCACCGCCGACGTCTGCAGCGGCCACGACCTGGAGGTGGCCAGCCGGACGGACCTCGGCGAGCGCGCCGATCTCATCATCGTCGTCGGCGGCGACGGTACCCTGCTCAACGCCGCCCGCACCCTGGCCGACTACGGCCCCCTGCTGGTGGGCGTGAACCTCGGCCGGCTCGGCTTCCTCACCGACATCTCCCCGAACCACCTGGAGGACCGCCTGGAGGCCATCCTGGAGGGCTACTACCACGTGGAGGACCGCTTCATGCTGGGGGCGAGCATCCAGCGGGAGGGCCGGACCATCAGCGAGGCCACCGCCCTCAACGATACGGTCATCCACAAGTGGGAGATCGCCCGGATGATCGAGGTGGATACCTACATCGACGGGCGCTTCCTCAACTCCATCCGGGCGGACGGCCTCATCGTCTCCACCCCCACCGGCTCCACCGCCTACGCCCTCTCCGGCGGCGGGCCCATCCTGGAGCCGTCGCTGAACGCCCTGACCCTGGTCCCCATCTGCCCCCACACCCTCTCCAATCGCCCCATCGTCATCGGCGGCGACCGGCACGTGGAGCTGCGAGTGAGCGCCAACGGCCAGCCCCAGGCGCAGCTCACCTGCGACGGCCAGATGAACCTCGGCCTGGCCGCCGGCGACCGTGTCATCATCGGCAAGCGGCCGGAGCCCATCCACCTGCTCCACCCCTCCGATCACGACCACTACGAGATCCTGCGTGCCAAGCTCCACTGGGGCGGCCCGCCGCTGGGGAGCCACTAGGCGGGCGCTTGTCCGGGGCGTGCGGGAGGCCGCATACTCCCCTCCATGCTGCGTTCCATCCATATCCGCGATTTCGCCATCGTCCAGGCCCTGGAACTCGACTTCGAGGCCGGTCTCACCGTGCTCACCGGCGAGACCGGGGCCGGCAAGTCCATCCTCCTGGACGCCCTGGGCCTGGCCCTGGGCGACCGGGCCGACAGCGCCCATGTCCGCGCCGGCGCCGACCGGGCCGAGGTCAACGCTGAGTTCGACACCACCGGCCTGGAGGCCGTCCAGAACTGGCTCACCGAGCAGGAGCTGGACGAGGACGAGCCGGAGCTGCGGGTCCGCCGCACCGTGGGCGCCGATGGCCGCTCCCGCGCCTGGATCAACGGCCGGCCGGTGGCCATCTCCGCCCTGCGCGACCTCGGCGAACGGCTGGTGGACATCCACGGTCAGCACGCCCACCAGTCGCTGCTCCGCCGCGAGGCCCAGCGCGACCGGGTGGACGAGTACGCCGGCGCCCACGAGCTGTGCAGCCGGGTCGCCGCCGCCCACCGCCGGAAGCGCGAGCTGGCCTCGGAGCTGGCCGCCCTGCAGCAGGCGGACAGCGACCGCGAGGCGCGCCGGGAGCTGCTGGCCTACCAGGTGGAGGAGCTGGAGGCGCTGGCCCTGGAAGAGGGCGAGCCCGACCGCCTGGAGGCCGAGCACGAGCGCCTCTCCCACGCCCGTCAGCTGCTGGAGGCGTGCGAGCGCGCCATCGCCGTGCTCCACGAGGGCGAGGAGATCACCGCCGCCGGCCTCCTGGGCCGGACCACCAGCGAACTCGGCAGCCTGCGGGAGGTCGACGCCGGCCTGGGCCCCGCGGCGGACCTGGTGGAATCGGCGGCCGTCCAGGTCAACGAGGCCACCACCGAGCTGCGCCACTACCGCGACGGCCTGGAGCTCGA
>JBNJED010000004.1:0-51210 GCA_051745535.1 Pseudomonadota bacterium | reverse complement strand
TATCACCGAGCAGTTCACCGTGCGCAGCCGCATCGAGAACCTCACCGATGCGGACTACCAGCTCGCCGACACCTACAACACCGCCGGCAAGTCCGCCTACGGCGAGGTGGTATGGCGGCTCCGCTGAGCCCCGCCGGGCGCGGCCTGGCGGCGGCGGTGGTGCTCTCCACCGCCGCCCATGCCGGCCTCTTCCTGCTCGCCGATCCCCCGGCGCAAGCGCCGGGGGGGAGCGGCGGCGGGGCCGGTGTAAGCGTCCACCTCGCCGCCGCCGGAGGCGCCCCCGGAGAGGAAACCGGGGAGGAGGCCGGGGACGCCTCCGAGGGCGGCGAGCCCGAAGCCTCTCCTGCCCGGGCCGAGGCCGAACCCCGCAAGGAACCGGCCCCCAAGGAGGAGCCCACCGGGACCAATTCGGAACAGCCGGCCCCGGAGCCGCCCGAGCCCGAGGCGTCCACCGAGTCGCAACGGGCCGAGGCAACCGCGACTGAGGCTAGCCCGGAATCCCGCGACGAAGAGGCCAGAACGAGCACGAACACCGCACCGGAACGGGCGAATGCCGGCGAGGCCGCCGACACCGCCGCGGACGACGCTACGGGGGCAGAAACCACCGGCGGCGGCAGCGACCAGCCGGAGGTCGACCCCGGCCACCTGCGCGCCGAGGCCCGCGGGGCGCTGGGCGAGCACTTCCGCTACCCGCCGGTGGCGGTGCGCCGCGGCTGGGAGGGCGAGGTCCGCCTCGCCTTCCGCGTCACCGCCGAGGGCGATATCCGCGACATCGAGGTAGCCCGCGGCTCCGGCCACGCCATGCTGGACGACGCAGCCCGCCGGGCCCTGCAGCGCGTCGCCCGGCTGGACCCCCCGGGCCGTGTAATGGAACTGGAGCTGCCAGTCGTCTTCCGCCTGGAGGGCTGACGCGCGAGGAACCACCCCCTAACCTGACGGGGCGGCCGCGACCGCCCCCCACTGCAGGAGCTGAAACATGGGCAATCGCCTCTCGAAGATCTACACCCGCACCGGCGACGAGGGCCGCACCGGCCTGGGCGACGGCACCCGGGTCTCCAAGGACCACCTGCGGGTGGAGGCCTTCGGCGCCGTGGACGAGACCAACGCCACCATCGGCGTCCTGGCCACCCACGAGCTGCCGGCCGCCATCGCCCAGACCCTGGTGGAGATCCGTCACGCCCTCTTCGACCTGGGCGGCGAGCTCTCCGTCCCCGGCTACACCATGGTCACCGCCGCCCACACCGAGCGACTGGAGAACGATCTGGACGCCCTCAACGGGGACCTGGCGCCGCTGGAGAACTTCATCCTCCCCGGCGGCACCCGCGCGGCCGCCGAGGCCCACCTGGCGCGCACCGTCTGCCGCCGGGCGGAGCGCCGGGTCTACGCCCTCTCCCACGAGGAGGAGGTGAACCCCGAGGGGCTCAAGTACCTCAACCGCCTCTCCGACTACCTCTTCGTGGCCGCCCGCGCCATCAACCACCACGCCGGCTGCGACGACGTCCTCTGGCAGCCCGGCCAGCGCCCGGAGTAACCCATGCCGCGCCGCCTGCCCACCCTTGCCCTGGCCAGTGCCCTGGTGGCCACCGCGCTGCCCGCCTCCGCGGCGACCCTCTTCGGCGTCGTCTCCCCCCGGGCGGCGGACGATGCCGCCCGGGCCGCCGAGCAGTTCCTGGACGAGCACCCCGAGCATGAGCTGGTCCTGCGCTCCCGGGAGCAGGTCGCGACCATGGAGGCAGGGGAGCTGGATGAGCTGGTGTCGGAGGCCGACGCCCTCTTCGCCGGCGGCACCTTCGATACGGCCGCCCGACGCCTGCGCGAGCGCGTGGCCCGGCTACCCGCGGATCGCCCCTTCATCGCCTTCCACAGCGAACCGGCCCTGGTCCGCGCCTCCCGCCTGGCGGGGGAGCAGCCCATGGCCGACCTGGACGACGATCAGCGCATGGCCGTCCAGGCCGACGCCGAGGTCGGCGAGGATCCGGTGGCCCACTACCAGGAGCAGCTGGAGGCCCACCCCGACCAGGCCGACTGGCTTACCGCCCGGACCTACTGGGCCGGCCGCGGCCCGGACAACCTGGCCGGTCTCTACGCCTGGCTGGCCCGGCAGGCCGGGGCCGGGATCGAAGCCCCCGAGCCCCGCCCGCCGCAACCGCTGACCTGGCGCCGCGGCGGCGAACCGGTGGCCCCCGGCGAGCTGGAAGTGGACGAGGACGAGCCGGTGGTCGCGGTCCTGGATTACGACACCGGCGCCCGCGCCGGTGCCGGGCGGGTCCAGCAGGCGGTATGCGACGCCGTGGAGGCCGCCGGCAATGGCTCCGGCCCGGCCTGCGTGGTGGTCCGCGCCGCCTGGGGCGAACCCACCGCCAGCGCCCTAGAGGGGCTGGCCGAGGGGGTGGAGCCTGGCCGCCTGGCTGGTGTCGTTACCCTCCAGGACTTCGTCCTCGGTGGCAGCGATGCCGCCGATCGCGCCACCGCTGCCCTGGAGGATCTGGACGTGCCGGTCCTCAAGGGGCTGCGCCTGGCCGAAACGGACGGAACTACCTGGCGTCTGGGCGAGGCCGGGGTCCCTGTGGACACGGTGAGCTACCGCCTGGCGATGCCGGAACGCCAGGGCGTCTCCCAGCCCCTGGTCCTCGCCACCGCCGGTCCCGAACGGGAGCAGGAGGCCACCGGCCTGGAGCTGGCCCCCCTGCGGCCGCAGGCCGAGCGCATCACCCGCGCGGCCGAGCGCCTGCGGCGCTGGGTGGCGCTGCAGGAGAAGGACAACGCCGAAAAGCGCATCGCACTCATCTACTACAACCACCCCCCGGGCCGGCACAACGTCGGCGCCGACAACCTGGACGTCCCCGCCTCCCTACTCCAGATCCTCCGCCAGCTCCGGGAGGCCGGCTACAACACCGGCGACCTCCCCGAGGACGAAGAGGCCCTCATGGAGCGGATCCAGCGCGAGGCGGTCAATCTCCCCGAGGACCGCACCGCGGTTGCGGAGATGGCCGAGCGTACCGCCACCCTGGATGGTTCGGACTACGCCGAGTGGTTCGAGACCCTGCCGGCGGCGGCACGGGCGGAGATGGTCCACGGCCCCCTGGGACGCCTGGCCGAGGAGCTGAAGACCGCCGCGGACGCCGGGGCGACGGAGGCCGCCCGTGGCCGCCTGGAGCGTACCCTGGGGGATCTGGAGCACCTGCTGGCCGGCAGCGACCACGCCGAGGCCGCCAGCGCTCGCCAGCACCTCCAGTCGCTGCGCA
This sequence comes from Pseudomonadota bacterium, assembly GCA_051745535.1. GTDB lineage: Bacteria > Pseudomonadota > Gammaproteobacteria > Thiohalospirales > Thiohalospiraceae > Thiohalospira. The sequence continues at coordinate 47,965 of JBNJED010000004.1, read as the reverse complement.
GCGCCTGGGAGGCGGCCCTGGAGGGCGAAGAGGACGCCTGGGAGCGGGCCGAGGAACACCGGCAGTCACTGGAGGAGAGCGGCATCGAGGGGCTGGAGGGCTGGGGCGCCCCTCCCGGCGAGGTCATGGTCCATGACGGCGAACAGGTCCTGCCGGGGATCCGCTTCGGCAACGTCTTCGTCGGCCCCCAGCCACCCCGGGGCTGGGAGACCGACGAGGAGATGCTCCACGCCAACACTACTATCGCCCCGCCCCACCAGTACCTGGGCTTCTACCACTGGCTGCGGGACGACTTCGGCGCCGACGCCCTGATCCATCTGGGCCGCCACTCCACCTACGAGTTCCTGCCCGGCCCCCGGGCGGGCATGGATGCCGCTGACTTCCCCGACCTGGTTGCCGGCGACCTCCCGGGGATCTATCCCTACATCGTGGACGGCGTGGGCGAGGGTCTCCAGGCCAAGCGGCGCGGCCTGGCCGTGACCCTCTCCCATCTCACCCCGCCGCTGGAGGCCACCGAACTCTACGACGAACTCCTGGAGCTGCGGGAGCTGGTGGAGAGCTGGGAGAGCGGTGCCGGCCAGGACGACACCCCCCTGCGCGAGGAGGCGGTAGCGACCCTCCGGGAGCGGCTCCGGGAGCTGGATCTGGCCGAGACCATCGCCGCGGAGATCGCCGCCGAAAAGGGCGTCGACTCCCTGGACTTCGAGGAGGTGGACGACGCCCAGCTGGTCCACGAGGCCGGCCACTACCTCACGCACCTCCAGGAGGAATTCCTCCCCCACGGCCTCCACGTCTTCGGCCGGGACTGGTCCGAGGAGTCCATCGAGACCATGCTCGAGTCCATGGAGCCGGAGGAGGACCAGCGCGCGGAGGTACGCGCCGATCTCGCCGCCTCTCCGGCAGCGGAAAGGGAGGCCCTGCTCGCCGGCCTGGACGGCCGCTTCGTGGCCCCCGGCAAGGGCAACGACCCTGTCCGCACGCCGGAGGTCCTGCCCACCGGCCGCAACTTCCACGCCCTGGACGGCGACCTGCTACCCACCCGCCTGGCCTGGCGTCTGGGCCGCAAGCTCGCCGCCGACGCCGCCGATCAGGACGGCAGCGAGGGTCGCGGGGCCACGGTCCTGTGGGCCTCGGATACCGTGCGCGACCAGGGCGCCATGATCGCCTTCGGCCTCGCCGGTATGGGGGTGAAGCCGGTCTGGTCGGCCCGCGGCAACGTCGAAGGGGTCAAGCGCCTGCCCCTGGAGGAGGTGGAGGAGCGCCGTGACATGGTCTTCACCACCTCCGGCCTCTTCCGCGACCTCTACGGCGACCTCCTGGATCTGCTGGACCGCGCCGGGCGTCGTGCGCTGGCCGGCTCGGCGGAGACCATCCGGACCGACCACCCGGAGCTGGCCCCGGCGCTGGCCGCGGCCCTGGAGCCCCTGGGCGAGGATGTCGACCCCGGCGACGAGCCACTGGCGGCCAACGGCGTCGCTCGGCAGTGGGTGGAGGCGGCCCGTGCCGGCCTGGGCCGCGGCGCCGAGGCCGAGGCAGCAGGCCGCCAGGCGGCGCTGCGCGTCTTCGGCGACGCCCCCGGCAGCTACGGCGCCGGGGTCAACCGCCTGGCCGAGCGTTCCGGCGCCTGGCAGGCACGCGGGGAGGTGGCTGACACCTACCTCCACCGCATGGGCCACGCCTACGGCGCCGGGGACAACGGCGACGGCCGACCGGCCCAGGATGCCCTGCGCCAGCGGCTGGAGGGTGTAGAGGCCGCCTACCTGGGGCGGGCCAGCAACCTCTACGGTCTCATGGACAACGACGACGCCTTCGACTACCTCGGCGGGTTGAGCCTGGCGGTGGAGTCGATCACCGGCGAGGCACCGTCCAGCCGCGTCATCCAGCACGCCGATCCCGAAGACCCCCGCATGGAGTCGCTGGATACCGCGCTGGTCCGCGAACTCCAGGGTCGCTACCTCAACCCCCAGTGGCTGGAACCCCTCACCGAGCACGGCTACGCCGGGGCGCGCACCCTGGGCTCGGAGTTCGTGGAACACCTGTGGGGCTGGCAGGTCACCAATCCCGGCATCGTCCGCGACTGGATGTGGGACGAGGTCCACGAGACCTACCTGGAGGACAAGCGCGACCTCGGGCTGGACGAATTCCTGGCCGAATCGGGGAATCGGCCGGTCCGCGCCCACATCCAGGCAGTGCTGCTGGTAGCGGTGGACAAGGGGTACTGGTCGCCCGATGAGGAAGTGGTCGAGGATCTGGCCCGCTCCTTCGCGGAGTACGTCGCCGAGGAGGGCCTGCCGGGCAGTGGCCATACCACCCCCGATCACCCCATGCTCGACCGCGTCCGCAAACATCTGGATGATCCCGCCCGCAACGACTTCGATGCCGCCGTCGCCCGCGCCGAGGCCGCCCGTGCCCGGGCGGTCAAGGTGGAACGGCCGGCCCCGGAGAAGGATGCCGAGCGGCCCGAGGCGCGGCCGGCGCAAGGGGAGAACGCCGACCAGTCGACTCCGGAGGAGGCCCCGCAGGAGGAGCGCCGCCAGGAAGAGGCCGATCGGGCCGGCGAGACCGACACGGAGGGTCTCACTCCCTCTCCCTGGTGGCTGGCACCGCTCGGCCTGCTCGCACTGGCCGGCGGCGTACGTGCCTGGCGCCGCACGGTCATCTAATCCCACCCTACGGAGTTTTCGATGTTCGAGAGCAACCTGGTCTTCGCCCTCCACGGTTTCGTCGGCTGGCTCCTGGAGCCGGTCCTGGCCGGCCTGGCCCTGGTGGTCCTGGTCGCCGTCTGGGAGATCGGCACCGCCGGTGGCGAGCGCCTGGCCCTGGGCCGGCGCCGCGGCAGCAGCAACGGCAACGCCGATAGCCTGGCGGCCACCGGCCGCCGCCGGATCGAGCGCGCCGATCTGCTGGCCCGACTCGGGCCCATGCTCGGCCTCATGGGGACCCTCATCCCCCTGGGACCCGGGCTGGCCGCCCTGGGTGACGGCGACCTCACCCAGCTCGCCCGCGCCGTGCGCGTCGCCTTCGACACCACGGTGGTGGGTCTGCTCGTGGGCGTGGCCGGCTTCCTCCTGGGCCGCCTGCGCCGGCGCTGGTACGACGAGGCCCTGGACCGTCTGGAGGAGGACGGGGCATGAACCGGCGTCTCAATCGCCGCCTCCACGGCCGCTTCGACGATGCCGACGCCGAACCCCTGGGACCGCTGGCCAACCTGGCGGATATCATGCTCGTCTTTGTCTGCGGTCTGCTGGTGGCGCTGGTCGCCCGCGGGGACAGCCTGCAGGAGCAGTTCGGCGGCGGTGCCGAGCGCTCCGGAGAATCGGTGGACACCGGGGAGCCGGTGAACGATGTCCCCCGCGGCAACAGTGAGCAGGGCAGCAGCGGCTACGAGCCGGTGGGTCGGGTGGTTCGCGACCCGGACAGCGGCGACCTCATCCTGATCGAGGAGAACGAACAATGACCGACCCCGACCGCAACGACCGCCACGCCGAGCGCATGGCGCGCAAGAAGGCCGTCGTGGACGAGCGCATCCGCAACGCCGACGACGATCGCGGCGTGGTGGTGGTCAACACCGGCACCGGCAAGGGCAAGTCCACCGCCGGCTTCGGCATGATCGCCCGCGCCCTGGGCCACGGTCAGAAGGTGGGCATCGTCCAGTTCATCAAGGGCAGCTTCAGCACCGGCGAGGAGGCCTTCTTCCGCCAGTTCGACGGGGTTGCCTACCACGTCATGGGCGAGGGCTATACCTGGGAGACCCAGGATCGCCAGCGCGATACCGGGGCCGCCGCCACCGCCTGGGACCACGCCGCCGACCTGCTGGCCGATCCGGAACGCGCCGTGGTGCTCCTGGACGAGATCAATATCGCCTTCAAGTACGACTACCTGGCGCCCGAGACGGTCATCGAGGCCCTGGACCACCGCCCCCACCACCAGAGCGTGGTCCTCACCGGCCGCGGGGCCCCCGATGCCCTGGTGGACTACGCCGATACCGTCACCGACATGACCAAGCGCAAGCACGCCTTCGAGGCCGGCGTGAAGGCGCGCAAGGGGGTCGAACTGTGACCGGCAGCTGCCCCGCCGCCTTCATCGCCGCCCCCGGCTCCGGCCACGGCAAGACCACGGTCACCGCCGGGCTGGCCCGCTACCACCGCAACCAGGGCCGGCGGGTCCGGGTCTTCAAGACCGGCCCCGACTTCCTGGACCCCATGGTCCTGGAGCGCGCCGCCGGCCAGGCGGTGGAGCCGCTTCACCTGTGGATGGTGGGGGAGGAGGCGTGCCGCCGGATGCTGGCCGAGGCCGCCGAGGAGGCCGACCTCATCCTGGTGGAGGGCTCCATGGGCCTGTTCGACGGCGACCCCTCTGGCGCCGACCTGGCCGTCGCCTTCGGCCTGCCGGTGATGGCCCTGGTGGACGCCAGCGGCATGGGCCAGACCTTCGGCGCCATGGTCCACGGCCTGGCCACCTGGCGGGACGACCTCACCATGGCCGGGGTCATCGCCAACCGCACCGGCTCCGCCGGCCACGGCCGCATGCTGGCGGCCGCGACGCCGGAGGCGATCCCCTTCTTCGGCGCCCTGCCCCGGGACGAGGGCCTCCACGTCCCCGACCGCCACCTGGGCCTCGTCCAGGCCGGCGAGATCGACGATCTGGACCAGCGATTGGAGGCGGCCGCGGCCGCCATCGAGGCCGCCGGGATCACCGCCCTGCCGGAGCCGGTGGCCTTCGAGCCCGGCCCGAAGACCGGAGAGGCACCGCGGCTGGAGGGGGTGCGCATCGCCATCGCCCGGGATGCCGCCTTCGCCTTCCTCTACCCCGGCAACCTGCGACTGCTGGCGGCCATGGGGGTGGAGACGGTATTCTTCTCGCCGCTGGCCGGGGACCGCCTGCCCGAGGCCGATGCCGTCTGGCTGCCCGGCGGCTATCCGGAACTCCACCTGGACGCCCTGGCCGCCAACGAGGGCCTCAAGGCCGACCTGCGGGAACACCACGCCGCCGGCCGCCCGTTGCTGGCCGAGTGCGGCGGCCTGCTCTACCTGCTGGAGGAACTGGCGGATACCGCCGGCCACGCGGCTGGCATGGCCGGGCTGCTCCCCGGCCGGGGCGAGATGGCCGGCAAGCTCCAGGGGCTGGGCCTCCAGGAGGCGCCACTGCCCGAGGGCGACCTGCGCGGCCACACCTTTCATCACAGCCGCGCGGAGGTCGCCATGGAACCCATCGCCCACTGCCGACGCGCCCGGGACGGCGGCTCCGCCGCCGAGGCCGTCTACCGCGACGGCCGGCTCACCGCCACCTACCTCCACGCCTGGTTCCCCTCCAACCCGGAGGCCGTCGCGGCCCTGTTTGCGCCATGACCGACCAGAGCTCTTCCGTCGAACCCGGTCGCGTGGACCTGGTGGGCGCCGGCCCCGGCGACCCCGGGCTGCTCACCCTCCACGCCGCCGACGCCCTGCGGCAGGCCGAGATCCTCCTTCATGACCGGCTGATCCCGGAGGCCATCCTGGATATGGCGAACCCGGAGGCCGAACGGGTCTACGTGGGCAAGGCGCGAGCCCGGCACCACTACCGCCAGGATGCCCTCAACGAACTCATGGTGGCCCGGGCGCGGGAGGGCCGCTACGTGGTCCGCCTCAAGGGGGGTGACCCCTTTGTCTTCGGCCGCGGCGGCGAAGAGGCTGCCGCCCTGGCCGCCGAGGGGATCCCGGTCCGCGTCATCCCCGGGATCACCGCCGCCGGCGGCTGCGCCGCCTATGCCGGGATCCCGCTGACCCACCGCGACCACGCCTACCGCTGCCAGTTCGTCACCGCCCACCGCCGCGAGGGCGGTACCGAGCTGGACTGGGCCGCCCTGGTCCGGCCGCAGCAGACCGTGGTCGTCTACATGGGGCTCCACGGCCTGGAGCGGGTCTGCCACGAGATGGTCGCCGCCGGGGCGCCGGCCACCATGCCGGCCGCCCTGGTGGAGCACGGCACCCTGGAGACCCAGCGGGTGGTCACCGGCACCCTGGGCGACCTCCCGGCCCGGGCGGAGGGCCTGGAGCTGCAATCACCGGCGGTGCTCATCGTCGGCGAGGTCGTCAATCTGCAGGCGACCCTGGGGCCGGCAGCCGTGGATGCCACGGAGGAACCCGGCGGATGACGCTGGAGGGCGAGCCACGCGCGGCGGGGCCGGAACCGAAGGGGGAGACCGCCGCCCTGCGCACCGGCCTCACCACCGGGGTCTGCGCCACCGCCGCGGCCGTGGCCGCCGCGCGCCTCGCCCTGGGCCTGCGCGCCCCGGACCCGGTGCCCGTGACCCTGCCCCGCGGCGAGACGGTCACCCTGCCCCTGCGCGATAGCCGCGCCCTGGAGGGCGCCGGCGAGGCCGGCACCATCAAGGATGCCGGGGACGACCCCGACGCCACCCACGGCGCCCGCATCTGGGTGCGGGTCCGCCCCACCCCGGACGCCGGGATCGCCTTTCGCGCCGGTGCCGGCGTGGGCACCGTCACCCGGCCCGGCCTGCCCGTTCCGCCGGGGGAACCGGCCATCAACCCCGTACCGCGCCGGATGCTCACCGAGCACCTGGAACGCGTGGCGGCGGACGCCGGCCACCCCGGCGGCTTCGAAGTCACCGTAGGGGTCGACGACGGCGAGCGCATCGCCGAGCGGACCATGAACCCACGCCTGGGGATCCGGGGCGGGATCTCCATCCTGGGGACCACCGGCATCGTCCGCCCCTTCTCCTGCAGCGCCTACATCGCCTCCATCCACCAGGCCATCGAGGTCGCCCGCAGCAACGGCCTGCAGCGGGTCGCGGCCTGTACCGGCGGCACCAGCGAGGACTTCGCACGGCGCCAGTACGGCCTCGAGGACCTCGCCCTCATCGAGATGGGGGACGCCTTCGGCGCCGTCCTGAAATACCTGCGCCGCCGGCCGCTGCCCGCCCTCCTCCTGGTCGCCGGCTTCGGCAAGCTGAGCAAGTTCGCCGCTGGCCACCTGGACACCCACAGCCGCAAATCGGCCATCGACCTAGATTTCCTGGCCCGGCAGGCGGCGGAGGCCGGCGCCGACGCGGCCCTGTGCGAGCGGATCACCGCCTGCAACACCAGCATCGAGGCGCTCGACGCCTGCCAGGAGGCCGGCGTCGCGCTGGGGGATCGCATCGCCGCCCTGGCCCGCGACCGCGCCGGGGCGTACCTGCCCGCCGGCACCGGGATCGAGGTGTGCGCCGTCGACCGCGCGGGGCAACGGGCGGGCCACGCCCCGGAGGTCCCGGCATGAGCGAACCGGCGGTGGAGATGGCGGGGGTGGCCAAGGACTACCCCGGCGGCCGGACCGGCCTGGCCGGGGTGGATCTCACCATCCCCCGGGGCGCCTTCTTCGGCCTGCTCGGCCCCAACGGCGCCGGCAAGACCACCCTCATCGGCCTGCTCACCTCCCTGCTTCGTCACCAGGCGGGCACCATCCGGGTCTTCGGCCACGATGTAATTCACCACCCCGTTGCCGCGCGGCGGCTCATCGGGCTGGTCCCCCAGGAGGTCAACTTCAATAGCTTCGAGCCGGTGGGTGAGATCGTGGAGACCCAGGCCGCCTACTACGGACTGAGCCCGCGCCAGGCACGCCAGCGCACCGGCGAGGTCCTGGCACGGCTGGGCCTGGCCGACCGGCGGCACCAGACCGCCTGGGGGCTCTCGGGCGGACTCAAGCGGCGGCTCATGCTGGCGCGCGCCCTGGTCCACCAACCCCGACTGCTGGTCCTGGACGAGCCCACCGCCGGCCTCGACCTGGCGGCGCGCCACGACCTCTGGGCGCTACTGCGGAAACTCAACGCCGACGGCGTCACCATCCTCCTGACCACCCACTACCTGGAGGAGGCCGAGGAGCTCTGCCGGGAGCTGGCCATCATCGACGGCGGCGAACTCATCGCCTGCGGGAGTACCGGCGAACTGCTGCGCTCCCTGGACCACCAGACCCTGGTCCTGGAGCTCACCGCCCCGCCGACGGAGCTGCCGGTGCTCACGGACGCCGCGGTGCGCCGGGTGGACGACCACACCCTGGAGCTGGACATCCCCCGCGGAACCCCGGTGAACCAGCCGCTGGCGGAACTCCACGGGCAGGGGGTGGGGGTGGCCGGCCTGCGCAACCGCAGCAACCGGCTGGAGGCGCTCTTCCTGGAACTCACCGGCGGGGGGCCGGCATGAACATCGCCCTCCACTGGTTCGCCTACCGCGGCCTGGTGCTCAAGCAGGTGCGCCGCTTCCTGCGCGCCTGGGTCCAGAACCTCCTGCCCTCGGTGGTCACCGCCACCCTCTTCCTGGTGGTCTTCGGCCACCTGGTGGGGCGGGAGCTGGGCGGGATGGGCGGCGTCGCCTACGCCGACTTCATCCTCCCCGGCCTGGTGATGCTGGCGGTGATCACCAACGCCTACAGCAACGTCACCCTGGCGGTATACGGCGCACGGCTGCAGCGCCACATCGAGGAGATCCTGGTCGCCCCCATGCCGGCGTGGCTGGTGGTGGCCGGCTTCGCCACCGGCGGGCTGCTGCGCGGCCTGCTGGCCGGGGCGCTGGTGCTGGCCATCGCCCTCCCCTTCACCGATCTGGCGCTGCACCACATCGGCGCCACCGCCGGCATCGCCGTGCTCACGGCCCTGCTCTTCTCCCTGGCGGGCCTGATCAACGGCGTCTTCGCGCGCAGCTTCGACCATACCTCGGTGGTGAACACCTTCGTGCTCACCCCGCTCATCTACCTGGGCGGTCTCTTCTACCCCGTCTCCCGACTGCCGGAGCCGTGGGACACCGTCGCCGCCGCCAACCCCATGCACTACATCATCGAGGGCTTCCGCCACGGCCTTCTGGGTGCCAGCCCGGTGGCGTGGACCACCACCTTCACCGTGCTGGCCGCCGCCACGGTGGTGGTGGGCTGGGTCGCCTGGTATCTGGTCGCCCGGGGTGTGAGGATCAAGGCATGAGCGGGGTGATCCGCAACGCCTGCCCCGGGGTGGCCGCCCCCATGGCCACCGGCGACGGCCTCCTGCTGCGCCTGCGCCAGCCCCTGGGCGGGCTCACCGCGTCGGCGGCCCGGGCCGTGGCGGAGACCGCCGAGGCATACGGCTCCGGCACCCTGGAGCTGACCATGCGCGCCGGGATCCAGCTGCGCGGTATCGCCCCGGAACGGGCGGAGGCCGCCCACGGTCAGCTGGTCGCCGCCCGGCTGGCCGAACCCGATCCCGGGCGGGAGGCGGTCCGCAATGTCGTGGCCGCGCCGCTGGCCGACCGCGATCCCGCCGCGGCCGCCGATGTCGCCGCCGTCGCCGGGGCCGTCGCCGATACCCTCACCGCCGACTCCGCCCTGCAGGCCCTGCCGCCCAAGGTGGGGGTCGTGGTGGATGGCGGGGGTACCGCCCACGTAGGCGGCGTCGCTGGCGACCTGCGCCTGGAGGCGGTAGACCCCGGTCGGTTCCGGGTCGCCCTGGGGGGGACGGCGGCCGACGCCGAGCCCCTGGGCAGCGTGGCTGCGGAGGCCGCACCGGCGCTAGTGGGCCGGCTGCTCCACCGCTTCCTGGCGCTGCGCGACGCCGACCCGGACCCACCGGGCCGGGTGGCAGCGGCCGTGGGCCGTCACGGGACCGCGCCCTTCATCGAGGCAGCCGGCGACGCCCTGGGGCCCGTGGCGGGCCGGCCGCCGGCGCCGGTCACCCTGGGCCCGATCCTCGGCCCCCAGATCGGCTGGCTGGGGGCCGCCTTCCCCTTCGGGGTCCTGGAGGCGGGGCAGCTGCGGCAGGTCGCGGAGCTCCTGGCGCCCGGGGGCACCCTGCGGATCACCCCGTGGCGGGCGCTGGCGCTGGTGGGTGCCCGACCGGGCGCCGAGGCGGAGCTCGCCGCCGGAGGCGCCATCCTCGATCCCGGCGATCCCCGACTGGCGCTGGAGGCCTGCCCGGGCCGGTCCGGGTGCAGCGCCGGCACCACCGCCACCCGCCCCGACGCCACCGCCGCCGGGGCGGCCGCACCGACGCTCATCGCCGCCGGCGGCCGCCTCCACGTCGCCGGCTGCGACAAGGCCTGCGGCGCCCCGGCGCGGCCCTCCCTGACCCTGGTCGCCGAGGCGGGGCGCTACGCCCTCGTCCTGGGCGGCGCCGACGGCCCCATCCTCCGGGCGGGAATGGATCCGGCCGCGGTCCCCGGCACGCTGACGGCCCTGGACGCCGCCCTGCATCACCACCGCCGGGCCGGCGAAGCGGCCGACACAACCCTGGCCCGGCTGGGCCCCGAATCCTTGCGAACATGGCTGGAGGAAGCCAGTGACCCCGAGTGATTTCTCGATCCCGGATTACGAGCACGATGGCGCCGCCATCTACCGCGAATCCTTCGCTACCATCCGCGCCGAGGGCGACCTGGAGCGCTTCCCGGCGGCCCTGGAGACGGCGGTGGTGCGCATGATCCACGGCTGCGGCATGCCCGACATCGCCGACGACGTCGGCTTCTCGGACGAAGTAGCGGAGTCGGCGCGTACCGCGCTGAACCGGGGTGCGCCCATCCTCTGCGACAGCGAGATGGTCGCCCACGGCATCACCCGGGCCCGCCTGCCGGCGGCCAACCGGGTGGTCTGCACCCTGCGCGACGAGCGCGTGCCGGCGCTGGCGGCGGAAATCGGCAACACCCGCTCCGCCGCCGCCCTGGAGCTGTGGCGACCCGAGCTGGAGGGCGCGGTGGTCGCCATCGGCAACGCCCCCACGGCGCTCTTCCGGCTGCTGGAACTTCTGGCCGAGGGGGCGCCGCGGCCGGCGGCCATCATCGGCATCCCGGTGGGCTTCGTCGGCGCCGTGGAGAGCAAGGCGGCGCTGGCGGAGAACCCCTGGGGTATCCCCTACCTCACCGTCCACGGCCGGCGCGGCGGCAGCGCCATGGCCGCCTCGGCCGTGAACGCCCTGGCGGGAGAGCCGGAATGAGCACGAACAGTGGAACCCTCTGGGGCCTCGGCGTCGGCCCCGGCGACCCGGAGCTGATGACCCTCAAGGCGGTGCGGCTGCTGCAGGCGAGCCCCGTGGTGGCCTACTTCTGCCGGCGCGGCGGCCCCGGTCAGGCGCGCGCCATCGCCGAGGCCCACGTCCCGGCCTCGGCCACGGAGCTGGCGCTCACCTACCCGGTGACCACGGAGCTGCCCCACGACAGCCCCGAGTACCGGGAGCGCATCGAGGCCTTCTTCGACCAGGCCGCCGAGGAGGTCGCCGCCCACCTGGCCGCCGGCCAGGACGTGGCGGCCCTCAATGAGGGCGACCCCTTCTACTACGGCTCCTTCATGCACCTGCAGCTCCGCCTGCAGGGGCGCCACCCGGTGGCGGTCGTCCCGGGGGTCACCTCCACCCAGGCCGCCGCGGCGGGCCTGCCCCGGCCGCTGGTCATGCGCGACGACGCCCTCCACGTCATCCCCGGCACCCTGCCGACGGAGCGATTGCGCGCAGCCCTCACCGAAGGGGATGCCGTCGCCATCATGAAGGTGGGCACCAACCTGCCGCGCATCGCCGAGCTCCTGGACGAGCTGGCCCTCACCTCGCGCGCCTGGTACGTGGAGTCGGCCAGCGGCGCCGGTGAGCGGATCCTGCCGCTGGCCGAGGTGGCGCGGGAGAAGGCCCCCTACTTCTCCCAGATCCTGATCCCCGGCGAGGGGGTGCGGCGATGAGCGGTGCGGGCTGGGTGAAGATCGTCGGCGTCGGCCCCGGGCCGGCGGCCTGGACGACGCCGGAGGCGGATGCGGTGGTCGCCGAGGCCACCGACCTGGTGGGCTACGGCCCCTACCTGGACCGGGTGGAGACCGCCGGCCAGCGCCGCCACGCCTCCGACAACCGGGAGGAGCTGGACCGCGCCGCCCACGCCCTGGACATGGCCGCCGACGGCGCCCGGGTGGCCGTCATCTCCGGCGGCGACCCCGGGATCTTCGCCATGGCGGCGGCGGTCCTGGAGGCGCTGGAGGGGGGCGAATCCGGCCGCTGGGACGGGGTGGAGGTGGGCGTGGTCCCGGGGCTCTCCGCCCTGCAGGCGGTGGCCGCCCGCGCCGGCGCCCCCCTGGGCAACGACTTCTGCGCCATCTCCCTCTCCGACAACCTCAAGCCCTGGGCGCTCATCGAGCACCGCCTGCGGCTGGCGGCGGAGGCCGACTTCGCCATCGCCCTCTACAACCCCATCTCCCGCGCCCGCCCCTGGCAGCTGGGGGCGGCCCTGGAGCTGTTGCGCGCGGTCCGGGCCCCCGCCACCCCGGTGGTGCTGGGCACGGCGGTGGGCCGCGGGGAGAAGGAGCGCATGGTCACCACGACCCTGGCCGAGACCGCCCCGGAGCAGGCCGACATGAGCACCCTGCTCATCATCGGCGCCTCCACCACCCGCCGGATCACGGCACCCGACGGGAGCGAGCGGGTCTACACCCCGCGCTGGCACGAGGGGCTGTCGTGACCGGCGGCCAGGCCCTCCAGCCACGCCAGCACCTCCCCGGGGGTGGTGCAGTGGCGCTCCACGCCCGCCGGCAGGGGCGGTCGCTCCACCATGACCACCGGGATCCCGCGCTCCCGAGCGGCGTCGAGCTTGCCGCGGGTGGCCTCCCCGCCGCTGGCCTTGGTCACCAGCGCCTGGATATCGTGCTCGGCCATGAGCGCCGCCTCCGAGGCGGCATCGAAGGGGCCGCGCGCCTGGATATAGCGGGCGCGGGGCAGCGCCGGCGGCGGCTCCGGCGGATCGATGGTGCGGATGACGTAGTCCTTCTCCGGCGCCGCCTCGAAGGGGGCGAGCTCGTTGCGCCCGGTGGTCACCAGCACCCGCTCCCCCAGGGGGCGCAACGCCGCCACGGCGGCATCGAGGTCGGCCACCGGCCGCCAGTCGTCTCCCGGACGCGGCTCCCAGGCGGGGCGGACCAGCGCCGCCAAGGGGATGTCGGCGGCGCGGGCGGCCGCGGCGGCGTTGGCGCTGATCCCGGCGGCGAAAGGGTGGGTGGCATCGATCACCGCCCCGACCGCCTGCTCGCGCAGCCAGGCGGCCAGGCCGTCAACGCCGCCGAAGCCGCCGGTACGCACGGCCACCGGCAGGTCGGCGGCGCGCCGGACACGGCCGGCCAGGGAGGCGGTCGCCTGCAGCCGGGGATGGTCGGCGAGCAGGCCGGCCAGCTCCCGCGCCTCGGCGGTGCCGGCGAGCAGGAGGACATGCATGGATTCCCTCCGGGAGGTACAAACGGATGGACAGCGTAAACGCGGACGATACCCGGGCGCCATGGCTGGCGGTGGTGGGGCTGGGCGATGACGGCCCGGCAGGGCTGGCCCCCCGCGCCCGATCCCTGGTGGAAGAGGCCGGGACGGTCTTCGGCGGCGAGCGCCACCTGGGGCTCCTGCCGGAGCAGTCCGGCCAGGAGCGGATCCCGTGGCCGTCGCCGCTGACCGAAGCCCTGCCCTGGATCGAGGCGCGCCGCGGCCGGCCGGTCTGCATCCTGGCCAGCGGCGACCCCTTCTGGTACGGCATCGGCGCCACCCTGGCCCGCTACCTGCCGGCGGCGGAGATGGAGGTGATACCGGCCCCGTCGGCCTTCAGCCTGGCCGCGGCGCGGCTGGGCTGGCCGCTGCAGGAGACCCGCTGCCTCTCCCTCCACGGCCGCGCCCTGGAGCGCGTCCATCCCTGGCTCCAGGAGGGCGCCCGGCTGCTGGTGCTGAGCTGGGACGGCACCACCCCGGCGGCGCTGGCGCAGCGGCTCACCGAGCGCGGCTTCGGCGCCTCCCGGCTCACCGTGCTGGAACACCTGGGCGGGACCGCCGAGGACCGCCGAACGAGCCGCGCCGCCGACTGGGGCGAGCCGGAGACCGCGGCCCTGAATACCGTGGCCGTGGAGTGCCGCGCGGAGCCCGGTGCCCGGATCATCCCGCGCAGCCCGGGGCGGCCGGAGTCCGCCTTCCACCACGACGGCAACATCACCAAGCGGGAGGTGCGGGCCGTGGCCCTGGCCCGGCTGGCGCCGGGGAGCGGCGAGCGGCTGTGGGATATCGGCGCCGGCTCCGGCGCCGTGGGCGTGGAGTGGATGCTCACCGACCCGGCCAACCACGCCGTGGCGGTGGAGCCCCGCGCCGACCGGCTGGAGAGCATCGCCGCCAACGCCCGGGAATTCGGGGTCCCGGACCTGGCCTGCGTCCAGGGCCGGGCCCCGGAGGCCCTGGACGATCTACCGGCCCCCGACGCCATCTTCATCGGCGGCGGCCTGACCACCCCGGGCCTGCTGGAGCGCTGCCACGCGGCGCTCCCCACCGGCGGCCGCCTGGTGGCCACCAGCGTCACGGTGGAGGGGGACGCGGCCCTGGCCGCCGCCGCCGACCGCTACGGGGGGGAGCTGTCCCGGCTCGCCGTGGAGCGCACCGAGCCTCTGGGCGCCTTTACCGGCTGGGCGCCCCTGCGGCCGATCACTCTCTGGTCCCTGGTGGCCGAATGATCGCCCTGGGGGTGGGTTTCAGCTCCCGCTGCGAGGCGCGGGATCTGGTCGAGCTGGCCACCGGCGTGTGGCAGGCATTGCCGGCCGATACCAGGGCGGACGGCGGCCGGATCGCCACCCTGGCCCGCAAGCGCGACAGCGGGCTGCTGGAAGAGGTGGCCCACCGGCTGGGGCTGGAGCCGATCTACCTGGAGGCCTCGGAGCTGGCGCCCTTCCAGCCCGGCCTGACCCCCTCCGCCGCGGCGGAGGCCGCCGTGGGCCTCGCCTCGGTGGCCGAGGCCGCCGCCCTGGCCGCGGCCGGCCCCGACGCGACACTGCTTACGGGCCGCACGACCAGCGGGGGCGCCACCTGCGCCGCCGCCCGCGGCGGCCACGACACCGCATCCAATCATCGGGAGGAACCATGACCGTCCACTTCATCGGCGCCGGCCCCGGCGCCCCCGACCTGCTCACCCTGCGCGGGCGCGATCGCATCGCGGCCTGCCCGGTCTGTCTCTACGCCGGCTCCCTGGTCCCCGAGGAGGTCCTGGCCCACGCCCCGGCGGATGCCCGCGTGGTGAACACCGCCCCCATGACCCTCGACGAGATCATGGCCGAGATCGAGGCGGCCCACGCCGCCGACCAGGACGTTGCCCGACTCCACTCCGGGGACCTCTCCGTCTACAGCGCCCTGAGCGAACAGGTCCGCCGCCTGGAGGCCGCCGGCATCGACTACACCATCACCCCCGGTGTCCCGGCCTTCTCCGCCGCCGCCGCCACCCTGGGCCGGGAGCTCACCGTCCCGGAGGTGACCCAGTCGGTGGTCCTCACCCGGACCCAGGGGCGGGCCTCCTCCATGCCCTGCGGCGAGACCCTGGAGGCCTTCGCCGCCACCGGCTCAACCCTGGCCGTCCACCTCTCCCTGCACAACATCGAGGACGTGGTGGCACGGCTGACCCCCTACTACGGCGCCGACTGCCCCGCGGCCGTGATCCTGCGCGCCAGTTGGCCCGACGAGACCGTCCTCACCGGCCGCCTGGAGACCATCGCCGGCCAGGCGGAGGCCCTGGAGACCCGCCGCACCGCCCTCATCCTGGTGGGGCCGGCCCTGGAGCCCGGCGAGTTCCGCGACAGCGCCCTCTACGACCCGGCCCACGTCCGGCGCTTCCGCGGCATGGATTGACGGGCGAAACGGCCCTTCGTAGGATTTCGCGCTTCCGGCGGCCAAGGGGCCGCCAACAACCAACCTACCCACCCCAGGTGCCCCGCGGATCGGCAATCCGCGGGGTGAAACGGGAAGTCCGGTAGGCCCACGACGGGTCGAACCGGCGCTGCCCCCGCAACGGTAGGCGAGTGATGGGACGACCGATAAGCCACTGCGCGCGAGCGCGGGAAGGCGGTCGTCCCGGCTTCCGGACCGGCCGGAATGCCAGCTCGCCAGCCCGGAGACCGGCCTGGGGTCCGGCCACGGCACTGCGGAGGGCGGTGCCGGGCCCCGGGCCGGCTCCCCCTTCCGCCGTCCCGGGTCCCTCTCCGTCCTCCCGTGCCGTCGCCCGTGCGGGTGTGCACAGGAGAGGCCCATGAAGAGCTTGCCCCCATCGACCGAGAGCCCCCGACTGCATCAGCGGGGCTGGGCATTGGCATTCAGTAATACACATGATTCTCATCCCCTTAACCCCCTACGGAAAGGAGGCTTTATGCCACGCAAGGCGCTCATTCCCCTGCTGACCGCCTTCGCCGTGAGCCCCGGCCTCGCCGCCGAGGAACTGGATACCGTCCAGATCCACCGCGGCGCAGACGGGGAGCGTCGCGCCGGCGAGCAGGCCGCCACCATCCAGCAGACCGAGGTGATCACCGCCGAGCGCTTGCGGCGCAAGCAGGCCAACTCCCTCGCTGACGCCGTGGATAACGAGCCCGGCGTCCACGTCAACAACGAGTGCTCCATGTGCGCCATCAAGCGCGTCATGCTCAACGGCCTCAAGGGGGAGCACACCACCATCCTGGTGGACGGCGTCCCCATGCACTCGGTGGTCTCCAGCTACTACGGCATGGACGCCGTCACCGCCGCTGGTATCGAACGGGTGGAGATCGCCCGCGGCGCCGGCGCCTCCCTCATCGCCCCGGAGGCCATAGGCGGAACCCTAAACGTCATCACCAAACGGGCCGAGCGCGATGGCGTCTCCGTCGACCTCTCCGGCGGCGAACACGGCTACCGCCGCACCTCCCTGGAGGGGACGGCGGTGGCCGATGATGGCGCCACGCGGGCCACCATCGCCGGGCAGTTCGACGACCAGGACCGATTCGACGCCGACGACAACGGCGTGGCCGAGAACCCGGCACGGGAAAACCGCTCCCTCACCACCCACCTGGCCCGGGACCTGGACGCCAACGACACGGTGGAGCTGCGGGTGGGCAGCTTCCACTCCACCACCCTGGGCGGGCCCACCGGGATCTCGGAGATGGCCGGCATCCGCACCGAGGCGGATGGCGCCTCCAACAGCAGCGCCGACTACTTCGCCGGCGGCGACGTCCGCCGGGAATGGACCGGCCAGCCCTGGGAGACCCTGGAGACCATCGAGACCCAGCGCGACGAGTACACCCTGCGCTGGCGCCACGACCTGGCCGACGGCGGCCGGATCATCGCCACCGGCAGCCGGGTGGACCACACCCAGGACTCCTTCTACGAGGGCTTCGACTACGCCAATGACGACACCACCCATTTCGGCGACCTGCGCTGGGAGCGGGCGCTGGGCATGGACCACTTTCTCACCCTCGGCCTGGACCACACCC
Organism: Pseudomonadota bacterium; assembly: GCA_051745535.1. Lineage (GTDB taxonomy): Bacteria > Pseudomonadota > Gammaproteobacteria > Thiohalospirales > Thiohalospiraceae > Thiohalospira. Next base: position 30,766 of record JBNJED010000004.1, on the reverse strand, counting down.
GAGAGCGCATGACCTCCGAGTCCGACTTCATGGACCGCAACGACATCGCCGGGGATGCCTTCGACCACCGGGATACCGGCCTCTACCTCCAGGACATCTGGACCCCCACTGCCGACCTGGAGGTCAAGCTCGCGGCCCGCCTCGATCGCATCCGCACCGACTGGACGGAGAAGACCGCGGAGGGCGACGAGATCGACACCGAACTCTTCGCCCCCCGGGCCCACGTGCGCTGGCGCCACACCGACCACTGGACCTCCCGCTTCGGCGCCGGTCGCGGCTACCGGGCCCCGCTGACCTTCTTCGAGTCGGAGCACGGGATCCTGGAGGAGGGCTTCGATATCGACATCGACGAGGTGGAGACCTCGCAGTCCGCCAGCTACGCCCTGAGCTACCGCGACGAGACCCGGGCGGCCACCCTCTCCCTGGCCCACACCCGGGTGGAGGATCTCGCCTACATCGACAGCGCCGTGGGGGGCGGGGACCGCCCCACCCTGGTCAATTCCGACGACACCGCCCGGGTCACCACCGCCGACCTCTCGGCGGGGGCGCAGCTGGGGGCCGGCTGGCGCGTGGATGGTAGCCTGGCCCACTTCGCCTACGGCGACGACTACAAGGAGACCTTCGCCGTCGCCCCGGTGGAGGACCGCCTGCGGCTGGAGACCGCCTGGGAGGGCAGCGCCTGGTCCTTCGACGGCAGCCTCAACGTGGTCGGCGAGCGCGACCTCACCGATTACGGTTACGGTGGCCGCTACAACCGCTGGGACGACGCCAATGACAACGGCGAGGTCGACGACGGTGAACTCCGGGATCCCAAGGAGACCGATGCCCCCGCCTGGTTCACCGTGGACTTGCGGCTGAATCGGGAGCTGGATGAAACCTTCTCCGCCTACCTGGGCGTGAACAACCTCTTCGACTACACCCAGGCCGGCGACGAAGAGACCCCGCTCTTCTACGAGGGCGAGGCCGGTAGCGGCAAGGAGGCCGCCTTCGACGTCGCCCACATCTACGCCCCGCTGCGCGGCCGGGTGGTCTACGCGGGACTGCGGGCGGAGTTCTGATGCGCCGGCTGCTTGTCGCCCTGCTCCTGCTGGCGGCGGCCCCGGTCCCGGCGGCGGAGCTGCCGGCACTCGCCCTGCCCGACCTGCGGGACGGCGAGCGGCGGGACCTCCGCTCGCTGGCCCGCGGCCCCGCCCTGGTGGTCCTCTTCGAGCCCCGCTGCCCGTGGTGCGTACGCCAGCTCCGGGCGGTGGACCGGCTCACCACCGCATGCCCGGAGGCGATCCGGGCGGTCGGCGTGGGGATCCACGGCGACCGCCCCGGCTACCGGCGCGTCCTCCGGGCCGCCGAGGTGGAACTCCCGGCGGTGGGCGGTAGCGAGGGCCTGGTCGCCGCCGTGGGCGAAGTCCCCGCCACGCCCTGGACCCTCTTCGTCAATGAGGAGGACCGGGTCACCCACCGCCTGCGCGGCTATGTCCGCCTCCCCGACCTCCTGCCCTGGCTGGCCGCGCAGGGGGTCCGCTGCCCTCCTTTTACCCCGGGCCAGGAAGGAGACCACCCAGTCCCATGAGCGAATTCACCGACGCCGAACGCGCCGCCGTCTACCGCGCCATCGAGGAGCGGCGGGACATGCGCCACTTCCGGCCCGACCCGGTGGACGAGGCCACCCTCCAGCGGCTGCTGGAGGCGGCCCACCGGGCCCCGAGCGTGGGCTACATGCAGCCCTGGCGCTTCATCCGGATCACCGACCCGGCGCGGCGGGAGACCATCCATGCCCTGGTGGAGGCGGAGCGAAAGCGCACCGCCGACGCCATGGGAGAGCGCGCGGAGGAGTTCCTGCGGCTCAAGGTGGAGGGGATCCGGGAGTCCGGCGAACTCCTGGCCGCCGCCCTCATGCCGGGGCGGGAGGAGTACGTCTTCGGCCGGCGCACCCTGCCGGAGATGGACCTGGCCTCGGTGGCCTGCGCCATCCAGAACCTCTGGCTGGCCGCCCGGGCCGAGGGGCTCGGCATGGGCTGGGTCTCCCTCTTCGACCCCGAGGCGCTGCGCCGGGAGCTGGCCATCCCCGAGGGCGGCCGCCCCGTCGCCCTGCTCTGCCTGGGCCACGTGGATGCCTTCTACGACCGGCCCATGCTGGAGCAGGAGGGCTGGGACCGGCGCCGCCCCCTGGAGGAGCTGGTCCACACCGACGCCTGGCAGGGGGAATAGACCGCCCCCGGAGCCGCCGAGGGCCAGTCAGGCAGCCGGCATCCCCTTCATGCGGTCGGTGACCCGCCGGACCACCACGTAGAACAGCGGGATGAAGAAGATCGCCAGAAAGGTGGCCGAGACCATCCCGCCGAGGACGGCGGTGCCGATGGCGGCCTGACTGGCCGCCCCGGCGCCGCTGGCCAGGGCCAGCGGGATGACGCCCATGCTGAAGGCCAGGGAGGTCATGAGGATGGGCCGCAGCCGTATCCGCACCGCCTCCAGGGTGGCGTCCAGCAGGGCCATGCCCTTGCCCTCCAGGTCCCGGGCGAACTCCACGATGAGGATGGCGTTCTTCGCCGTCAGCCCCAGGGTGGTCAGGATCCCCACCTGGAAGAAGACATCGTTGGGGATCCCGCGCAGCAGGGCGGCGACCACGGCACCGATGACGCCCAGCGGCACCGCCAGGACCACGGCGAAGGGGATGGTCCAGCTCTCGTAGAGGGCGGCCAGGGCCAGCAGTACCACGACCAGCGACAGGGCGTAGAGCAGCCCGGCCTGATTGCCCGCCTCGCGCTCCTGGTAGGAGAGGCTCGACCAGGCGTGGCCGATGCCGTCGGGGAGCTCCTCCTCGACGATCCGCTCCGCCTCGGCCATGGCCTCGCCGGTGGAGTAGCCGGGGGCGGGCCCGCCGGCGATGGAGCGGGCGGGCACGCCGTTGTAGCGCTCCAGCCGCGGGGAGCCGTAGCCCCAGCTGCCCTCGACCACCTCGCCCACCGGGACCATCTCGCCGGCGTCGTTGCGGACGTACCACTCCCGCACGTCCTCGGGGACCATGCGGTCCTCCGCCTCCCCCTGGATATAGACGCGCTTGATGCGGCCCTGGTGGAGGAAGTCGTTGACGTAGCCGGAGCCCCAGCCGGTGGAGAGCAGCTGGTTCAGCGCCGGCAGTGGCACGCCCAGAGCGCGCGCCTTCTCCCGGTCGATGTCCAGGTTGTACTGCGGGTTGTCATCCAGACCGTTGGGACGCACCCCGGCCAGGACGGGGCTCTCCCCGGCGGCGGCCAGGAACTGGCCCTGGGCCGCCATGAGGGCCTCGTGGCCGAGACCGCCCTGGTCCTGGAGGCGCAGGTCGAAGCCGCCGGCGTTGCCCAGCGCCGGGATGGGCGGGATATTGAAGGCGAAGGCCTTGCCGTCGCGGACGATCCCGGCCAGCTCCTTGTTGGCCCGCTCCAGCAGGGCATCGACGCCCTGACCGGGTCCGCGCTCCGCCCAGGGTTTGAGGTTGATGAAGGCGATGCCGACGTTCTGGTCGCGACCGGTGAAGCTGAAGCCGGCCACGGCGAAGATCCCGTTCACCTCCGGCTGGTCCAGGTAGTATTCCTCGATCTTGTCCACCGTCTCCAGGGTCCGCTCCTGGGTAGCACCGGCGGGGAGCTGGAACTGGGTGATGACCACGCCCTGGTCCTCCTCCGGGAGGAAGCCACCGGGGACGCGGACGAAGAGCACCGCCAGCAGCCCGACGATGGCCAGGAAGGCGCCCATGCCGATCCAGGGGTGGTTGAGGATCCGGCGCACCGAGCCGACGTAGCCGCGAGTCCCCGCCTCCACCAGCCGGTTGAACCAGCCGAAGGCCTTCTGGTGCCAGGCGCCCTCGTGGTCCTGCCGCCGCAGGACGCGCCCGCAGACGGTGGGACTGAGGATCAGCGCCACCAGCACCGACAGGGCCATGGCGGTGACGATGGTGATGGAGAACTGGCGATAGATGGCACCGGTGGAGCCGGGGAAGAAGGCCATGGGGATGAAGACGGCGGAGAGGACCACGCCGATCCCCACCAGGGCGCCGGTGATCTGGCGCATGGAGCGGCGAGTGGCCTCCACCGGCCCCACGTCCTCCTCGTGCATGATCCGCTCGACGTTCTCCACCACCACGATGGCGTCGTCCACCAGCAGCCCGATGGCCAGCACCATGCCGAACATGGTGAGCATGTTGATGGAGAAGCCCGTGGCGGCCATGACCGCGAAGGTCCCCAGCAGGACCACCGGGATGGCCAGGGTCGGGACCAGGGTGGCGCGCCAGCTCTGGAGGAAGAGCAGCATCACGGCCACCACCAGGATCACCGCCTCCACCAGGGTGTGGACCACCTGCTCGATGGAGGCCTCCACGAAGGGGGCGGTGGAGTAGGGGTAGCGGACCTCGACCCCTTCGGGGAAGAAGGGCTCCAGCTCCGCCAGCTTCTCTTCCACCCGCTTCGCGGTATCCAGGGCATTGGCCCCCGGCGCAAGGTTGATCCCCATACCGGAGGCCGGCTTGTCATTGTAGAAGGTCTGGATCGCGGCAGACTCGGCCCCCAGCTCCACCCGGGCGACATCGCCCAGCTGTACCCGGCCGCCGTCGTCGGTGGTCTTGAGCAGGACCTCCCGGAAGTCCTCCGGCGTCTCCAGCAGGCCCTGGGCATTCACCGTGGCGTTGAGCTGCTGACCCTCCACCGCCGGCAGGCCGCCGAGCTCGCCGGCAGTGACCACGGTGTTCTGGTCCTGGAGGGCGGCACGCACATCCTCCACGGTCAGTTCGTAGTCCTGCAGCGCCTCGGCATCCAGCCAGATCCGCATGGCGTACTGGGAGCCGAAGACCTGGACCTTGCCCACCCCGGGCACGCGGCCCACGGGCTCGGCGATCTCCGAGGAGACGAAGTCGGCCAGATCCTCCTTGGCCAGGCGGCCATCGGTGGAGAGGAAGGCCGAGACCATGAGGAAGGAGCTGTTGGCCCGCTCGGTGGTCAGGCCCTGGCGCTGGACCGCCTCCGGCAGCATGGGCTCGGCCTGCTTGAGCTTGTTCTGGACCTGGACCTGGGCGATGTCGGGGTCGGTCCCCGGCTCGAAGGTCAGGGTGATGGAGGCGCGCCCGGCGGAGCTGCCGGTGGACTCCATGTAGATGAGATCGTCGACCCCGGTCATCTGCTGCTCGATGACCTGGACCACGGTGTCCGAGACCGTCTCCGCCGAGGCGCCGGGATAGGTGGCCTCGATCTCCACCGCCGGCGGGGCCACCGTAGGGTAGCGCTCCACCGGCAGGGTCTGCATGGCCAGCACCCCGGTGAGCATGGTGGCGATGGCCAGGACCCAGGCGAAGACCGGGCGCTTGAAGAAGAAATCAACCATTGGCGCCGCCCTCGGCCTCGCCTTCCTCCGCGTCGCCGGCCGCCGGGTCGTTGGGGATGTCCGCCGCCACCGGCTTCACCTCGTCCCCGGGGCCGGCCTTCTCCAGGCCGGAGACCATCACCCGATCCCCGGCGGCCAGGCCGGAGGTCACCACCCAGAAGGAGTCGTGGGTACGGTCCACCTCCAGCACGCGACGCTCCACCTCGTCATCATCATTGACCACCAGCGCCGTGGGCTGACCCTGGCGGTTGCGGGTCACCCCCTGCTGCGGGACCAGCAGGGTATCGGCCTCGGTCCCCTCGCTGATCCGGGTGCGGACGAACATCCCCGGCAGCAGCGTGCCGTCGGGGTTGGGGACGGTGGCACGCAGGGTCACCGTGCCGGTGCCCTCGTCCACGTTGACGCCGGTAAAGGAGAGCCGGCCAGCGTGGTCGTGCTCCGAGCCGTCGGGCAGGGTCACCTCCACCCGGGGCTGGCCGTCCTCACCGGTCTCCAGCTCCCCGCGCCGATGGGCGCGCTGCAGGCGCAGGACCTCCTTGGCCCCGCGCTGGATGTCCACGTAGATGGGGTCCAGCCGCGTCACTCGGGTCAGCGCCTCGGACTGGTTGGCGGTGACCAGTTCGCCCACGGTGATGAAGGGCTGGCTTACCCGGCCCCGGATGGGGGCGTCGATACTGGCGTACTCCCGGTCGAGACGGGCGGTGGCCAGCTCCGCCCGGGTCACCTGCACCGCCGCCTCCTGCTCTTCGAGGTTGGCGCGGACGTCATCGTACTCCTGCTGGCTCACCGAGTCCTCGGCCACCAGGTCGGCGTAGCGCTCCTCCTTGCGGCGGAGGTTCTCCAGGCGCGCCTGCGCCTGCAGCAGCGCCGCCTCGGCCCGCTGGACGGCGGCCCGGTAGCGGCGGGGGTCGATCTCGTAGAGGGTCTGGCCCTTCTCCACCTGCTCGCCGGCCTCGAAGCGCCGCTCCCGCAGAACCCCGGTCACCTGGGGCCGGATATCGGCCACCTGGTAGGCGGCGGTGCGGCCGGGGAGTTCGGTCACCCGCTCCACGTCCCGCGTCTCCAGCTCCACCACGCCCACCTCCGGTGGCGGCTGATCCCCCTCCTGCTGGGCATGGCCGGTGGGCAGGACCAGGGTCAGCAGCAGGCCGGTGGTCGCGGCGAGGCGGGCGGGGGTGAGGCGCATGGGCGTTCCTTCCTGACCGGATGGTTAAGATGAAATTATACATGCACGCATGTATATTAAAACCCCGACGGGGACGTCCCTTCCGACCAGCCGCCGGGGGCGTCGTTCCCGGACAACAGGCGAGAATTCAGCAGGGGAGGCCGCCATGGCGCGCAAGAGCCGGGAAGAGGCCGAGGAGACGGCCCGCCGCATCCTGGATGCCGCCGAGGCGGTCTTCTGCGACAAGGGGGTCGCCGCCACCACCCTCCACGACATCGCCACCGCCGCCGGGGTAACTCGCGGGGCCATCTACGGCCACTTCCGCAACAAGGGCGACCTCTTCAACCGCATGCACGAGCGGGTCCACCTGCCCATCGAGGCCCTGGCCGCCGAGGCCGCCAGCCCCGAGGAGCCCGACCCCCTGGGCAGCCTGCGCCACCTGCTGGTGCGGATCCTCATGGAGACCGCCGGCGACGAACACCAGCGACGGGTGCTGGAGATCCTCTTCCACAAGTGCGAGCGGGTACCGGAGGTGGGGAGCCTGGTGGAGCGTCAGCAGCAGATCAACGAGAGCGGCCGGGAGTGCACCCGCCGGCTGCTGGACAACGCCGTGGCCCGGGACCAGCTCCCGGCGGGCCTGGATACGGCGCGCGCGGCCATCGGCCTCCACGCCAGCATCACCGGCCTGCTCTCCGACTGGCTCCTGGACCCGCAGGCCTTCGACCTGGCGGCGGAGGCCGAGCCCCTGGTGGACGCCTGGCTGGCGGGGGTGGCCACGGCACCCAGCCTGCAGGCCGTCGGGGGCTGAGGCGCACGGCGGGGCTACCGCTACCGGGAACCGCGCAATCCCCCGATCACGGGGCTGCTACGGGACGGACGGCCGCCATGCCCTCGCCGCGGGGGTCACTGGCCGCCTCCAGCCCGCCAGGGCCGCCGGTGATGGCCTGCATGTTGCCCCAGGTATCGTCCTCTTCCAGCTCGTGGCCCCGTTCCTCCAGCGCCCGGCGGGTCTCCGTGTCCAGGGCGTCGGGCTCGTACTCCACCACATCGGGCAGGTACTGGTGGTGGTAGCGAGGCCGCTCCACCACGGCGCCGGCGCCGTCCCCGGCCATCACCGACCGGGCGCCGAGCAGGACCTGGGTGATGATCCGGCTGCCACCGGGGCTGCCGAGGACAGCGAAGTCGTCGCCGCTTTCCATCATCACCGGGGTCATGCTGGAGAGCGGCCGCTTGCCGGGCTCGATGGCGTTGGCCTCGCCCTGGACCAGGCCGTAGGCGTTGGGTTCGCCGGGCTTGGCGGCGAAGTCGTCCATCTCGTTGTTGAGGACCACGCCGGTCCCCGGCGCGACGAAGCCGCTGCCGAAGGGGTAGTTGATGGAGAGCGTCGCCGAAACGCGGTTGCCGTCGCCATCCACGATGGAGAGGTGGCTGGTGTGGTGGCCGCCCGCCGCCGCCGGGACCGGTGCCAGCGCCTCGCTCGGGGTGGCGCGGTCGCGCCGGATCCCGGTACGCAGACCGGCGGCGTAGGCCGGGTCCAGCAGGTGGGCCGGCGGCTCCACAAAGTCGGGATCGCCCAGGTGGGCGTTGCGGTCGCGGTAGGCGCGGCGCAGGGCCTCCACGGTGAGGTGGACGGCCTCGGTACTGCCGCGCTCCGGGGCGTAGCCCTCCAGAATGTTGAAGGTCTCCCCCAGGACGATTCCGCCGGAGGAGGGCAGGGAGGCGGCGTGGATCCGCCAGCCGTCCACCTCCAGGGTCACCGGCTCGCGCTCGACCACTTCGTAGTCGGCCAGGTCGGCCTCGTTCCAGATCCCGCCGGCGGCCCGTGCGCCCTCGACCAGGGCGGCGGCCACCGGGCCGCGGTAGAAGCCGTCCCGCCCCTCCTCGGCCAGCCGCTCGAGGGTCTCCGCCAGCTCCGGCTGACGGATGAGCGTCCCCTCCGCCGGGACCTCGCCGTCCGCCAGGAAGGTCTCCGCCCCCGCCGACCAGCGCTGGATCACCTCCTGGCGGAAGCCGGCCATGCGGCGGTAGTGGGGGGTGACCTCGAAGCCCTCTCGGGCCGTCCGGATGGCCGGCTCCAGGCTGCGCGCCAGGGGCAGCGCGCCGTACTCGCTGGCGATGTGGTCCCAGGCGGCCGGCGCGCCGGGGACCCCGGCGGCCAGGGGACCGTTCATGGAGGCGCCCTCGACGAGCTCCCCCGCCTCGTCCTGGTACATGGTGGCCGTCGCTTCGGACGGCGCGGTCTCCCGACCATCGACCATCACCGCCTCGCCCTCGGCGGGGTCCAGGAGCCAGAAGCCGCCGCCGCCGATCCCCGAGCTGTAGGGCTCGGCCACGCCCAGGGCGGCGCTGGCGGCCACCGCGGCGTCGAAGGCGTTGCCCCCGGCCTCCAGGACCTCGAAGGCGGCCTCGGTGGCCGCCGGGTGGGCCGAGGCGACGGCCGCCGTGCCCCCCGCCGTCGCCGCCGGGGCGGCCACGGCCAGCACGACGCCGGCCAGGGCGCGGACCGGGCCCCGCATCAGGCGGTCAGCCGTTCGTACTTGGCCTGGAGCTGGTCCCGGCTCTCCTGGTTATCCGGATCCACCACGATGCAGTCCACCGGGCAGACCTCGATGCACTGGGGCTCGTCGAAGTGGCCCACGCACTCGGTGCACAGCTCCGGGTCGATGATGTAGATCTCGTCGCCCATGGAGATGGCACCGTTGGGGCACTCGGGCTCGCAAACGTCGCAGTTGATGCACTCGTCGGTAATGAGCAGGGACATGCCGTTTCTCCTCGGCGCGGCGCGCCGGCTGACTGGATACGCCGCCGAATGCTAGCCCAAACGTTCGCGCAGTGCAGCCACGACCTCCGTGTGGACAAAGGGGCTGACATCCCCGCCCAGGGTGGCGATCTCGCGCAGCAGGGTGGCGGATAGGAAGGTGTTCCGTTCGGAGGGGGTGAGGAAGACCGTCTCCACCTCCGGGGCGAGCTGGCGATTCATGCTGGCGAGCTGGAACTCGTACTCGAAGTCGGAGACCGCGCGCAGGCCGCGGACCACCACCTGGGCCTGGCACTGGTGGACGTAGTCCACCAGGAGGTTGTCGAAGCCGTGGACCTCCACGCCGGGGAGGTCGGCCAGGACCCGCTCGGCCAGGCCGATGCGTTCGGCGTGGTCGAACAGGGGATGCTTCCCCGGATTGGCGGCCACGGCGACGATGACCCGGTCGAAGAGCCGGGCGGCGCGGCCGATGAGCTCCGCGTGGCCGTTGGTGATGGGGTCGAAGGTGCCGGGGTAGACGGCGGTAACCGGCATGGTGTGCTCCTGGTTCTGGCCGGGGGATGCCCGGGGTATTACGAGGTCTCGCCCCCGCGGAGCAGAAGATCATACCGCACCTCCCCGTGGACGTGCCCGCGATGGGGCTGCCAGCCCTCGGGCCAGGCCGGCTCGGCGCCAGCGGACGGGCTCTCCACGTGGATGGCCGCCCCCTCGGCCAGCCAGCCGCCGGCCTCCAGGGCGGCCATGGCTGGGTCCAGGAGGTCGCTGTCGAAGGGGGGGTCCAGGAAGACGATGTCGAAGGGGCCGCCGGCCGCCGCGACCTCGCCCTCCAGGAAGCGCCGGGCATCGGACTGGACGACGATCGCCCCCTCCGCCTCCAGAGCGGCCACCTGCTCCCGTAGATGGCGAGCCACCGGGGCGGCCCGTTCCACCAGAACGGTCTCCGCCGCCCCTCGGGAGAGGGCCTCCAGCCCCAGGGCACCGCTACCGGCGAATAGATCCAGACAGCGCGCCCCGGTGAGGCGGGGCGAGAGCCAGTTGAACAGCGTCTCCCGGACCCGGTCGGGGGTGGGCCGCAGCCCCTTGCCCGGCGGCACGGCCAGCCGGCGACCGCGCCAACGGCCGCCGATGATCCGGATCCCGCCCCTACTCATCCCCGCCCACGGTGACGGTAACCAGGCGGTCCGGGTCCACCCGACGGCGGAAGGCGTCCCGGATCTCCTCGGCGGTGACCGATTCCACCCGCTCGCGGAAGCGCTCGAGGTAGTCGGTGGGCAAGTCGTGGAAGCCGATCATGGCCAGATAGCCCAGCAGGTCGGAATTGGTGTCGATGCGCAGGGGGAAGCTCCCCACCAGATTGGCCTTGGCGGCCTCCAGCTCCTCCTCGGTAGGCCCCTCGTCGACGAAGTCGGCGAGCAGATCGTGCACCAGCTCCTCGGCCTCGGCGGCGTTGGCGTTGGCCGTCTGCAGGCCGATGGTGAAGGGCCCGCGCCGTGCCAGGGGCTGGAAGTAGCTATAGGCGCTGTAGGCCAGCCCCCGCTCCTCGCGCACCGCCTCCATGATCCGGGAGCCGAAACCGGAACCGCCCAGGACGTGGTTGCCCACCAGCAGCGGCCAGTAGTCGGGGTCCCCCCGGCGCATGCCGGGCTGGCCGATGAGCAGGTGCGTCTGGGCGGAGGGGAAGTCCTCGTGGACCTCCTCGCTCCCCGACATTTCGGGGACCTCCGGCAGGGAGGGAGCAGCCTCGCCGTCCGGCAGACGGGCCACCGCGGCCTCGGCCAGTTCCTCGGCCCGTTCCCGGTCAACGTCGCCGACGATGGCGACGTCGGCGTTGGCCGCGGTGTAGTAGCGGTCGTGGAATGCCATGACGTCGCTGCGCGCCAGCCCCTCCACCGATTCCACAGTGCCCTTCGGATGGTGGGCATAGGGATGGTCACCGTAGACGGCCCGATGGAAGGCGCGATCGGCCACCTGCCCGGGATCCTGCTTCGCCTGCCGCAGGCCCACCAGCATGCGCTGGCGCTCGCGCTCGAAGGCATTCTCCGGGAAGTTCGGCTCTCCCACCGCGTCGGCAAGGATGGCCAGGGCCGGATCCAGCCGTTCGGAATCGCTCAGGGAACGCAGATGCACCGAGGCCCGGTCGCGATCCGCGGAGGTAGAGAGTTCGGCCCCCACCGCGGCCAGATCCCGGGCCATGGCCTCCTCGCCCCGATCGCCGGCTCCGCTCTCCAGGAGACCGGCGGTGAGGGTGGCCAGACCGGGCTGGTCGCCATCCCGGGCGCTGCCGGCCGCGAAGGTGACCTGGAGGTCGACCATGGGCAGCTCCGGGGCGTGGACGTAGTAGACGCCCGCGCCGCTGTCGGTCTCCCAGTGGTGGATCTCGGGCTGGGCGGCGGCGAGGCCGCTGGCCAGGCCGGCGATGGCGGCCAGGGCCGCCGTGATGAGTCGGCTAGTTGCCATGGGTCATCCCTCCGGCGGACGGCTGCTGCTGCGGCACGGGGCCGCTCTCTTCGGGATCCAGGATGGCGACGGTGAGCCGGTCCTCGCGGAAGTATTCCTCGGCGACCCGGCGGACATCCTCGGCGGTGACCGCCTCCACCCGGTCGGCGTACTCGTCCACCACCTCCCAGCCGAGGCCGACGGTCTCGGTGAGCCCCCGGCGCATGGCCTTGTAGAACTGGGAGTCGCGCTCGAAGACCTCGGAGGCGACCACCTGGGCCTTTACCCGTTCCAGTTCGTCGGCATCGATCTCCCCGTCGGCCAGGGCGCGGGCCTCCTCACGCAGGGACTTTACCAGGTCCCGGGGCTCGGTATCGCCGGAGGGTGTTCCCGTGAGGGTGAACAGGGTGTCCATGCGGTCGTAGAGGCCGTAGCTGGCAGAGGCGGAGGCGGCGATCTCGCGCTCGCGCACCAGCCGCCGCGGCAGGCGGGCGCTGTCCCCGCCGGCCAGCAGCCCGGCGGCCACCTCCAGGGCGTAGGCGTCCGGCGCCTCCCCGGCGGTCTTCAGGGCCGGGACCTTGTAGCCCAGGCGGACCTGGGGCACCCGCGCCGGCACCCGGACCACCACCTCCCGCGGGCCGGTCTGTTCCGGCTCCCGCCGCGGCTTGATGGCGGGCTCCTCGCCCCCCTCCAGGCCGCCGAAGTGGCGCCGGGCGGCGTCGAAGACGGCCTCCGGCTCCACGTCGCCCACCACCACCAGGGTGGCGTTGGCGGGCGTATAGAAGCGCTCGTACCAGCCCTGAAGGTCGTCCAGCTCCATGTTGTCCAGGTCGTCCATCCAGCCGATGATGGGCTGGCCGTAGGGGGCGGCGTGCCAGGCGGCGGCGTTGAAGGCCTCGCGCAGCCGTGCACCGGGCTGGTCCTCGGTGCGCAGGCGCCGCTCCTCCATGACCACGTCGCGCTCGCTGGCGAACTCCTCCGGGTCCATGCGCAGGTTGACCATGCGGTCCGCCTCCAGCTCCAGGGCGCGGTCGAGTTCATCGGCGGCGAGCTGCTCGAAATAGGCGGTGTAGTCGCGGCCAGTGAAGGCGTTCTCCCGGCCGCCCAGCCGCTTGATGATGCGGGAGAACTCGCCGGGTCCCACCTCCTCGGTCCCCTTGAACATCATGTGCTCCAGGATGTGGCTCACCCCGGTAATGCCGCCGTGCTCATAGCTCGACCCCACCCCGTACCAGACCTGGGAGACCAAGGTGGGCGCCCGGCGGTCAGTCTCCACCAGCACGGTCATGCCGTTGTCCAGGTCCCTGGTATGGACCTCGGCCAGGGCGGGGGCGGCGGTCAGCACCGCCAGCAGGCCGGCCAGGAGCCCGGCCAGCGCCCCCCTCGAGAGTATGTTCCTGTGCATGTCGTCCCTCCGCGCGCGGCGCGTTATCCCCGCCGCGCGGCAAGTGCTAGGATGATGGCCCGTGACGGCGACGCCGTCGGCCATCCCAACCATGTGACCATACGAGCCATGTTCGGTTTCCGAAAGCGCAAGGGGAAGGGGTCCGAGCCGGAGACCCCGGAAGCAGATCAGCCTGAAGAGGCTCCGGAGGAGGCGCCGGGGACGGAAACTCCCGACCAGGCGGTCCCGGAAGCGTTTGGAGAGCCCGCCACCGCGGCGCCCGAACCGGCTCCCGCGCCGGAACCGGCACCGGCGCCCGCCGATGAGGCGGAGGATTCCGGCAGGAAGAGGGGCCTCTTCGGCCGCCTGCGCGAGCGCCTGGCGAAAACCCGCTCCACCCTCTCCGAGGGGCTGGGGGCCCTGGTCCTGGGGCGCAAGGAGATCGACGACGAGCTCCTGGAGGAGCTGGAGACCCAGCTGCTCACCGCCGATGTCGGCGTCACCGCCACCCAGCGGATCATCGACGACCTCACCCGGCGGGTCTCGCGCAAGGAGCTCACCGACCCGCAGGCGCTGGTGGGCGCGCTGCGGGAGGAACTCACCGGCCTGCTGGCCCCGGCCGCCCGGCCGCTGACCCTCCCCGAGGACCAGGAAGGGCCCTTCGTCATCCTCATGGTGGGGGTCAACGGGACCGGCAAGACCACCACCATCGGCAAGCTGGCCCAGCGCTACCGCGCCGAGGGGCGCGAGGTCGTCCTGGGCGCCGCGGACACCTTCCGCGCCGCCGCCGCCGAGCAGCTCCAGGAGTGGGGCGAGCGCACCGGCGTGCCGGTGATCCGGGGGCCCGAGGGGGGCGACCCGGGCGCCGTGGCCCACGACGCCGTGGAGGCCGGCCGCGCCCGGGGGGCCGACGTGGTCATCATCGACACCGCCGGCCGCCTGCACACCCAGGGCAACCTCATGGAGGAGCTGGCCAAGGTCCGCCGGGTCATCGCCAAGCAGATCCCCGATGCGCCCCACGAGACCATGCTGGTCCTCGACGGCGGCACCGGCCAGAACGCCCTCTCCCAGGCGAGTCAGTTCAATCAGGCGGTCCCGCTCACCGGGCTGACGGTGACCAAGCTCGACGGCACCGCCCGGGGCGGCGTCCTCTTCGCCCTGGCGGCGGAGCTGGAGGGGGTCGCCATCCGCTTCATCGGCGTGGGCGAGTCGGCGGAGGACCTGCGCCCCTTCGATGCGGCGGAGTTCGTCGACGCCCTCTTCGGGGAGTAGGTGGCGTGGCCGTCGTCGAGCTCCAGCACGTCTTCAAGCGCTACCCCGAGGGGCACGAGGCGCTGCGCGACATCAACCTGACCCTGGAGGCCGGGGAGATGGCCTTCCTCACCGGCCACTCCGGCGCCGGCAAGTCGACCCTGCTCAAGCTCATCGCGCTCATGGAGCGCCCCTCTCAGGGGCAGATGTTCGTGGCCGGGCGCAACGTCACCAAGATCCGGCGGCGCCAGATCCCCTACCTGCGCCGGCGGGTGGGGGTGATCTTCCAGGACCACCGGCTGCTCTTCGACCGCGACGTCTACACCAACGTCGCCCTGCCGCTGGTCATCGCCGGCTTCCGCCACCAGGAGGTGGGCCGCCGCGTGCGCGCCGCCCTGGACATGGTGGGCCTGCTGGACAAGGAGCGGCGCTACCCCATCACGCTCTCCGGCGGCGAGGCCCAGCGCGTGGGCATCGCCCGGGCGGTGGTGAACAAGCCCGACCTGCTCCTGGCCGACGAGCCCACCGGTAACCTCGACCCGGCGCTCTCTCGAGAGATCATGGGACTGTTCGAGCAGTTCAACCAGGTGGGCGTGGCCACCCTCGTCGCCACCCACGACCTGGACCTCATCGGCCGGCTGGGCCGGCGGACACTGAGCCTGCACGAGGGCCGGCTCACCGGGGAACGGGCGGAGATGCCGGCATGAGCCGGGCCAGTCCCAACCGGGGTGCCTCCCGGGGCCTGCCGCGGGAGGCGCTGCGCGGCCGGCTGGATCGCCACCGGGACGAGGCGGCGGACAGCCTCCGGCGGCTGGTGGCCGCGCCCCTCTCGTCGCTGCTCACGGCGGCGGTCATCGCCATCGCCCTGGCCCTGCCAGCGGCGCTGCAGACCCTGGTGGAGACCGCCACCGATGTCGCCGCCGGCTGGGACCGGGAGGCCTCCCGGATCTCGGTCTTCATGGGGCTCGATCGCGACCGGGAGGAGGCCCGGGAGCTGATGGGCCGCATGGAGGGCCGGGAGGATGTCATCGCCGTGCGCCTCATCCCCCGGGACGAGGCGCTGGAGCGGTTCCGCGAACAGTCCGGCCTGGACACGGTCCTGGACAGCCTGGAGGAGAACCCCCTCCCCCACACGCTGGTGGTCCAGCCCGCCGCCGGCTCCCCGGAGGCCATCGCGACGCTGGGCGAGGCACTGGCCGACCTGGACGGCGTCGACCGGGTACGGCTGGACCGCGCCTGGCTGGAGCGGCTGCAGGCGCTGCTGGCCACCGGCGAACGGCTGGCGCTGCTGCTCTTCGGCCTCCTGGGCGCCGGGGTCCTGCTCATCATCGGCAATACCATCCGCCTGGCCATCGCCAGCCGGCGGGAGGAGATCGCCATCACCCAGCTCATCGGCGCCACCGATGCCTTCATCCGCCGCCCCTTCCTCTACATGGGGCTCTGGTACGGCCTCTTCGGCGGCGTGCTGGCCGTGGTCCTGGTCAACACCGGCCTGATGCTGCTGCGCGAGCCGGTGGACCGACTCACCGCCCTCTACGACAGCGGCTTCACCCTGGGCTGGCTCCCAGCCGACATCGCCGGGGCCACGGTGGGCCTGGGGGTGGGGCTGGGGCTGGCCGGCGCCTGGTTCGAGGTGGGCCGCCATCTGCGCGCCACCGCCCCGCGCTGAGTCCCTTTTGCCCGGCCCCGCCCGATCCCCCTGGCATCTTTAGCACTCTGAACTACGCTCTGCTAATATCAAGGGAACTCAACCGAACACGGTCGGTCATACGGACCATGACGGATAAGTGCATATACAACACTGAGAGGGAGGACTGCATGACCATGCCCGACAAGGCCCTGCAGACCGCGATTCCCACGGGCAGTCTGGAGGCGTACACCCGCGCGGTGAATGCCGTGCCCATGCTCACCGCCGACGAGGAGTACAACCTCGCCCGGCGGTACCGGGACGAGGACGACCTGGAGGCGGCGCGGCAGCTCGTTCTCTCCCATCTGCGTTTCGTGGTGCGCATCGCCCGGGGCTACAACGGCTACGGCCTGCCCCAGGCGGACCTCATCCAGGAGGGCAACATCGGCCTGATGAAGGCGGTGAAGCGCTTCGACCCCGGCATCGGCGTGCGCCTGGTCTCCTTCGCCGTCCACTGGGTGCGCGCCGAGATGCACGAGTACATCCTGCGCAACTGGCGGATCGTCAAGGTCGCCACCACCAAGGCCCAGCGCAAGCTCTTCTTCAACCTGCGCAATGCCAAGAAGCGGCTGGGCTGGTTTACCCGCGAGGAGGTGGAGTCGGTGGCCGACGACCTGGGGGTGAGCACCGAGGCAGTGCTGGAGATGGAGTCGCGCCTGGCCAACCACGATACCCCCTTCGACTACTCCGGCGTCGACGACGACGAGGGCTACACCCCACCGGCCCCGGTGGGCTACCTCCAGGACAACTCCGAGGACCCGGCCCGGCGGGTGGAAGAGGCCGAGAGCGAGGCCTTCCAGACCGAGCGGATCCGGGAGGCCCTGGCGGAGCTGGATGCCCGCAGCCGGGACATCCTCCAGCGGCGCTGGCTGGCCGAGGACAAGGCCACCCTGCAGACCCTGGCCGACGAGTACGGCGTCTCCGCCGAGCGGATCCGCCAGCTGGAGAAGGCGGCCATGGGCAAGCTCCGGGGTTCGCTGGACGTGCTGGCGGCCTGAGAACCTGACCGGTTCGAAGGCCCGGAGGGCCGGACGAGAAAAGGGGTCGTGCCTGCGGGCACGACCCCTTTTTCTTCGCCGGCTTCTCCCGGGCGGGCCTAGGAGACGCTACCGAAGAGGACCACCGAGAAGAAGCTCAGCCACCCCAGGGCCACCAGTCCGATGATGATGGGCACCGGGAGGTTCTGGAAGGAAAAGATAGACTTCATGGCGTTCCCTCCTCTGGATCAGGGTTCGATCACACCCTAGATCCAGTGGCCGGGAGCGCCATTGACCGCGATCAATAGTGCGGCGCGCCCCTGTCGGGGCAGACCGGAGGTCAGTAGCGGCCGGAGAACTCGCCGAACAGGATCACCGACAGGAAGCTCAGCCAGGAGAAAACGATGAGCGCCACGGTGAAGGTCATGGCCCCGTTCTCGAAAGAGAAGTACTTCTTCATGGAATCCCCCACAATAAATATGTCTTTGGAGACTTAAACCCGCTTAATATACCCGTGCAGGAGCTTGCCGAGCAAGCACCGACCCGCCTATCGGGCCGGCGGCCTGCTCTCGAGGTTCCCGTGCACCGGGGAACCTCGAGAACGGAACCCGGCACGGAAGGGCCCGCGTAACGGCTCCCTCAGCCGTAGAGCCGCTTGAGCTGCCCCACGTCCCGCACCGCGCCGCGATCGGCGGAGGTGGTCAGCGCCGCGTAGGCGCGCAGGGCCTGGCTCACCGGCCGCTGGCGCTCCGCGGGCAGCCACGCCGCCTCGCCCCGGGCATTCATCGCCTCACGGCGCCGCGCCAGCTCGGCCTCCTCCACCTGAATATGGATGGACCGGGCGGGGATGTCGATGGCGATGGTGTCGCCCTCCTCCACCAGACCGATGGCGCCGCCCTCGGCGGCCTCCGGCGAAACGTGGCCGATGGACAGCCCCGAGGTCCCGCCGGAGAAACGGCCGTCGGTGATGAGTGCGCAGTCCTTGCCCAGCCCCTTGGACTTGAGATAGGAGGTGGGATACAGCATCTCCTGCATCCCCGGCCCGCCGCGCGGCCCCTCGTAGCGGATGATGACCACGTCCCCGGGCCGGATGGCGTCCCCCAGGATGGCCTCCACCGCCGCATCCTGGCTCTCGAAGACGCGGGCCGGTCCGGTGAAGGCGAGGATGGACTCGTCCACGCCGGCGGTCTTCACCACGCAGCCACTGGGGGCGAGATTGCCCTCCAGCACGGCCAGGCCGCCGTCGGTGGAGTAGGCGTGGGCGATGTCGCGGATGCAGCCCCCGCTGCGGTCGGTATCCAGCGCTGGCCAGCGCCGCTCCTGGCTGAAGGCCTCCTGGGTGCGGACGTTGCCGGGGCCGGCCCGGTAGAACTGCGCCACGGCCTCGTCGTCGGTCCGCCGGACATCCCACTGCGCCAGCGCCTCGCCCAGGGTCGGCGTATGCACGGTGGGCACGTCGGCGTGGAGCAGGCCGCCGCGCTCCAGCTCCCCCAGGATCCCGTAGACGCCGCCGGCGCGGTGGACATCCTCCATGTGGTACTGCTGGGTGGCCGGGGCCACCTTGCAGAGGTTGGGCACCCGGCGGGAGAGGCGGTCGATGTCGGCCATGGTGAAGGGGACCTCCCCCTCCTGGGCCGCCGCCAGCAGGTGGAGGATGGTATTGGTGGAACCGCCCATGGCGATGTCCAGGCTCATGGCGTTCTCGAAGGCCTCGAAGGGCGCCACCGAGCGCGGCAGCACCGAGGTGTCCTCGCCCTCGTAGTAGCGCCGGGCCATGTCCACGATGGTCCGCCCGGCGCGCAGGAAGAGCTCCCGGCGGTCAGCGTGAGTCGCCAGGGTGGAGCCGTTGCCCGGCAGCGCCAGCCCCAGCGCCTCGGTGAGGCAGTTCATGGAGTTGGCGGTGAACATCCCGGAGCAGGAGCCGCAGGTGGGGCAGGCGGAGCGCTCCATGATATTCACGTCCTCGTCGGACTGGTCGGGATTGGCCGCCGAGACCATGGCGTCCACCAGGTCCAGGTGGACCTCCTGGCCATCGATGACCGCCTTGCCCGACTCCATGGGACCACCAGAGACGAAGATCGTCGGGATGTTCAGCCGCATGGCGGCGTTGAGCATCCCGGGGGTGATCTTGTCGCAGTTGGAGATGCAGACCAGGGCATCGGCGCAGTGGGCGTTGACCATGTACTCCACGGAGTCGGCGATGATCTCCCGGGAGGGCAGGGAGTAGAGCATCCCGCCGTGGCCCATGGCGATGCCGTCATCCACGGCGATGGTGTCGAACTCCTTGGCCACGCCGCCGGCCGCCTCGATCTCCCGGGCGACCATCTGGCCCAGGTCCTTGAGATGGACGTGGCCGGGCACGAACTGGGTGAAGGAGTTGGCGACGGCGATGATGGGCTTGTCGAAATCGCCGTCGTTCATCCCCGTGGCCCGCCACAGGGCGCGGGCACCGGCCATGTTGCGGCCATGAGTGGTAGTCCAGGAGCGGTAGTCGGGCATGGGTCTCCTCTTCTCGAGACGGGTCGGCGTTACTGGTCAAGCGAACTAGCCTAGCCCAGACCGAGGATCCGGTGAAGTGCGTTACCATCTCGCACCCCGACTCCCCCCGGAGCACCACGATTCCGAGCATCCGTTCACATTCCGGAACAAGACAAACCCCCTCATGCAGGCGTAGAATCCAGCCATTGTCGTTCCCTCGGCCACCGTCTCATTACCCCATGCAGAGTTCCGCCCGCTTTCTCAAGAAGTTCCTGGACTCCCCGGCCACCGTGGGGAGCATCATCCCCAGCTCGCGGATGCTGGTCTCGGCCATGCTGTCGCCCGTGGACTGGGCGCGGACGGAGACCATCGTGGAGCTCGGCGCCGGCACCGGGGTGATCACCCGGGCCATCGAGGGGCGCCGCCGCTCGGACTCCACCTTCATCGCCTTCGAGAGCGAGCCGCAGATGCGGGCGGAGCTGGAACGGCGCTATCCGGATGTCCTGCTGGAGAGTGACGCCTTCCACATGCACGCCGCCCTGGAGCATCGTGGCCTGGAGGATGCCGACTGCGTCATCTCCGGGCTGCCCTTCGCCAACTTCCCGCGCAATCAGCAGGCGGGGCTCATTACCGCCATTCACGATGCCCTGCGGCCCGGGGGTATCTTTGTCGCCTTCCAGTACACTCGCCAGCTCCAGCCCTATCTCGACTCCGTCTACGGCGACATCGCCCGCCGCCTGGTGCTGTTCAACATTCCGCCAGCGCTGGTCTATATCTGCCGCAAAGAGGACTAGACCTGCCGCGCGAGCTTGACGCCATCGCCGGGGCCGCCTTTTATTGAGGAGGAACCGCAATCAGGAGGGCGTCCCCGTGCCGACCCGGGCCCGGACAACGAGATGGCTGCTGCCGGGTCTGGCCGCCCTGCTGATGGCCGGTTGCGCCTCCACCATCCCGGAGCCCATCCGCCAGCCGCTCCCGGCGGCCCCGTCGGTGGAGGAGGTGCGCACGGACCCCGAGCGGCACGACGGCGAACGGGTCCGCTGGGGAGGCACCCTGCTGAGCGTGGAGAACCGGAGCGAGGGGGCCCGCCTGGAGGTCCTCGCCTACCCGCTGGAGGGCGGCGGCCGGCCGCGGGCGAATGAACCGAGCCCCGGCCGCTTCCTGGCCGAGCTCCCCGGCGTGGCGGACCCGGCCGTCTTCACCGTCGGCCGTACCATCACCCTGGTCGGCCGGGTGGACGGCAGCGTTCAGGGCCGGATCGGTGACTATACCTACGACTACCCGCTGATGGCGGCGGACCACCACTACCTGTGGCCCGCCCGCGTCCAGCGGCCCGAACCCATATGGTGCGACCCTTGGTACGATCCCTGGTACGACCCCTACTACCACCGACCCTGGCCCCATCGCCGCTACCCCTGCTGGTAGTCCTGCTGGCCGGTCTCCTGGTCGGCTGCGCCACACCCCCGTTCGAGACCGGGGATGCCCAGCGCGAGCCGGCGCCCACGGCGGTGACCGCGGAGGCCGTGGGGCAGTCCTTCCTGTGGGGCGGTCTGCTGCTCGGCATCGACAATCGGGCGGACGGGACCTCGGTCCTGGAGATCCTGGCGCTGCCCCTGGATGACGCCGGCCACCCCCGTTCGGATACCGAACCCCGCGGCCGTTTCCTGGCCGTCAGCACGGAATTCCGGGATCCGGCGGAATATCGCCCGGGGCGGCAGATCCTGGTCCTGGGACAGCTGAGCGGTTTCGAGGAGGGCCGGATCGGCGAGGCGGAGTACCGCTATCCGCAGCTGGCCGTGGAGGCCCTCCACCTCTGGGGTGAAGGGGGACGCTCCCCGGGGAGCAGCTGGCACTTCGGCATCGGGCTCGGGATCGGGCTGTAGCCCCTAGAGCTCCGCGTCGGTATCCGCACCCGTCCAGGGCTCGGCGGAGAGCCGCTGCTTGCGGCCGGGCCGGGGCGCCACCCGCTCCTCGCGCAGCCCCTGGACCGTCCCCCAGGTCATGACGATGAGCACGAAGGAGAAGGGCAGGGCGGCTGCGATGACCGCGTCCTGCAGCGTCGCCACCCCGCCGGCGACTACCAGAACCGCCGTGAGAAAGCCGATGGCAAGGCCCCAGATCACCCGGTGGACCATGGGCGGATGGGGATTCCCGCTGGACATGATGGTGTTGATGACCAGCGTCCCGGAGTCCGCCGAGGTGATGAAGTAGACGGCGATGAGCAGCGTCGCCACCGCCGAGGCGGCCACGCCCAGCCACTCCAGCGGCGCCAGGACCTCCAGGGTCCGGTAGAGGGCCACGGTGACGTCCTGCTGCACGGCGGTCGCGATCCCGTTCTTCCCGGCCAGCTCCATCTCGATGGCGGTCCCCCCCAGGGCGGCGATGTAGACGAAGTTGAAGATGGTCGGCATGAGCAGGACGCCGAAGACGAACTCGCGCAGCGTCCGTCCCCGGGAGATCCGGGCGATGAACATCCCCACGAAGGGGGACCAGGCCAGCCACCACCCCCAGTAGAAGACCGTCCACTGGGCGTGCCAGTCATCGTGGTCGTCCACGCCGGTCCAGAAGGAGTGGGCCAGGAAGTTCTGCAGGTACTCCCCGGTGGACTGGAAGAGATAGCCGAACAGCGTCCAGGTGGGACCGAAGATCACGAAGAAGGCCAGCAGCACCAGGGAGAGCCAGATATTGAGCTCGGACAGCCGCCGTACCCCGCGCCGCACGCCGGAGGCCACCGAGGCGGTGGCGGCGATGGTGACCAGCGCGATGACGATGAGCTGGGACTTCTGGCTCTGCTCCCAGCCGAACAGCTCCGACAGCCCCGTCCCCATCTGCTGGGCGCCCAGCCCCAGGGTGGTGGCCACGCCCACCACCGTGGCCACCACCGCGAAGATGTCCACGGCGTGGCCGGCGATGCCGTGGATGCGGTGGCCGATGAGGGGATAGAAGACCGAGCGCAGGGTCAGCGGCAGCCCGCGGCGATAGGCAAAGTAGGACAGGGCGATGGCCACCGAGGCGAAGATCCCCCACGCCGTCAGCCCCCAGTGGAAGTAGGTCAGCCGCATGGCGGCGATGGCCGCCTGCGGCGTCGCCCCCTGCTCCACGAAGGGATTGCCGGAGAAGTGGAGGATGGGTTCGGCGATGGACCAGAAGAGCAGGCCCACCCCGGTGCCGGCGGCGAAGAGCATGGCCAGCCACGGCAGCGTGGTGAACTCCGGCCGCTCGTCGTCCCCGCCCAGGCGGATGTTCTTGTACCGCCCCATGCCCAGCCAGATCACGAAGGCGAGCAGGAAGGCGACCAGCGCCACGTAGTACCAGGCGAGGAAGGGCGTCACCGCCTCGCGCATGGAGCGCAGGGTCCCCGCCAGGGTCTCCGTGGCCAGGGTCCCCATGAGCAGGGTAAGGACCATCATGGCCGCCGCCCCCAGGGTGACCACCGGGTTCATCCCCTTGAGCGGCCCCCGCCGTACGATGTCCACTTCCAGCATGACGGCCCTGCTCCCCCTGCGGTATTAACAGGGGAACGCACTCTACGTGATGGCGCTTTCCGCCACAAATCGGGCGGTTGACGCCCCCTGCGCCCCCCCGCATGCTGTCGACCCCATGGAGACCCCGAGCGGTGAGTCGGCACCGAGCCTCCCCGGCTTCGTGGAGGCCTTCCGCCACAGTGCCCCGTATATCAACGCCTTCCGAGGGCGGACCTTCGTCGTCTGCTTCGGCGGCGAGGCCGTGGCCGGCGCCGGTTTTCCGGCCCTGATCCACGACCTGGCCCTGCTCCACAGCCTCGGCGTGCGCCTGGTCCTGGTCCACGGCGCCCGCCCCCAGATCGAGGCCCGCCTGGCCGAGCGGGGAGTGGAGCCGACCTACCACGACGGCCTGCGCGTCACCCCGCCGGACGCCCTGGAGTGCGTCATCGAGGCCGCCGGCCGGGTGCGGACCGAGGTGGAGGCGCGGCTCTCCACCGGCCTGGCCAACTCGCCCATGGCCGGCATGGCCATCCGGGTGGTCTCCGGCAACTTCGTCACCGCCCGGCCCGCCGGGATCCGGGACGGCGTGGATCTCCGCCATACCGGAGAGGTCCGGCGCATCGCCGCCGACGCCCTGGCCGCCAGCCTGGACGCCGGCGCCATGGCCCTGCTCGGCCCCCTGGGCTACTCCCCGACCGGCGAGGTCTTCAATCTCTTCGCCGAGGAGGTCGCCGCCCGTACCGCCGTCGCCCTGGAGGCGGACAAGCTCATCTTTCTCGGCGAGGGGACGACCGGCGCCGAGGCGCGGGAGCTCACCGTGGAGGAGGCCGCCGCCGCAGCGGAGGCGACCGACGGTGAGGCCCGGCGGACCCTGGCGGCGGCGGCCTCGGCCTGTCGCGCCGGGGTCCACCGGGTCCACCTGCTCGACCGGCAGCGCGACGGCATCCTGGTGGAGGAGCTCTTCACCCGGGACGGGGTGGGCACCCTGGTGAGCCGGGAGCGCTTCGAGGGGGTGCGGCCGGCGACCATCGACGACGTCGGCGGGATCCTGGAGCTCATCGCCCCCCTGGAGGCCGACGGCACCCTGGTCCGCCGGGACCGGGAGCAGCTGGAGACCACCATCGACGACTTCGTGGTAGTGGAGCGCGACGGCGCCATCATCGGCTCCGCCGCCCTGCACGCCTTCCCGGGGGACGGCATCGGGGAGATCGCCTGCCTGGCCGTGGACCCGGCCTACCGCGCCCAGGGGCGCGGGGACGGCCTGCTGGACTACCTCCTGCGGCGCGCCCGCAGCCAGGGCCTGCGGCGGCTGGTGGTACTCACCACCCGCACCGGCCACTGGTTCCGCGAGCGCGGCTTCGAGCCCGCCGACCTGGAGGCGCTACCCATGGACCGGCGGGCCCTCTACAACTTCCAGCGCGGCTCCCGCGTCCTCGCCCGGGAGCTGGCCCCGGACGCCGCCGGAGAACGGCCATGAGCCGCCATCCGCGCCCCTTCCTCAAGTGGGCGGGCAACAAGCACCGCCTCCTGGACCGCATCCTGCCGCGGCTGCCGGCCGGCCATCGACTCATCGAGCCCTTCGCCGGGGCGGCCGCGGTGACCCTGGCTGCCGACTACCCCGCCTACCGGCTGGTGGACAGCAACCCCGACCTCATCGGCCTGTTCCGGGCGGTACGCGACGGCGGCGAGGCCTTCATCGAGCAGGTCCGGGCCCTGTTTGCCGACGGCAACGACGCCGCCACCTACTACGCCCGGCGGGAGGCCTTCAACGCCGAGGCCGATCCCGAGGCGCGGGCGGCGCTGTTCCTCTATCTCAACCGCCACGGCTACAACGGCCTCTGCCGCTACAACCGCCGCGGCGGCTTCAACGTCCCCTTCGGCCGCCACGCCCGCCCCTACTTCCCCGAGGCGGAGCTGGCCGCCTTTGCCCGCCAGGCACGGGAGCGCGAGGTGGAGCTGGCCGTGGGCGACTTCGAGGCGGAGCTGGATGCCGCGCGGCCGGGGGATGTCGTCTACTGCGACCCGCCCTACGCCCCGCTCTCCGCCACGGCCGATTTCACCGCCTACGGGCCGGGGGGCTTCGCCGCCGGCGCCCAGGCCCGCCTGGCCGCGGCGGCCCGCCGCGCCGCCGCACGCGGGGTCCCGGTGGTCATCTCCAACCACGACACCCCGGTGGTCCGCGAGCAGTACCACGGCGCCGACCTGGACAGCTTCCCCGTGGCCCGCACCATCAGCCGCCAGGGCAACAACCGCCGGCCGGTGGACGAGGTGCTGGCGCTGTTCGCCTGAAAGTCCACGACCCCCACGGGGTTGTCTTCCCCAATCGGGCTGCTAAGGTAACCCGCCTCCTCGAGCAGTGATGAGAGCGCGCCATGGCGGGCCGTCCCCGGCGCGGAAGCGCCTATATCACCCCCGAAGGGGCCCGTGCCCTGCAAGAGGAACTCGACCATCTCTGGCGGGTCGAAAGACCAGTGGTAACCCAGCAGGTGGCGGATGCCGCCGCCCTGGGAGACCGCTCGGAGAACGCCGAATACATCTACGGCAAGAAGCGGCTGCGCGAGATCGACCGCCGGCTGCGCTACCTGCAGAAGCGGCTGGACGAGGTACAGGTGGTCCACCGCCAGGGGCAGGAGCCTGATGGGGTGTACTTCGGCGCCTGGGTGGATCTGGAGGAGTCGGACGGCGGACGCGAGTGGCTGCGCATCGTCGGCCCCGACGAGATCGACCCCGAACGCGGCTGGATCAGCGTCGATTCCCCGGTCGCCCGCTCACTCCTGGGGAAGCGGGTCGGGGACGAGGTCCGACCCCGCACCCCGGAGGGGGAACGGGAACTGACTATCACCGCCGTCCAGTACGAGCCACCGGAGGGTTCCCCGGGTTGATGACCCGGCACGATGATGACAAAACCGGAACCAGTGAGGGGAATATAATGAGAAATCTGACCGTGACCGTCGCCGCCATCGCCCTTGCCGGTATGGCTACCGCTACCACCGCCGTCGCCTCCGACGGCAAGCGCGTCTACGACCAGGCATGCGTCTCCTGCCACGGCCAGGGCGTGGCCGGTGCCCCCAAGGTGGGGGACAAGGAGGCGTGGTCCGAGCGCGTCACCAAGGACGTGGATACCCTCTACAAGCACGCCATCGAGGGCTTCGAGGGGGAGAGCGGCGTCATGCCGGCCAAGGGCGGCTACTCCAACCTCTCGGACGACGAGGTCCGCGCCGCCGTGGACTACATGGTCGAGAAGAGCCAGTAGGGCTCAGCCGGGACCGGCCTCCACGGCCTCCTGGAGGAATCCGTGGAGGGTCGCCTCTTCCATCGCCCGCAGGGCATCCTCGGCCTCGGGGTGGGTACTCCACTCCGGCATCGCCCGTCGCCATACCCCGGCACCGCGCCGCGGCGTAAACAGCAGCACCAGCCCCGAATAGGACTCCTTGCCCACGGCCACGTCCCAGACGGTGCCGTCGGCCATCTCGATGGTTCGCATGGCCATCCTCCAGTCGGCAGGGAGACCAAGCCTGGGTCGGCCCGGTCGCGGATTCAACCCGACGGATGCGGGGCCAATGCCGGTCGACCCGAGCCAAGCGGC
This sequence comes from Pseudomonadota bacterium, assembly GCA_051745535.1. Lineage (GTDB taxonomy): Bacteria > Pseudomonadota > Gammaproteobacteria > Thiohalospirales > Thiohalospiraceae > Thiohalospira. The sequence goes on along the minus strand of JBNJED010000004.1, from coordinate 4,234 downwards.
GACACAGTCGGTATCATGGCGCCATGAATACCGCCTCCGCTCTCCCGGGCGATCAGCCCACCGCCACCATCGATCTCCCCGACGGCCGCCGGATCACCCTGCTGGGGACCGCCCACGTCTCCCGGGTAAGTACCGAGGCCGTGGAGGCCGCCCTCGCCACCGGGGCCTACGACGCCGTGGCCGTGGAGCTTTGCCCCGGCCGCCACCAGAGCCTCATGGACCCGGCCAGCCTGGAGCGGATGGACCTCTTCGACGTCATCCGCAGCGGCCGCGCCTCCATGGTCGCCGCCAGCCTCGCCCTGGGCGCTTACCAGCAGCGGCTGGCCGAGCAGCTCGGCATCGAACCGGGGGCGGAGATGAAGGCGGCGGTGAACCGGGCCCGGGAGGACCACCTCCCGGTGCTGCTCATCGACCGCGAGATCGGCACCACCCTGCGCCGGGTCTACCGCAACGTCCCCTGGTGGCGACGGCTGGGGCTACTGGCCGGCCTGGGCGGCAGCCTCCTCTCCCGGGAGCAGATCGACGAGGCCGACCTGGAGCGGCTCAAGGAGGGCGATGTCCTGGAGAGCACCTTCAGCGAATTCGCCGCCGAGCAGGCCGAGCTCCACGAACCGCTCATCGCCGAGCGCGACCGCTACATGGCCCTGCGCCTGCTCCAGGGGCTCGAGGAGGGCCACGAGCAGATCCTGGCGGTAGTGGGCGCGGGCCACCTGGAGGGGATCCGGCGGATCCTGGAAGAGGAGCTGGCCACGGAGCCCCCCACCGATCCGGCCCCGGTGCTCGCCATGCTGGACGAGGTGCCCCGGCCGTCGCGCTGGCCGAAGCTCATCCCCTGGGCCGTGGTGGCCCTGGTGCTGGTGGGCTTCGCGGTGGGCTTCTCCCGGGATCACTCCCTGGGCTGGGAGCTGGTCGGCGACTGGGTGCTCATCAACGGCGGGCTCTCCGCGGCGGGGGCGGCCATCGCCCTGGCCCACCCGCTGACGGTGGTCACCGCCTTCGTCGCCGCACCGCTGACCTCCCTGAATCCGACCATCGGCGCCGGCATGGTGGTGGCCGCCGTGGAGACCTGGCTGCGCCGCCCCCGGGTAGGCGACTTCGCCCGCCTGCGTAGCGACGCCGCCCACCCCCGGGGGTGGTGGCGCAACCGCGTTACCCGGATCCTCATGGTCTTCCTGCTGGCCACCCTGGGCTCGGCAGTGGGAACCTACCTGGCCGGCTTCCGCATCCTGACCCAGCTGACGTAGGCCGCTACTTCCCGGGCCGGATGAGGCCGCCCAGCCCAAGGTCCTCGATCTCGGCATTCAGCCGCTGGCGGATGGGCCCGGGCTGCTCGTAGTGCAGGACCTCCTGCAGCAGCGCCGCTGCCCGCTCCCGGGTGATGCTTCGGATCACCCACTTCACCCGCGGCAGGCTGGAGACGCTGGTGGAGAGCGAATCCATCCCCATGCCCACCAGCAGCATCACCGCCGCCGGGTCCCCGGCCATCTCGCCGCAGACCGAGACCGGCCGGCCGTGGGCCCGGGCCCCCTGGACGATCTGGACCATGGCGCGCAGCACCGAGGGGTGGAGGGCGTCGTAGAGGTCCGCCACCCGGGCGTTGTTGCGGTCCACCGCCAGCAGGTACTGGGTGAGGTCGTTGGTCCCCACGGAGAGGAAGTCGGCACGTTGGGCCAGCTCCCGAGCCTGGTAGACCGCGGAGGGGACCTCCACCATGACGCCGACCTTGGGCATGGCCACGTCCAGCCCCTCGTCCACCACCTCCCGATGGGCCCGGCGCAGCAGCACCAGGGCGTCGTCCAGCTCCGCCACCCCGCTGACCATGGGCAGCAGCAGCTGGAGGTTGGACATGCCCTCGCTGGCGCGGAGCATGGCCCGGAGCTGGGTGATGAAGATCTCGGGGTGGTCCAGGGTGATGCGGATCCCGCGCCAGCCCAGAAAGGGGTTGTCCTCCTCGATGGGGAAGTAGGGCAGCGCCTTGTCGCCGCCCACGTCCAGGGTGCGCAGGGTCACCGGTCGCGGATTGAAGGCCTCCAGCACCGCCCGGTAGATCTCCGCCTGCTCCTCCTCGCCGGGGAAGCGCTCGCGCACCATGAAGGGGAACTCGGTGCGGTAGAGGCCGATCCCCTCCGCCCCGCTCTGGCGGGAGGCGGAGACGTCGGAGACCAGGCCGGTATTCACCAGCAGCGGGATCCGGTGGCCGTCGCCGGTCTCCGCCGGGAGGTCGCGCAGGTGGTCGAGGCCGGCGGCGAGCTCCGCCTCCTCGTCCACCAGCCGCTGGAATTCACGGCGCACCTCCTCGGAGGGGGCGATGTAGACCCGGCCGGTATAGCCGTCGGCGATGAGGTCGCGGCCGTCCATGCGGCCCACCGGGAGGTTGTCCAGCCCCATCACCGCCGGGATCCCCATGGCGCGGGCCAGGATGGCGGCGTGGGAGTTGCGCGAGCCGCGCATGGAGACCAGCCCCGCCAGCCGGTCCGGCGGCACCTCGGCGATGTGGGAGGCGGCGATATCCTCGCCCACCAGCACCACCCGGTCGGGGTATTCCGGGGAGGAGATCGGGTGCTGCTGGAGGTGGCCCAGGATCCGCCGGCCCAGGTCGCGGATGTCGTCGGCGCGCTCCGAGAGGTAGGGGTCCTCCATGGCTTCGAAGACCCGGAGGTGCTCGGCTACCGTCTGGCGCAACGCCCCCGGCGCCCACTGGCCGGCGCGGATGCGGTCGATGACCTTGCCGGCGAGACTGTCGCTCTCCAGCATCATGCGATAGGCATCGAAGAGCGCCAGGTCCTCCGCCGGGAGCTGCTCCCGCATGCGGGCGGCGAGGTTCTCCACCTCCTCGCGGACGGCCACCAGCGCCTCGTCGAAGCGCCGCTCCTCCGCCGCCGGGTCCTGCGCCTGGCGGTCGGGCACCGCCTCCAGGTCGGCCTCGGGATAGATGACCACCGCCTGGCCCATGGCCACGCCCGGGGCCGCCGCCAGCCCCTGGAGCGGGCGGTGCTCGAAGGCCTCGGCGCCCGGGTCGTGGTCCCCCAGGCCATCGATGCCGCCGCTGGCCTCGGCGTGGGCGATCCCGCCGGCGAGCTGGGAGGCGACGGTAATGAGGAAGGTGACCTCGTCCTCGCCGAAGCGATAGACCTGGCTGCGCTGGACCACCAGCACCCCGAGCACCTGGCGGTGGTGGATAATGGGGACGCCGAGGAAGGCGCGATAGCGCTCCTCCCCGGTGGTGGGGAAGTACTCGTAGCGCGGGTGGAGGGTGGCGTCGGAGATATTCACCGGCTCGGCGCGCTCGGCCACCAGGCCGGCGAGGCCGCGGTCGAAGGCCATCTGTACCTGGCCCACGCTCTCCGGGTTGAGCCCCTCGGTGGCCATGAGGACCAGCTCGTCCCGGCTGGTATCCACCAGGTAGACGGAGCAGACATCCATATCCATGGCCTGCTTCACCCGGCCGGTGATGAGCTGCAGGGCGCGGTGCAGGTCCGGGGCCGCATTCACCTCCTGGACGATGCGGCGCAGGGTTTCCAGCATCGTCGTCATCAGCGGCACCGGGCGCGGACATCGCGGGGCGGCGGGCCCGGCGGTCGCGGGGCCATGCCGGCCAGTTCGGAGAGGGCGCGGGCGTAGACCCGCCGCTTGAAGTAGACCACGTCCCGCGCCGGGCGCCAGTAGTCCACCCAGCGCCAGGTGTCGAATTCCGGATGATTGGTGGCGTCCAGCCGCACCGGCGGTTCCTCCTCCACGACCCGCAGCATGTACCAGAGCTGCTTCTGGCCCACGCAGACGGGCTGACGGTTGCGCCGCACCAGGCGGCGCGGCAGGCGGTAGTGGAGCCAGTCCCCGGTGCAGCCGCAGAGGATCACATCCTCGGGGGTGAGGCCGACCTCCTCCCCGAGCTCCCGGTACATGGCCTCTTCCGGGGTCTCCTCCGCGCCGATCCCGCCCTGGGGAAACTGCCAGGCATTCTGCCGCACCCGCCGGGCCCAGAAGACCTGGCCCGCCGCGTTGGTCAGGATGATCCCGACGTTGGCTCTGAAACCTTCTGAATCAATCACTTGAAAGACCGGAATCCGGAATGCCCCAAGGATTGATTCTTTCACACGGCCCACCCCCCCGGCAAGCGCGGCGGGGCGGGCCGGCGGGTCATACAAAGCCCCGCTCGGGGCCAAGGCTCGGGGCGCGGGGCGGCGGGCCAGCCCGCTCGGATGAAGATCCGCGCGGTGCCCAGGGACCAGGGGCG
>JBNJED010000003.1:0-55087 GCA_051745535.1 Pseudomonadota bacterium | reverse complement strand
ACGCCCTGCCCTTCGCCGAGGGCAAGCTCACCGGGATCTTCTCGCACCTCTTCGATACCCCCTGCCGCGCCGCCCCCGCGCAGGTCGTTACCACCGGCGCCCCCCGGGCCGTCTTCGACGTTGCCCCGGCCGAGCACAGCCTGGACGACGACCTGCGCGCCCTCCAGGAGGCCGACGGACTGACCCTGGAAGAGCAACTGCGCGCCGCCAACCAGTATCTGCGACTGCACCAGGAGGAGCTGGAGAGCCGGGTGGCCGCCCGCACCCGCGCCCTGGAGCAGGCCGACCGCTACAACCGGCTCCTGCTGGATGCCATCCCCGAGGGGATCTTCGGCATCGACCGGGAGGGCCGGTTCACCTTCCTCAATCCCGCCGCACAGCGCCTGCTGGGCCACGACCCGGAGGCCATCCGGGGCCGTGCGGCCTGGGCACTGCTCCAGCCCGGACGGGCCGATACGGACAACGGCCCCGGGGCACCGGAATGCCCGGCCAGTTGCGCCCTGGCACGGGGCGAGGCGTGCCACGTCCGGGATGATACGTTCCGGACCGCCGACGGCACGGAGATCCCGGTGAGCTACTACTGCGCCCCCCTCCACGAGGGCGACGAGAACACCGGCGCCGTGGTCACCTTCCGCGACATCCGCGACCAGAAGGCGGCCGAGGCGGAGCAGCGCCACCTCCTGGAGGTCCTGAGCGCGCGCGCCTACCACGACGACCTCACCGGCCTGCCCAACCGGCGCCACCTGGTGGAGCGGCTGGACCAGGCCCTGGAGGCGGCCGACCCGGGCGAGGTAGGCCTGGTCCTGGTGGACCTGGACCGCTTCCAGGAGGTCAACGACAGCCTCGGCCATGCCGCCGGCGACTGGCTGCTGCAGCAGGCCGCCGGCCGCCTGCACGCCCTGGTGCCCACCGGCGGCGACCTGGCCCACCTGGGCGGCGACCTCTTCGGGATCGCCCTCCACCCGGCGCCGGAGGCGGGCACCGTGGCCAACCTGGTGGAGGGCATGCTCGCCACCCTGCACGAGCCCTTCACCCTGGACGGCGAGCCGGTGCGCGTCTCCGCCTCCGCCGGCATCGCCCAGGGCCCGGAAGACGGCGAGGACGGCGAGACCCTGGTGCGCAGCGCCGATACCGCCCTGCATCGCGCCAAGGATGCCGGGCGGGGGGCGTGGCGCAACTACACCTCCGAGCTGACCACCGCCGCCCGCACCCACCTCAAGGTGGCGACCGAGCTGCGCGAGGCCGTGGCCCGGGGAGATCTGCTGCTCTACTACCAGCCCCTGGTGGATGCCGCCAGCGGCCGGGTCGTCGCGGCCGAGGCGCTGGCGCGGTGGCACCATCCGGATTATGGCTGGGTGCCGCCGGACCAGTTCATCCCGGTGGCCGAGGAGACCGACCTCATCCTCGGGCTGGGCGAGTGGGTCCTCGCCACGGCGGTCGCCCAGGTCGCCAGCTGGCGCCGCGGGGGGCTCCCCCTGGAGCGGCTGTCGGTGAACCTCTCCCCCCGCCAGCTGCACCAGGACGACCTGGCGGACAGCGTGGGCGAGATCCTGGCGCGCAGCGGCCTGGAGCCGGGCGCCCTGGAGCTGGAGATCACCGAGAACGCCTTCCTGGAGGAGAAGATCCGCACCGGCGGCCTCCTGGATCAGCTCCACGGCCGCGGCGTCACCCTGGCCATCGACGACTTCGGCACCGGCTACGCCTCCCTGGCCTACCTCAAGCACCTGCCGGTGGACCGCATCAAGCTGGATCGCTCCTTCGTCCGCGGCCTGCCCACGGACAACGCCGACCTGGCCATTGGCCGCTCGGTGGCCGCCCTGGGCGAGAGCCTGAACGTGGGCGTCGTCGCCGAGGGGGTGGAGGAGTTCGAGCAGGCGACCTGCCTGTGCGATCTGGGGATCGAGGAACTCCAGGGCTTCTACTTCGCCCGGCCCCTGCCAGCCGAGACCTTCGCCGATTACCTCCGCTCCGCCCCCCGCCGTCGTATCCAGGGCTGCTAGCCACGGCCAGCCCTGCTAGCCTGTTTCCCCCATTCCCGACGGAGCCCCGACCATGGCCGATGACTACCGCCCGCCGCTGGCCGACTACTTCGACGAGCTGGAGGCGCGCTACGCCGACGCCAACGGCGACTTCTCCTTCGACGCCCTCTCCGACGAGGAGCTGTTGAAGGTCGAGGAGCTGGGCCGCCACGCCATCCACGAGGACCCCAGGGTCACCGCCCAGGAGAAGCTCAACCTCCAGCCGCTGCTGGACCTGATCGGCAAGCAGCGCGCCAAGCGGGGGCTTCCGCCCGGCACCCACTGAGCCCGGCCCTGCAAGCTTGCAGCAGTGGCGGCGCGGCCGTCGCCGTGGCAGATTATCCACCAACGACGCCGAACTCCGCGGAAAACCGCACTCTCAGGGAGCGAACGACCATGCGCACTACCCACCTCGCAGCCATTGCCCTTTCCACCCTCCTGGCCGCCGGCTGCGGCTCCACCCCGGAGAAGGAGCCGGCGCCGTCGGGCATGGAGGAGGTCGCCATGCCGAGCTGGTATGACACCACCCGCACCGCCGACGAGGGCGACGGCATGATCTACGGCTACGGCATGGGCGAGAGCTCCAGCCGCCGCCTGGCGGTGGAGTCCGCCCAGGCCGAGGGCCGCCGCGCCATCGCCGGCTACATCGCCACCGAGGCGGCGGGGCTGCTGGAGGAGAGCGCCACCGAGATGGGCGACGATGCGCAGGAGACGGCGCGGGCCGCCTTCGAGACCTTCGTCGACGAGCGGGTCCACGGTATCCGCCCCGACAAGAGCGCCCTCTACCAGGACGAGGACGACGACTACGTCGCCTACTACCGCATGGCGGTGGACCAGGCGATCTTCGACGAGATGCTCGAGGAGGCCATGGAGAGCGAGCAGGTCTCCCAGGAACTCGGCCCCGATCACCAGGAGGCCATGGAAGACCTGCAGAAGCGCCGGGAGGCGAACTGATGAGCCTCCGCGCCCTCCTCGCCCCGGGACTGGCGCTCCTGCTCGTGGCCGGCTGCGGCACCCCCGACGACCTCCGCGAGGAGGCGGAGGAGGCCGAGGCGCAGCGCGACCACGACCGCGCCATGGACGAGCTGGACCAGCGACGCGAAGACTAGCCATGTCCCGCATCCTGCCCCTGGTGGCGACCCTGCTGGTCGCCACCCTCCCCGGTTGCGCCCTGCTGCCGGCGAGCGGCCCCGAGGCTGGCCAGCTGGCCAGCCAGGGCCGCCAGGCCGTGCCCGATACCGCGACCACGGTCCACGGCCACGGCATCGGCCCCACGCGGGAGGCGGCCCGGCAGGCCGCCAGCCGGGAGCTGGCCCGCGCCCTGCTCACCCACGTCCGCGCCGAGCTGCGCATCCACGAGCAGGAGCTGGCCGGCGACGGGGGCGGCAACCACAGCGACCGCCGCCTGGAGAGCGCCACCGCCTCCCTGGCCAATGTCGCCCTAGAGGGCGTCACCGTGGACGCGGCCCGGGAGGCACGGGACGGCTGGTACGTCCGCGTCGCCATCAAGCGCGAGCGGCTGGACGAACTCCGCCAGCGCGCCCGGCGCCAGGCCGCGGCGCTCGCCTGGTTCGAGATCACCGTGGCCGAGGAGCAGCCGGGCCGCGCCATCCGCGCCGCCCTGCGCGGGCTAGCCGTGGCGGCGCGCACCGGCGTCATCGACGAGGCCGTCTACCACCCCGACGTGGGTAACACGACCTTCGGCGCCTGGTTCGAGCAGGTCATCCTCGAGCGCAGCGGGGACCTGCGCATCCTGCCCCTGGTGGAGGAGCGTGGAGTCCGGCTGGCCGTGATCCACGCCGACGACTACCGCCCCCAGCCCGGCTTCCCGCTGGAGGTGGCCGGCCAGCGGCTGACCACCGACGAGGAGGGCGTCACCGCCCCCCTCAAGGACAAGGCGCTGGCCGAGGGCACGGCCGTCCGCATCCCCCTGGCGGAGGAGGAGACCGTGGCGCTTCCCGAGGGCGTCCTCGAGGCGCGCTACCGGCGGCTGGCCACCCTCAACCCCGACCGCTGGTCGGACCTGGACCGGGGCGAACTCTTCATCCACACCGAGCCGGCCGGGGCCACCGCCCTGGTGGACGACCGCGGCACCACCACCCCCGGCCGGCTCACCCTGGAACCGGGCGAGCACGCCCTGGAGATCACCGACGCCGGGGACCGCCGCGGCGCCGAGACCACCATCGAACTGGCCGAGGGGGCCCCCTACGCCTACGCCTCCCTGGAGCTGGCCGAGCGCCACTTCGGCCGGCTGGACCTGCGCGTGGCCGACGACGACGCCCGCATCCGGATCACGCGGGGACCCCGCGTGGAAGCGACCCGACGCGAGGCCCGTGGCGCCCTGGAGGGCCGCATGGACGTAGGCCGCTACGACATCGCCATCGACTACCCCGAGGAGGAGGACTACCAGACGCTCACCGACGAGATCCTCCTCCACGAGGACGAGACCGTCGCCCGGGACTACATCGCCCCGCCCTCCCGCCAGCCCTACACCGAGGGCTCCCGCGGCGGCGTGACCCTGCTCTCCCTGGGCGAGCAGCTCGGGAACGAGTTCGCCCTCCCCGGCGAGGACAGCGACCAGACCCTCGCCGAGCTCCAGGAGGACCACGGCGCCGGCCAGGACAACGTGGGCTTCATGGCGCTGGGCCAGTACCAGGCCTACTGGGACAACCACCTCACCCTCTCCGGGGAGCTGGGGATCGCCATGACCAACGTCAGCACCGACCACTTCCAGGAGCGCTACGGCGAGGAAGAACTCACCGTCTTCCAGGTTCGCAGCTCCGTGGGCGCCGGCCTCTGGACCCCCGCCGGCGAGGGCCGCGCCCTGTGGGCGACCTACCACCGCGGGGTGGCCAACGCCTCCTGGTCGGAGCCGGAGGACGGCTACTACTACGACGACCCGCCCGGCGGCTCGGTAACCAACCCCCTCACCTTCGCCGAGGTCGGCCTCGCCGGCACCGGCTACAGCGTTGCCCTGCGCCTGCCCCTGGACGAGCGCGGCGGCGCCCACTTCACCGTCACCTGGCCGCTGATGTTCACCGACATCGAGGACGGCTACCGCCGCGACGCCACCCGCCGGGCGCAGGAGGGGGAGGAGTACACCGCGCCGTAGGCCGCCAGCGAGGCCGGCAACCGCTTCCATCGGGTCCCGAAGGCGGGGATACTTCCCCAAAACCGGAAGCCGCCATGCCTCGCCCCGGCCCGCTCGACGCTCCTCGCCGGCGCATTGACCGCCTTGCTCCTCCTCACCCCCCGGCCGCCGCCTCCGACAACTCGCAGCGCGGTGAGGGCGGCCCCCGCCTTGGACATCGCCCGATTATTCGCGGGCATGGGGAGTCAACTGGATCCGGCCGACATCCGGGCCCTGTTCGGCGCCGGCGTGGCGCGGGACATGCGCATCCCGGCGGAGCACCTGCGCGTGGCCTTCTACGACGCCGGAACCGGCGAACGGCTGGACCGCCACCACATGCGCGAACTCATGGGCGCCGCCCCCCACGACGGCCTGGTGGAGGGCCTCTTCATGGCCGAGGACGTGGCCCCCGCCGGCCTCCCCATGGAGGTGCCCCAGCTCGTCGCCCTGCTGGACGCCTCCTTCCTCGCCAGCATGCGCCGCCCGCCGCCCATCGACGTGGAATTCTACGACCAGCGCTGCGGCCCCCGGGGCCTGCTCGGCGGCGGCATCTCCGGCCGCGTCCCGGACGAACCGTGCCGGCCGGCGTCGTCCGCCCCGGCGCCCACGCAAAAGCCCGCCACCGGCAAGACCCCCAGGGCGGAACCGGCGACCGGGGCCGCCACCCCCGACCCCGACGGCTGGGGCCGGCTGGACCTCTCCGGCGCCGAACCCCGCCCGCTTGCCCAGCTCCCCCGGAGCCGCGAGGCCTTCCTCCAGCGCCTCCCGGCCCTGGGCCTCGAGCCCGACCCCGCCCCGGAGATGGAATCCATCCCCCTCTACATCCAGGGCCGCAACGAGGCCGAACTCCGGAAACGCGGCCAGGCCGCCATCACCCGCCTCGAGGAAGACGGCCGCACCATCCTCCGCTACTCCGAAGAGGCCACCGAACTCTACGGCGACGAGATCCTGGTGGTGTATGTCTATGCGTATGCTAGACAGACTGCGAGGCATACGACGCAGGATGAGGAATGATGGTCACACTCAATGTTCGGCTACCCCGGGAGCTGGAGGAACGGCTGGAAGAGGAAGCGAGGCGGACGGGCCTGACCCGCTCGCAACTGACCCGGGAGGCCATCGGGGAATTCCTGGAACGTCGTGAACGCGCCCGCCGGGAAGAGCATCTAGCTGCGGCGGCCCGGATCATCAACGACGACCCTGCGCTAAACCGGGAAGCTCGGGAGATGGCCCAGGATTTCCCGCCCCTTGAAGACGAGGTCGGGGTGGAAACAGCAGCACTGGAACGTCTTCGTAACCAGTCCTGGTTGCAAGAATCGACTCGAGGACAGTCGCCTCAAGGCACGCGCATTCGGATCCTGACCGAACCCGGGGAACTCCTGTCCCTCAAGCTGCTGAACCGCGATTGAACGCCTAAGGGCGAACCGGACTGCCAGCCTACCCTAGGAGTAACTACCACACCGGAACGCTTGAATACGCGTAGCCCGAGTTTCAGGGCCAGCGGGTTTGGGTTCTGCCCCCGCCCGCGGCAAACTGTGCGCTTTCGGTGAGAACGAGGAGGCTGTCCATGTCCGCGGATATCGAGCTGGGTCGTCAGAAGCTGGCCTGGGCGCGGGAGCACATGCCGGTCCACGCCGCCCTGCGCCAGCGCTGGGCGAGCACACGGCCCCTGGCCGGGATCACGGTGGGGGTCTGCTCGCACATCGAGGCCAAGACCGGGGTCTTCGTGGAGACGCTGGCCGCCGCCGGGGCGGAGGTGGTCTTCACCGGCTCCGAGCCCGGCTCCAGCCAGGATGATGTGGTCGCCGCCCTCAACGAGCAGGACGGGATCGTCGGCTACGCCCGCCGCGGGATCAGCGATGCCGAGCTGGACGAGCTCCACAACCGGGCGCTGGCCCACCGGCCGCGCTTCATCCTCGACGACGCCGCCGAACTCACCGCCCGCATGGTCCACCAGCACCCGGAGCTGCTGGACGACTTCATCGGCATGTGCGAGCAGACCACCACCGGGATCCAGCGCATCCAGGCCATGGCGCGGGAGGGGGCCATCCGCTTCCCCGCCTACGCGGTGAACAACACCCCCATGAAGCACGAGTTCGACAACATCCACGGCACCGGGGAGTCGTCGCTCACCAACCTCCTGCAGACCACCAACCTGCTCCTGGCCGGCAAGCGGGTGGTCATCGCCGGCTACGGCGACTGCGGCCTGGGGCTGGCCACCAAGGCGCGCAGTCTGGGCGCCCGGGTGATGGTCACCGAGATCGAGCCGCGCCAGGCCCTGCGCGCCCACATGGCCGGCTTCGAGGTGGGGCCCATGGCGGAGGCGGCGGCCTGGGGCGAGATCTTCATCACCGCCACCGGCAACCGCGAGGTGATCCGGGGCGAGCACTTCGACGTCATGCGCGACGGGGCGCTCATGGCCAACGCCGGCCACTTCAACGTGGAGATCGATGCCGAGGCGCTGGCCGCGCGGGCCGAGGAGGTCACCGAGGCGCGCCCGGGCATAGCCGAGTACCGCACCGCCGACGGCCGGCGGCTGCACCTGGTGGCCGAGGGGCGGCTGGTGAACCTGGCCACCCCCACCGCCATGGGCCACCCGGCGGAGGTGATGGACACCACCTTCGCCATGCAGGCGGTGGCCGCCTGCCAGCTGGTAGCCCACGCCGAGGGGCTGAGCCCCGGCGTCCACGCCGTCCCCGACGAGGTGGACCGGGACGTGGCCGAGACCCGGCTGACCACCCTGGGCATCGGCATCGACGAACTCACCGAGAGCCAGCTCCGCTTCCTGGAGTCCTGGCGCATCGAGGACATCAAGGGCTGAGTCGGGGGCTGATGCCCGCGCGCACTCCATCGCCCACGAGGGCCGCCAGCCGCTCGGCGGCGGCCTCCACCGTCACCGCCTCCATGGCCCGGGGATCCTCCACCCGGGTACCCCAGCGCAGCTGCTCCGGCTCCTCTCCCAGATACTGCCGCGCCGCCTCGGGGTAGCCATCCACGGTGTGCTCCAGGCTGAGATAGGGGCCGGTGCGCCGGGGATTGCTCACCGCGTACAACCCGATGACCGGGAGGCGGGCGCAGGCCGCCACGTGGGCGGGGCCGGAGTCGGGGCTCACCAGCGCCGTGGCCCGCTCCATGTGGGCCACCAGCCCCTTGAGGGTGAGCTTGCCCACCCGGTCCACCGGCTCGGCCACCCGGGTACCGGCACAAATGGCATCGGCCAGCTCGCGCTCCAGGGCCGAGGGCCCACCGGTGAGCAGGACCCGCAGGCCGTGGCGCTCGGCGGCGATGTCGGCGAGTTCGCAGTAGCGCTCCACCGGCCAGTTGCGCAGCGGGTTGCTGGCGCCGGGGCTGATGATGAGCGTCGGCGCGTGGCCCGGGAGGGTCTCGGCGGCGGCGGCGCGCTCGGCCGCCGGCACCGGGACGCGCCAGTCCAGCACCCGCTCCCGGATCCCCAGGGCCTCCAGGAAGCCGAACTGGCCGTCCAGGACGTGCTGGCGGTCCACGAAGGGGATCCGGCGATTGATGAAGAGGCCGTGGAGGTCCCGGGCGCGGGTGCGGTCCCAGCCCAGCCGGACCGGGGCGCGGACGCCCAGGCTGGCCAGGTGGGCGCGGAAGGAGGTCTGCAGCTGCAGCAGCAGGTCGAAGCGCCGCCCGCGCAGGGCCCGGCCCAGCGCCCGGTAGCCGGCGAGGCCCGCGCCCTTGTCCAGGGTCACCAGCTCCACCCCCTCCAGGCCCTCCACCAGCTCCGCCTCGCGCCGGCCGATGACCCAGGTGATCGCCGCCTCCGGCCAGGTCCAGCGCAGGGTGTGGATCAGCGGGAGGATGTGGGTGACATCCCCCAGCGCCGAGAGCCGGACCAGGGCGATCCGCTGCGGCGCCTCAACCAGCCCCGGCAGCGACACGGGCCTTGCCCTCGTCCGGGGCCGGCGCGATGAGGTCGCCGGCGGCCAGCCGCCGGGCGACGGCGGCGAAGTGATCCGGCCCCGGCTCGCGGTGGGAATCGGGGATGCAGTAGTCCCGGGCCAGCCAGCCCAGAAAGGGACGGCGCAGATCGTCGGTCGGCGGCCGGCCATCGGCCACGGCGCGCAACCACGCCGTGATCCCGCCCGGCTCGCGGACCTGCTCCGCCACGCCGGGGATGGCGTAGAGGGCCTCGCCCAGGGCCAGGACCGGTTTCTCCAGCAGCAGCGCCTCCAGCCCCACGGAGGAGTTGATGGTGACCACCCCCTCGGCGCCGCGGATGAGCTCCTCGGTGGTATTGCCGTTGGCGAAGTGGACCCCCGGCAGGTCGGCGGCCTTGTCCAGCAGGTCCGGGTAGCGCTCCCGGCAGGTGGGGTGCAGCTTGAAGACCAGCTCCACCCCGCGCGGGGCCAGGGCGGCCTGCCACGCCTTCACCATCACCCGGAAGAGGTGGCGCATGTCCCGGATCCAGGGGGAATACAGGAGGATCTGGCTGTCCAGCCGCACCTGGAAGGGGACGAAGATGTAGGACTCCGGCAGCGGTACCCGGGGGTGCTCTACCCGGCCGGGCCGCTGCTCCAGATGGGCGGGGAGGTCCACGTCGGCGTCCAAATCGCGATAGAAGGCCGGATCCCGCGGGACGGAGCTGTCGGCGTTCACGCCCCGAGGGTCGCAGGTGGTGGTCCGCGGCAGCAGTCCGGTCTCGAAGACGTGGCAGGGCAGGCCGGCATCCTCCGCCACTGCCCGCGCCGCGCGGACGTCCATCGCCTGGCCGCCCCACACGCCCACGCCGCTGGCGCCGGTCATCCGGATGAGCCGGCGCGCGTGGGCGTAGTGGGCGGCCGCCACGCCGGGGTAGAGGGCGCGAAACAGGCGCTGGCGCCAGGGCGGGATGTGCGGGCGGGCCGCCTTGCGCCGCAGGCTGTAGTCGGCAATGGCGCGGCGCCCCTCGGCATCCCGCGGGCAGGGGCCGGGGAAGACCGCCAGGGGGTGCGCCTCCAGCCTGGGCGAGTCCACGTTGGCGGCCAGGGTGCGAAAGTAGCGCCGCGCCTTGGGGGTATTGTAGAGCAGGAGAATGGGACCGGACATGCGGAGAGCATCCCACACCGAGATGACAGGACCATGACCCGATTCGAACACCCGCGCGCCGATCCATAGATTCACCTCTATGGTGAACCCGGGGCAATCCCGATTTCCGCCCGGGCGCGCGGCGCCCTAAACTGCCGCCATGGACCCGAACCGCGCCACGCCCCGTATCCAGCTGCGGACCTATGTCTACATGGACTCGCTCCAGCCGCAGCTGGCGCAGTATCTGGCCACGGTCTCCCAGGGCTTTCTGCCCGTTCCGGGGGACTCGTGCCTGTGGGTGGAGGTCTCTCCCGGCATGGCGGTCCACCGCCTCACCGACGTCGCCCTCAAGGCGACGCGGGTCCATCTCTCCCAGCAGGTGGTGGAGCGCGAGTACGGCTCCATGGTCATCCACCACCGGGACCAGAGCGATGTGCTGGAGGCGGGCAACTCGGTCCTCGGCCACATGGGGGCGGAGCCCGGCGACCGCACCCCCTGCCAGATCGCCTGGCAGGAGGTGATCCGCGGAATGACGCCGGACCACACCACCCTCATCAACCGCCAGGACCGCAAGGGCTCCATGATCCTCCCGGAGGAGAGCATGTTCATCCTGGAGACGGAGCCGGCGGGTTACATCATCTACGCCGCCAACCAGGCGGAGAAGGCGGCCCGGGTGAAGCTCATCGACGTCCGCGCGGTGGGCGCCTTCGGCCGCCTGACCATGTCCGGCAGCGAGGCCGACGTGGACGAGGCCGCCCACGCGGCGACCCGCGCCATCCAGGGCCTGGGACGGGGGTGACACCATGCATCGGCAGGACCTCCTGCAGCGGCTGACGGCCCATCGGACCGACTTCCCCGACGAGGCGACCTTCACCCGCCGGGCCCGGGACTTCGTGGCCGCCCACGCCGACTGCTTCCACCGCGAGCTCATGCCGCGCCACGTCACCGCCTCCACCTGGGTGGTGAACCCGGCCCGGGATCACGCGCTGCTCCTCCACCACGGCAAGCACCACCGCTGGTTCCAGCCCGGCGGCCACGCCGACGGCGACCCGGATGTCCTGGCGGTGGCCCTGCGCGAGGTCCAGGAGGAGACCGGGCTCCACCCCGACGCCATCCGGCTGGTGGACGGCTGGGTCTTCGACGTGGACGTCCACACCATCCCCGACGACCCCCACGCCCCGCCCCACGAGCACATCGATATCCGCTTCCTGGTGGAGGTGGACGACAGCCTGTCGGTACCGGGCAACGAGGAGTCCCACGAGGTGCGCTGGGTGCCGCTCGAGGCGGTCTCCCGCTACAACAACAGCCGCTCCATGTGGCGCATGGTGGAGAAGACCCGGCGGCTGCGCCGCCGGCCGACCTGACCGGCCCTGCCAGGCCATGCCCCGCGATGGCCCGACGATGAAACGGCCCGGCGGGATGAACCCGCCGGGCCGTTTTCGTGAGGGACCCCGCCCGAACGGCTCAGGCCGGAGCCGCGTCGGTACGGTGCCGCTCCTGCTCCTGGAGTACGCGCAGGGCGGTCTCCTTGTCGCCGTAGATATTCTCCGCGCCGATGCGCTCCACCAGATCCCCATCCTCGAAGACCCGACGGACCTGGCTCTTCAGGCTGCTGAACGCCAGGGTCACGCCCTGTTTGCGCAGCCGGTCCACCAGCTCCCGGACCTTCTCCTCTCCGGAGGAGTCCATGCTGTTGATCCCGCTACCGATGACCAGGATGGTCCGCGCCTCCGGGAAGCGGGCCCGCGCCTCCAGGATAATGTCCTCGAAGTAGGCGACGTTGATGAAGCTCAGGGAGCCGTCGAAGCGCACCGGCACGTAGTCCTCGCTCATGGGTTCCAGGCCGTGGGCCTCGATACCGCCCAGCCCGCCATCGGGGCGGCGGGCAACGATCTCCGCCCGCGGACGCATGGTCTGGATGAGGTAGGCCAGGATGGTGAGCACCACCCCCAGCAGGATGCCGTTGGCCAGATCCGGGGCCAGATAGAGGGTCGCCAGGAAGGTGATGACCCCGATGACGGCGGCGGGCCGCTCTACCTTCCACGCCTGTACCAGCGGCTGTACCCGAATGAGGCCGAAGACGGCTGTCATGACGATGACCGCCAGCACCGCCTGGGGCAGGTGATAGAGGTACGGCGTGAGATACAGCAGGACGATCATTACGCCCACGGCACTGATAATGGCGAACAGTCCCGTCCTGGCACCGGTTTTTGCCGCCACCGCCGAACGCGAGAAGGAACCGCTGACGGTGTAGGAGCCGAAGAAGCTGCCGACGATGTTACCCAGGCCCTGGCCCACCAGCTCCTTGCTGGTGTCGATGCGTTCCCCGGTCCGGGCTGCGATGGCCTTGGAGATGGAGGTGGCCTCCATGAAGCCGATGAGCGCCATGACCAGCGCGGCCGGGAGCAGTTCCCACATCAGGGTCTGGTCGATAACCGGGACGTCGAAACTGGGCAGCCCCTCCGGGATGGTTCCGACCACGGCACCGCCGGCGGCAAGCTGCACGCGGTCCTCTCCGGCCATGCGGTTAAAGCGCCAGTCCCCCGCTTCCGCGGCCACGAAACGGTCCTGTTCGCGGCCGAGGGTATAGCCATGCAGGTCGATGGTCAGCTCGTTGCGCTCGGCCTTGGCGTCCGCCAGCTGGGCGTCCAGCCGCTCCCGCTCTGCCTTGGCGGCGGTCCCGCCGGCCTCCGGCTGCCCCTCCTCGGCGGCCCGGATGGCCTCGTTGAGCTCGGAGAGACGCTCGGTGAGTTTCTCCACCGACTGATTGGCCGCCGCGTAATCCCGGGCCATGCCGGTAAAGGTTGAATCCTCTACCTGGTCCAGGGAGACGGTGGTATTGCGCTCGAAGCCAATGGCGGCACTCACCCCGGTGGCCAGGACAACTGCTGCCAGGACGCTGGGAAAGGAGGGGGCGATCTTGCGGCCGTAGTGCATCACCGCCCAGGCGCCAATGGCAAGGAGGATGGTGGGCCAGTGGGCCTCGGGAACCTGGAGGATCACGTTCCACAGGTCGCCCAGATAGAAATCCGTCCGCGGGAAGGGGACCCCTAGGATCTTGCTGAACTGGGAGAGTCCGATGATGAGCGCCGCGGCGTTGGTAAAGCCGACGATGACAGGGCTCGAGAGGAAGTTGACGATGACCCCGAGCCGGAGCAGTCCCAGGATCAGGCGCAGAACACCCACCATGAGCGCCAGCATGATGGAGAGCTCGATGAAGCGGTCGCTGCCCGGCGAGGCGAACGGGATGAGCGCCGCCGCCGACATCAGCGACAGCATGGCCACCGGCCCGGTGTGGAGCTGGCTGCAGGAGCCCCACATGGAGGCAATGACCACGGGCACCAGGGAGGCGTAGAGGCCGTAGACCACCGGCAGGCCGGCGAGCTGGGCATAGGCCATGCTCTGGGGGACGATGACCAGCGCCACCGTGATCCCGGCGATGAGGTCGCTGCGCAGGGTATCCCGACTCATGGGGAACCAGCGCAGGAAGGGGAACAGATTCTCCAGCAGGTTTCGCATCAGGGGTCTCGTCTCCCGTTACGGTCCTCGTTACATCTCCCCGGGGGCCGGCACCGGTCCCGGTATCCAGTCGCCCGCCGGCCGCCGGTAGGCCACGGCGCCGTCGTCGTCGATGCGGAACAGGTGCAGCCAGCCGCGCTCCACCAGTCCGCGTACCTCCTCGGCCTCGGCCAGGGCCACCTCCAGCGCCTCCTCCGGCGCCTCGATGAAGGCGGACAGGCGCAGCGGCTCGTGGACCCACTCCGAGCCGTCGTGCAGCGACTGGCGGGCCAGGCCGATGCGCAGATCGCCGACGTTGCCCTCCAGCACCCCGACGCGGCCGCCCACCACGTTGTGCAGGACCTTGTTGCCGGCCCCCAGGTGATCCGGGTCGACGGTGGAGCCGTAGTACTGGAGGTTGATCCAGACCGCGACCATGAGCGGCGCATTGAGGATGAGCTGTAGCACCCGGCCCTCGGGGTCGCGGCGCCAGTCGTAGTCGTGGAGGAAGGCGCGCCCCGCGAGATCCAGGCCGGCGGTGCGCGCCCGCGGGGCGGCGATGAAGGCGGCGTTGCCGGTGAGCCCCCACTCCGGCCGGATCCGGGCCCAGTCGCGCGCCCGGCTCCGCGCCGCCCGCCGGGCGGCCGTGGTGGTCGGCGGCACCTCTCCCTCCAGCCCCGGCAGCCGCTCCAGCCGCGCCCGGTCGCCGGCCCGCGCCAGTGCCGCCTCGATACGGTGGCGCTCGGCGGTGCGCTCCGGGGGCAGGTGGTGGGTGTCCAGCAGGGCCACCTCGTCGGTGGTGGTATCGTGGAGCGCGGGGACGAACCGGGTCGCCTCCGGCAGCGGCTGCCCGCGCTCGGCCAGGCCGGCCCGGACCTCCGGGTCGTTGAGCAGGGTCGCCGCCAGCCGGACGCTGGCCTCGCCGGTCTGGCCGCCGCAGGCACCGCAGTCCAGGCCGGCCCGATGGGGATTGTTCACCGTGGAGCTGCCGTGGCCCACCAGCAGGACCACCGGCGCCGTGGCGGTGCCCAGGCCGGTGTTCTCCAGCAGGTCGGCCGCCAGCTCCACCCGGTCGGCGACGGGGATGCCCGCCCCCTCCCCGAGCCCGGCGTCCGGGTCCGGCGCCACGGCGGCGGCGTCCCGGCGGTCCAGCCCCGCCCGCTCCGGATCCGGCACCGGCCGGGTCCAGCCCAGGCCGTCGGTCACCAGCCGCGGCGCGTAGGTGAGCCCCACCGTCTCCACGAAGGAGAAGCAGGAGGCGGCGGAGAGCTTGAAGGCCTTCCACGCCTTGGTCAGGCCGAGCCGCCGCTTGCGCCGCCCGGTGGCCGCCTCGGTAGCGGCTGCCTCCCCCGCCGTCTCCAGGACGCGGTAGTGCGGGGCGAGGAGCACCGGCAGGTGATCGCGGTCGGCGCTGTCACCCAACCGCCGGAAGCTCACCGGCAGTCCGAAGAAGCCGGCGAAGCCCACCGTCCGGGCCTCCGGCTCCACCGCTTCCAGGGCGCGGCGAAAGACCTCGGAGCGGACATCGATGCAGAAGACCGCCTGGAAGGCGGGGCTTTCCGCTCCCGCTGCCGCCGGCTCGGCCAGCGCCGCGGCCACCCGGCGCTGCCAGCCCAGCTCGGCGGCGCGCTGGAGGACGCGATCCACGGCGAGGTCGGCCTCGGCTTCGGGGTTCAGGGCGGCGGGCCAGCAGCCCAGGGACTGGCGCCACTGGGCCACCCGTGCCGGGCGGTCGCAGCTCTCCACCAGGATCACCTCCCAGGCCAGGCGGATGGCCAGCAGGCAGGCCGGGTCGTCGCCCTCCTCCCCGTGGCGGTCGGCCTCCCACTGCAGGCCGCGCAGGTAGGCGGCCCAGCCCCCGACATCGGCCAGCACCAGCCAGAGGAAGTCCTCCAGGCTGGCCTCGGGCACCCCCAGTCGGCGGACCGCCTCCACCACCAGCTCGTCGGCGCGCTCGGGGAGGGAGTCCAGGATGGGCGCGACCGGTGGCAGCTCCATGATGCTGGGCGTCCGATCCACGCGAGTGAAGGCGCGCCAGGCGGCGTAGAGGTCGTCACCGAAGGACGGCATGCGCCACAGCGCCTGCCCCTGATCGTGGTAGGCGGCGCAGAAGCCGCTGATCTGGGCCACCACCGAGCGGGAATTCCCGGGCCGGTAGCGGCCATCCAGCAGGTGGGCGTAGAGGAGCTGGGGCGGCTGCAGGGTCGCCTCCCGGTCCAGGGCCTCGCGCACCGCCTCCGGCGCCGGCCCGCCCTCCAGCGCCGAGGCCGCCCGGATATCGGCATCGGTGAAGGCGCCGCGCCGGTACTGGCGCCGATACCAGTCCCGCGCCATCCAGGTGGGGCGGCCCAGGACCCGCTGGCGCTCCCGGGCGGCATCCACGAAGTCGCGGTCGGTGAGACCGGGGAAGGGGTGCGTCGCCACCATGGCGTCCAGCGGCCAGACCGGCGGGATCCGCTCTACCACCGTGGCCACCGCCGCCGCCACCCGCTCCGGCGAGAGGGCGGCGCTCATTCCCCGCCTCCCTGCGCGCCGCGGAACCGCGCCGGCCAGACCCGGTAGACCAGCCGCTCCACCGGCAGATCGGTGTAGAGGCCGTTGTAGAGGTGGACGTAGAGCCGCCGCAGCAAGGGCCCTGCTGGCCGATGGATGGCCACTGCCTGGAGCCAGGAGAGCCCCAGAAAGACGACGGCGGTGAGCGTCAGCAGCGCCCACTCCGCCGCCCCGGCCCGCTCGGGAATGGGCGCCAGCGTGTCGCTGAAGGCGGCGGCGAAGAGCGAATGGAGGGCGAAGTAGGCCACCGCCACCGCCACGCCCAGCGGCGCCACCCGGGCCAGGGAGAGGCCGGCGACCCGCGCCGGCACCAGCAGCTGGGTGAGGGCGGCGGCCAGGATGGTCCCCAGGGCGAGCAGCGCCGGCTCATGGCCCACGGTGATCCCCCAGAGGGCGGCGACCCCGAAGGCCACCACCGCCGCCCCGACCACCGTGGCCAGCCATCCGGGCGTGCCCAGGCCGCCGGGCGGTTTCCCCGCCCCCGGCGCGCGTAGCAGGTCGACGATGCTCCCCGAGGAGAGGAAGGCGTGGGCCTTGTAGAGGGAATGGGCCACCAGGTGGAGCAGGGCCAGGACGAAGAGGCCCAGGCCGAGCTCCAGCAGCATGAAGCCGAGCTGGCCGGCGGTGGACCAGGCCAGGGAGCTCTTGATGGCCGTCTGGGTGAGCATGGCCAGGGAGGCCAGGGCGGCGGTCATCAGCCCCACCACCGCCAGCAGGATCAGGGCGTGCCCCTCCGCCAGCAGCAGCTCGTGGGTGCGCAGCACCGCCAGGGCGCCGCTGTAGACGATCCCGGCGTGGAGCAGCGCGGACACCGGGGTGGGCGCCTCCATGACCTGGAGGAGCCAGCCGTGGAAGGGGAACTGCCCGCTCTTGAGGATGGCGTAGGCGACGATGAGCCAGGCGGCCAGGCCCAGCTGCAGGCCGGGGCCCTCCCCGGCGGTGGCCGCCGCATTGATGGCATCGAAGCTGGTGTCACCGATGCTGGCGCTGGCCAGCAGCGCCGCGGTGACCAGGCAGGCATCGGCCACCCGGCTGAACAGGAGCTTCTTGTGGGCGACCATCTGCGCCGGCAGCCGCTCGCCGTAGTAGGTCAAAAGGCGGTGGAGGC
The DNA here is from genome assembly GCA_051745535.1 of Pseudomonadota bacterium. GTDB lineage: Bacteria > Pseudomonadota > Gammaproteobacteria > Thiohalospirales > Thiohalospiraceae > Thiohalospira. The sequence goes on along the minus strand of JBNJED010000003.1, from coordinate 37,755 downwards.
CGGAGCCGGTGAAGATGATGGCCGCAGCGAAGAGGGCGAGATCGCCGGCGACCACCACCACCATGAAGCCGCCGGCGGTAAGCGCCAGCCAGCGGAAGAAGTGGCCCTGGCGACGCTCGCCGGCCAGGTAGGAGCGGCTGTAGGCGGCGACGATGGTGGTAAGCAGGGCCACCAGGGGAAGGATGACCAGGGTCACGCCGTCCGCCCGGACCAGGCCGGCGGGCAGCGCAGCGGCCCAGGAGGTGGGGAACGCGCCGGCCAGCGCCGCCGCCAGGGCAGCGGCGAGCGCCAGCAGCCCGGCACCCCCCACCAGGCGCCCGCCCCGCAGGGGCGCGCGTTCCAGCACCCGCGGCGGCAGGAGCCCCGTCGCCAGGAGGACGACGGGAGCAGCGAGGACCAGGAGTTCCGACCCGTTCGGCATTGCTCGCTCCCCCTGCGCTTGCCCCGGAAAGTTCAGCGGCGGGCGGAGATCCGGTCTCCTGCCCGCCGCTGAAGGTTAAGCAGTGGCTGTCTTAGACTCCAATCGATACTTTAAATGATTCGCATTGACAATTACCGATCGGTGATCAGTCAGTCCGGCCAGATCCGGCGGCCACTGCTGAAGCCATCGGCCTCGGGCCGCCAAGTATCACTCTGGAACGGGTCCTGGGTGGCATCGATGCGGGAGCACCCCATGGCCCGGCTCTCCAGACCACCGCGGGTATCGCCGCCGGTCCGCTGCGCGGCCCGGGTCCCCCGGGAACGACCCCCGCCGGACCGGGCACCGCCCTTGCCGGCGCTGGAAGCGGCCGCGCCCTTGCTGCTCTCCTGCTTGGTGGCCTCCGGCTTGCCGGCACCGGTCTGGCCCTGCTGTTTGCCCTTTTCCTGCTCGCTCATGCCCTGCTCCTCCGATTGATCGCTCGGGATCCCGGATGGCCTTCAGGCCGTCGTACCGGCGGCCAGCCGCTCCAGCGCGGCCGCCAGCCCCTGCTGGCCCTCACTGATCCCCTCTTCCCGGCTTGCGGCATGGAGTTTCATCCGGACGCTGTTCCGGTCGAAGCTCATGTCGGCATGGACATCTCGCTCCTCGGACAGTGCGGCGGCCCGCTCCAGGAACTGCGACAGCTCGTCGTAGCTGTCGAAGTCGAAGCGCGCCTCCAGCCGCGGCGGATTGCCTACCTCGGTCCAGTAGTCGTGCATGGCTACCTCCCGCGTTGTTGATGGGGTGACGTCGTCCCCTCCGTGAAGGCCTTCAACCACTCCTCCACCTCGGCGAGGTGGTGGCGCTCCTCGGCAAGGAGTTCACCGAAGAAGGCGCCGCCATCCGCATCGCCGAGCCGGCGGCAGTGGTCCACGGCCGCCCCGTAGAAGGTGACGATCTCGGCCTCCCGGTCACGATTGGCCCGCAGCAGCGAGCCGAAGTCCCGCACGGGCGCCACCGGCCGGAGGACCGAACCGCCGGGGACCATCCCCAGGGCCAGCATCCGGCCGCTGATCCGGTCGGCATGCTCCATCTCGCCCTGGGCCTCACCCCGCAGCCATTCGGCCGCCCGGTCCAGGCCCCACTGCGACGCGAGTCGCGCGTGGGCGAGATATTGCTGGACCATGGCCATTTCCAGGCTCAGGGCCCGGCCGAGATAGCCGGCGACGCCGGGCTCTCGCACCGTCATGGGCCGTCCTCCTCAGAGGCCGGCTTTCAGCGGTTCCCCTCGAGGGCGGCATCGCTCCCCGAGGGCAGGACCGGCTCGACCTCCTTGTGCGGACGGGCGATGATGTGTGCGGCCACCAGGCCGTCACCCACCCGCTCGCAGGCGTCCGCGCCGGCACGCACCGCCGCGTTCACCGCGCCGGTCTCGCCCCGGACCAGGACCGTGACATAACCGCCCCCGACGAACTCCCGACCGATCATCCGGACCTCGGATGCCTTGGTCATGGCGTCCGCCGCCTCGATGGCGGGCACCAGCCCGCGGGTCTCGATCATGCCCAGCGCAATACCGTAGTGTTCAGTCGCCATGGTTGCTCGCTCCTCTTGGGGGCACGCGCCCCGCTTCCCGTTCGCCGCGACCTTCGCGGCCTCCCCGGGGTCGCCGCGCCGACCGGCGCCCGACCCCGCCCGGCCCCCGCAGGGGCCTTATTCCTGCGCCAGCTTCTCGGCACTGCCGGTGGGCAGGACCGGCTCCACCTCCTTGTGGGGGCGGGCGATGATGTGCGCGGCCACCAGGCCGTCACCCACTCGCTCGCAGGCGTCCGCGCCGGCACGCACCGCCGCGTTCACCGCGCCGGTCTCGCCCCGGACCAGGACCGTGACATAACCGCCCCCGACGAACTCCCGACCGATCATCCGGACCTCGGATGCCTTGGTCATGGCGTCCGCCGCCTCGATGGCGGGCACCAGCCCGCGGGTCTCGATCATCCCCAGTGCAATGCCGTACTGCTCGCTAGCCATGATGGTTCCTCCTGTCGCAAAAATTGGACGTTCGGCCCGTCGGGCCTCCGGAACGGGTTAGCCCGTCCCGCCCGCCGGAGCGGCGGTCTGCCGCTCCTCCGGTTCCCAGTGGTCGATGATCCCGCCTATGGTCAGGTCGGTGAGCACCGCGAAATCCCCGGCGGCGTAACGGGCCGCCGAGCCGTTGACCGTGAAGACCCAGTTGCCCTGCCGGGCGCCTACCGGGTCCACCGCCACCTGGCGGCGGCCCCGGTCGTCGGCCAGGACCCGGAGGCTGCAGTGCTGGAGACCGCCGACGCGCTCGGTGCACACCAGGGTCCCCAGGACCTGCAGGATCTCCATTACTGCTCCTCCCAGTGGTCGATGATCCCGACGATGGTCAGGTCACTGGGGTACTCCTTGCTCCCGGCGGCCTCCCGGGCCGCCGAGCTGCCCACGCAGATGACCCAGTCGCCGGGCACGCAGCCCACGGCGTCCACGGCCACCTGGCGGGAGCTGCCGTCGCGCACCACCTGCAGATGGCGGTGCTCCAGCGTGCCGATGCGGTGGGTCGCCACCAGGGGCTTCTCTACCTGGCAGATCTTCATCAGTGCCCCTCCCCGCCTGGTTCCGGCTCCACGGAGGAGCCGAGGACCTCGATGCTGCCGCCGCTCATGTCGCGCACGGCGGTGAATGTATGGAGCCGACCGTCGGCCACCAGCTCCGGGTAACGCTGCCGCAGTGCGGCCTCCACCCGGTGGGCCTGTTCCCCGGCACGTTCCCGTGCCCCGGGTACCTGGCCGTCGTAGTCGAAGCGCACGATGACCGGTACCGGCAGCCCCCGCCGGACATTGAGCCCGGAGAAGATCTTCACGCCCACATCCAGGTCCGGGGCGCCCTCCTCCACCGTGTTCAGGTAGGCGAAGTAGGTGAGGTTGCGCAGCTGCACCTCCTCGAATCCCCGGCCCACGGCCATGAATCGCTCCTTGTGGCCGGCGTCGGCGTAGTGGCCACCGTGGTGGCGCCGGACGTAGCCGATCTGGGCGATGTTGTTCTCCATCAGCCCCGCCACCAGCCGCTGGAGGCCGGGCGCGGCGGTGGGTTCCACCGCCGCCACCCGCTCGCGGATCCGCTCCCGGGCCACCTCGGGCGCGAGGTCGGCGGTCTCCTCGAAGAGATCCGCCGCCTCCACCCGGACCGCCGCCCGCGGGAGGCCATCGGTTCCCGGCGGGTGGATCCGCACCGCGTCGGTGTCGGTATCCATCCCGATGAGCAGCAGCTCCAGCGCCTCGCCGCAGCAGTAGGTGTTGTCCACCGCCGCCCGCAGGTCCCGGAGTCGACCGATGGCTGCCTCCATGGCCCGGACGGTGTCGGAACCGTGGGCCGCACAGCCCTGCTCGGGGTCCCGGGAGCTGAAGTGGTAGACGGCCACCTTGAGGTAGCGCGTCCCCGCCTCCGGCCCGTTGGGCTCCCCGTGCCGGTAGCGGCCCAGCTCGGTGCGTATCCAGCGCTGGAGGCCGTTCTCGATATCGAACAGTGCCCCGGCGAAGGACTTGCGCCGAACCTCCTCCACCGGCAGCCGCAGGACGTACCGGATGGCGTGGGCCAGGCGGCCGTCGGAACAGGGCGAGAGGTCCAGGGCGTGGAAACCGCACTCGTGCAGCCACGTCCGGAAGGCCTCGCGTTCGCCCTCGTCCGCCGCCAGCGGGCCCTCCCGGAAGAAGGCCTCGGCCCAGCGCCGATAGGTCTCGAACAGGGCGTGGGCGTAGAGCCCCGGCACATCCAGGGGCCGGATCCAGGCATCCTTCAGCAGCGGCTCCGGCAGCTGGAATCCCAGCCCGGCCTCGGCCTCCGCCTGGGCCCGCCGCTCGAAATCGGCGTGGTCCCGCATGCCGGCAATCCGCCGCAGGACCGGCTCGATCCGGTCGAAGGCCTCCCGCGTACCCGCCTCGTGGGCGTGCAGGCGCTCATCCTCCGCCGGACGGGCCAGGGCGTGGTCCGCCCCGCCGGTCGCCGCGGTGGGGGCCCGTTCCGCCCTGCCCATCCCGCCCCGGGCCGGCATGGGACGCGGGACCACCGGGGCCTCCGTACCGGTCCCCGCGGGGCCGGCCACCTCCCGTTCCGGGGCAGCGGCGGCCTGCGCGGCCGGCCGCCGCACCGGGGTGCGGAAGTGGTTGGAGGGTCGTCCGGTGCGCCTGCCGAGCATCGTCGCGCCTCCCTAGCCCCGGGCCCCGCCCGAGTAGGTCACGGCGGCACCCTTGTCGGTGGTACCGCTGCTGCCGGTGACGGGGCTGTCGGGGAGGGGGACATCCTCATTGCGCTTGGGCTCGCGCTGCATGGGCATCACGCTGCCCTGCTGCCCGCGCCGGCTCGGGTTGCGCCGCGCCGCGGTCCCCTCGGTGCCGGTGACACGCTCACCCCGGTCCCAGTCGTCGCCGGTGATGGAGGGGCCACTGCCCGCCCCCTCGCCGGTAATGCGATCGACCTGGGCCGACTGGGCTTGCGGCGCCGGATCCGGCGTGTAGCTGAAGCCGGAGCGGCCCTCGTGACGCGCGGTCTCGGTACCGGTCACCTTGCCCTCGGCCATGCCGAAGGGGCCGGTGATGGAACCGCCACCCTCGTACCGGCTCCCGGTCACCGCCGAGGAGCGCCGGGGCGCGTGCGCCGCCGGTGGCTCCGCCGTCGGTGTCGGGGCCGCCGCTCCCTCCAGGCTCTGGGGGAAGTCGGGGCTCGCCGGGGTCGCCGGCTCCGCGGCACACGCCTCGGTGTACTGCTGCTGGCCCACGTAGGGCGTCCCCGTCGGGGTCTGGCAGGCCCCGTCGTCCGCCCCGGTCATGGCCCCGTTGAGGCCGGGCTGCTGACCGGTGATCTCGGACGCCGGCGTGGAGTGCCGCCGAGGCTGCCGGATGGCGGCCTCCTCCTGGTCCGCCGGGGCGCAGTAGCTCCGGTACTCCTCGGCCCCCATGTAGGGCGTGCCGGTGACGGCCTGGCAGGTGCCCGGCTCGTTGCCGGTCACCCGACCATTCCGGCCGGACCGGGCGCCGGAGACGGCGAGGCCGTGGCCGGTGGCCGAGACCGGCGTCGCCGGGCCCTGACGGGGCGGCTCCACGCCACAGGTCTCCTGGTACTGCTCGCGGCCGACATAGTCGTTGCCGGTGACCGCGCGGCAGCTCCCCGGCTCGTCGCCGGTGACCCGCTCACTGCGGCCCACCCGGGAGCCAGTGACCTCGCCACCCCGGAGGGTGGTGGCCTGCTCCACCTTGGGCGGCACCTGGGACGGGGCCTGGCCCTGGGACTCGCGGCGCAGGTACTGCGTCCCGGTCACCGATCGGCCGACGCCGCGCTCATCCCCGGTCACCCGCGACGAGCGGCCGGGGAAGTCCCCGGTGACCCGCTGGGCGCCGGCGGTGGTGTCCTCGCCGGTGAGTCCCGGACCCGGTTCCGGCGTGGTGCCGCACCAGCCCTGAAACTGCTCGGTCCCCAGGTACTCGGTACCGGTGACCGACTGGCAGGTCCCCGGCTCGTTGCCGGTAACGCGCTCGCCGCGGCCGACCTCGTTGCCGGTGACCCGGCCGCCGTGGCCCGTCCGGCTGACGCCGGAACGCATGGGCGCCGGCGCCGGCTCGGTGGCACACAGGTCCCGGAAGAGATCGGCGGAGAGGTACTCCGTCCCCGTGACCCCGCGGCAGGCACCCGCCTCCCAGCCGGTCATGTCGGAATCGGCCGAGACCTGGGTCCCGGTGACCTCCTGACCGTGGCTGGTCTCGCTGGCGCCCACCTTCCAGGGGGCGTCGGAGGAACCGCCACCACGGCGCTCCTCGATCATCTTCCGGCGACGGCTGGTGTGGTCCTCGCCGCTACGCCCCCGGGCCCCGTTGCGGGCCTGGTCGGCCCGGGCCCGGCGGGCGATCTCGCGGCCGGACATGTCGGGGTTCGACTGGCGCGCCACCTGGGCGGCCGAGAGGCAGCCACTGGTCTCGGCGGCCTTGCCGCGATCGGCCAGTGCACGCCGCCGCGCCCGGGCCTGGAGGTGACCGGAGGACTTCTCGCAGTGCCCACCGCGCCGGCGACGACTGGTACCGGGGGGGCAGCTCTCGCCCTCCGGACCGGTGGCCTCCGCCGTGGACGGCTCGGCCGGTGCCTCCTCGACGGCGGGCTCCGGCTCCTCGCGGCGGCTCTCCACGCGACTCCGCTCGGTCTTCTTCAGCGCCGCCTTGCCCTGATGGGCCATGGCGCGACGCCGTTCCCGGGCCGAGGTGCGGGCATCGCCGCCGCCCTGCTCGCCTCCGCCACTGGAGGCGCCCTTGCCGACCACGCCGCCGGTCGTCGAGGCGCTGCCGGAGCCCTTCAGCTCCTTCTTGCCACCCCGCGCCTGCGCGGCGCGCCGGGCCCGGGCGGCTTCCCGGGCACTACGCTCTGTCGTTTCCACCCTGGCCATTGCTCTGCCTCCCGTGACGGAGGGGGGTGCGCCCCCTCAACCGCGCCCCTGGTACACCACGAAGGCGGTGCCCAGGCTCTGGGTATAGTCGTCGAAGCCCACCAGTCGGACGTGGTCCTCGGGGTAGGCGCGATGGCACGCCTCCAGCTCCTCGAGCACGGGCGCGGTGTCCTTCACACCGAACATCGGCAGCTTCCACAGGGTCCAGTAGTGGCCGTGGGCCTCCGCGGGGGTCTCGTGCTCGATCCCGGGGACCCAGCCCTGGTCGATGATGTAGGCGACCATGTCGTGCATCTCGTCCCAGGTCAGCGCCTTCAGGAAGCCGAAGGTCTCCTGGGTGATCCGGCTGCGATAGTCGCCCATTTCTTTGAAATCCGGCATGTCTTCTTCTCCGTTGCGTGAATCGGAAGGGCTCGGAAAACGGGGTTAGGCCGTATCGAGCTTGTCGACGGTGTCGTACTCGAACTTGATCTCCTTCCACGTCTCCAGGGCGATCTTCAGCTCGGGGCTCTGCTGAGCGGCCTCCATGAGGATCTCCTTGCCCTCCTTCTCGATCTCGCGGCCCTGGTTTCGTGCCTTGACGCAGGCCTCGACGGCCGCGCGGTTGGCGGCGGCGCCGGCGGCGTTGCCCCACGGATGGCCCTGGGTACCGCCGCCGAACTGCAGCACGGAGTCGTCACCGAAGATCGAGACCAGCGCCGGCATGTGCCAGACGTGGATACCGCCGGAGGCGACGGCCATGACGCCGGGCAGGGAGCCCCAGTCCTGGTCGAAGAAGACGCCGCGGGAGCGATCCTCCGGGACGAAGGCCTCGCGCAGCTGGTCCACGAAACCCAGCGTGGAGGCGCGGTCGCCCTCGAGCTTGCCCACCACGGTGCCGGTGTGCAGGTGGTCACCGCCGGAGAGTCGCAGGCACTTGGCCAGCACGCGGAAGTGGATGCCGTGCTTGGGGCTGCGGTCGATGACGGCGTGCATGGCGCGGTGGATGTGCAGCAGCATGCCGTTCTTGCGGCACCACTTGGCCAGGCCGGTGTTCGCCGTGAAGCCGCCGGTGAGGAAGTCGTGCATGATGATGGGCATGCCCAGTTCCTTGGCGAACTCGGCGCGCTCGTACATCTGCTCGGGATCCGGCGCGGTGACGTTCAGGTAGTGGCCCTTGGTCTCGCCGGTCTTGGTCTCGGCCTTCTGCACCGCCTCGGCGACGAACTCGAACCGGTCCTGCCAGCGCATGAAGGGCTGGGAGTTGACGTTCTCGTCGTCCTTGGTGAAGTCGAGACCGCCACGCAGGCTCTCGTAGACCGCCCGGCCGTAGTTCTTGCCGGAGAGGCCGAGCTTCGGCTTGATGGTCGCGCCCAGCAGGGGACGGCCGTACTTGCTCAGCCGGTCGCGCTCCACCTGGATGCCGAAGGGAGGGCCCATGCAGGTCTTGATGTAGGCGATGGGGAAGCGGATGTCCTCGAGCCGCAGGGCCTGGATGGCCTTGAAGCCGAAGACGTTACCCACCAGCGAGGTGAGGACGTTCGTGATCGACCCCTCCTCGAACAGGTCGAGGGGGTAGGCGATGAAGGTGTAGAACGCCTCAGGGTCGCCCGGCACATCCTCGATGCGGTAGGCGCGGCCCTTGTAGAACTCGATGTCGGTCAGGAGATCCGACCACACCGTGGTCCAGGTACCGGTGGAGGACTCGGCGGCGACAGCAGCCGCGGCCTCCTCCCGGGGAACCCCCTCCTGGGGGGTGACCTTGAAACAGGCCAGCAGGTCGGTATCCAGGGGGACGTAGTCCGGCGTCCAGTACATCTGGGCGTAGTCCTTTACCCCCGCGTCATAGGTCTTGGTTGCCATCCGAACGCTCCTCACTTGCCGTGGTGGGATTGCGAGGGCAAAGCTAGCTGAGGTCCATGGATAGAGACCAATCGATTGCTTCGATGAAGTCCATAGAGGCGAGGCTAGCAGCCGTTCCACGGCGGCCGTTCAGACGGGTAAAACCTTTTGGGTAACAGGGCTTTCGGGGCACTCCCTGCCCCGGGGCGCATGCACTCAGTCCGCCTCGAAATCGGTGATCCAGTCGGTCCGTTCACGATCGAAGGGGAGACCCGACAGCATGTCGCGCAGGGTTGCCGCGACCTGCTCGCGTTCGGTGAGCATGAAATCCAGGAAGGCGCGGGCGACCACCGAGAGCTTCTTCCCCTTGGGATAGACCACGTACCAGTAGCGTTCGATGGGCATCCCCTCGACATCGAGGATGGCCAGGGGTCCCCGGGTCCCCTCCAGGGTCAGACTGTGCAGCGAGAGCACGGAGATCCCCATGCCGCTGGCCACGGTGTGCTTGATGGCTTCGTTGCTGGAGAGCTCCATGACGGTATTCGGCGTCACGCCCCGGCTATCAAAGAGTTTGTGGGTGGCCTCCCGGATCCCGGATCCGGGCTCGCGATCGATGAAGGGCTCCTGCGCCAACCGTTCCAGCGAGACATTGGGCTCGCCCACTAGGGGGTTCTCCCGGGAGGCGATGGTGACCAGGGGATTGGGGGCGATGCGGATGGCCTCGACATCGACCCCCTCCTGCGGCTTGCGGCCCATGATGTAGAGGTCGTCCTCGTTGTCCGCCAGCCGGTCCAGGATACGCTCGCGGTTGGAGACCTTGAGCGAGACCTGGATCCCCGGATGCTCGCCCTTGAAGGTGCCCATCACGTGGGGGGCAAAGTACTTGGCCGTGGTGACAACCGACAGCTTCAGGACCCCACGCTTGAGGCCACGCATCTCGGCAATGCCCATCTCCAGCCGGTCGAGGCTGCCGAAGACCTCCTGGCAGCTCTCGTAGAGCTCCCGGCCGGCGTCGGTGAGATGGATCCGCCGGCCCACCTGCTCGAACAACGGCACGCCCAGGGCGTCGCTGAGCTTCTTCACCTGCATGGAGGCGGTGGGCTGGGTGAGGTAGAGCTCCTCCGCGGCGCGGGTCACGCTCTCGTGGCGGGCCATCGCCTCGAAGATGGCGAGTTGGCGCAGGGTCACGCGCCGGGCGAGGTCGGGGACAATGCTGTTCATCGACTAAGACCTATCCTGTGAATAGAAACAATTGATTTCTACAAATAGATCAACCGGACCAGACTTTACAACCCATAGGAGGTTTCCATCGTCCCCCGCACGGGAGGAGACAGATGCCCACGGTCGAACTCGGTGACATGCTCGGACACGCCCGCTGCCACGGCTACGCGGTGGGCGCCTTCACCGTTCCCGGCCTGGAGATCGCACGGGGGATCCTCACCGCCGCCGAGCGGGCCCGGGCCCCGGTGGTACTGGTGGTCGACCCCGCCGCGGACGAGCCGGCGGCGCTGGAGAGCCAGCTGGCGGGGCTGGTGGCCGCCACGGAGGCGAGCACCATCCCCGCGGCGCTGCTCTGGGGCCCCGTGGGCGAGGCCGCCGAGGTCCATCGCGCCGCCCGGCTGGGCTGCGGTGGCGTCCTGGCCGCCCCGCGGGAGAACGCCTTCGCCCCGGCGGTGAACGCCGTCCGCGACCTGGTGTCGGCGGCGGCCACCTGCCGGCTCACCGTGGTGACCACCCCGCTGGCCGACGAATCGGGCCGGACCCCGGCGGCGGAGGCGGCGGCCCTGGCCGAGCGGACCCGTAGCGACGCCCTGCAGGTGGCCATCAACACCCCGGGCAAGGGGGCTCGCAGCCGGCTGGACTACAACCGCCTGCGCCAGATCCACGAGGCCAGCGACCGACCGCTGGCCGTGACCGCCGACGCCGGGACGGGGGACGACCAGATCCGGCGGATGGTCGCCCAGGGCGTCGCCCAGGTCGGCTTCGCCGAGGGCGTTGCCCGGGCCGCCACCGAGGCGCTGCGCAACGCCGACCCCACCCTGGACGCCCTCAGCCGCACGGTGCGCAGCGCCGTCGCCGCCTGGAGCGGGGACCGCATGCGCGCCACCGGGTCCGCCGGCCGGGCCGCGGAGGTCCTCTCTCGCTGCCGGGAACGCACGGCGGTGGAGGAGTTGCTGATCCAGGAGGCGGCGGACGCCCCGGCGGTGGAGCGGGCCCTGCGCGCCGGCGGGGAGATCCTGCGCGGCGCCCCCGGCGTCCGGGCCGTCCACGGCTACCGGACCACCGACGAGGGGGGCAGTCCCCGGGCCGTCTGGCGAGTGGAGCTCTGCCACCCGGCGGCGCGCCAGGAGTTCGCCGACCACCTCCCGCAACTGCCGGGCGGACCCGTCCGCCACCTGCCGCTGGAGGCCAGCAGCGCCTGCATGCCCGACCTGGAGGCGCCCATGGGCGAACTCCGGCCCACGGGCAGCCATGGCTGATTCCCCGGGCCCGCTGGCGCCGGCGCTGGTCATCGCCGGGGCCGACCTGGATCCGGCGACCATCTGCCGGGAGGTCAACGAGCTCCTGGGTGCCCTCTGCCATCGGGGTGCGGGCCCGGCGGATCTCCTGGGCGTGGTCCGGCGGGCCGATCCGGCGGGGCTGCTAACGGACCAGAGCCTGCCGGTGGTGACCGTCACCGGCAGCGAGCACCGCTGGTACCTCTGCCGCCTGGCGCCCTCGGTGGGCAGCGGCCAGCGCGCCGTGCTCGCCGTCGCCCTGGGCCTCTCCCCCGGGGCCATCCACGACTTCGCACCGACCCTGGAACCGGGGACCGAGCCGGCGGAGGCCGACTGGCTTCTGGCCCGGCTGCGCCACGGACTGGGCGGCGCCCTGTCCCGCCCCCTCTCCTGGGACCGCCACCAGTGCCGGTTGCAGGCACGGTAAAGCGAAACCGAGCCCCCAACGAGCGAGGGGCGCCCCCGCGATACCGCCGGGGCGCCCCTCTTCGTCGCACGCGCCGGGGAAGACCCCGGCGAGACCTCGCGCGCTAGAACTCGTAGCCGAAGTTCTTCTTGAACATGGCCTTGAACTCATCGAGCGTGTAGTGGTGGTTCTGGGTGCCGGCGTGCTCGATCTTGATGGCGCCCATCAGGGAGGCGATGCGGCCGGTGGTCTCCCAGTCCATGTCGTTGTCCAGGCCGTAGAGCAGGCCGGCGCGATAGGCGTCGCCGCAGCCGGTCGGGTCCTTGGCCTCGCCGATGGGGGTCGGCGGGATCTCGATGGTCTTGCCGCCAGTGTAGATGAAGGAGCCCTCGCCGCCCTTGGTGACGATGAGCGCCTCCAGCTGGCCGGCGATCTCGTCCATGGACTTGCCGGTCTTCTCGGCCAGCAGCTGCGCCTCGTAGTCGTTCAGGGCGGCGTAGGTGGCCTGGTCCACGAAGCGGGCGAGGTCGTCGCCGTCGAACATCGGCATGCCCTGGCCCGGATCGAAGATGAAGGGGACGCCCGCCTCGGCGAACTGCTCGGCGTGCTGGATCATGCCGTCGCGGCCGTCGGGGGAGACGATGCCGATCTTCACGCCGGAGGCGTCGGTCACCTTGAGCTGGTGGGACTCGTTCATGGCGCCGGGGTGGAAGGCGGTGATCTGGTTGTCGTCCAGGTCGGTGGTGATGAAGGCCTGGCCGGTGTAGGTGTCGTCGACCACCTTCACGTGCTGGCGGGTGATGCCGTGCTTGTCCATCCAGTCGGCGTAGGGGCCGAAGTCCCCGCCCACGGTGGCCATGGGGATGGGGTCGCCGCCCAGCAGCTTGAGGTTGTAGGCGATGTTCCCGGCGCAGCCGCCGAACTCCCGGCGCATCTGCGGCACCAGGAAGGAGACGTTCAGCATGTGGACCTTGTCGGGGAGGATGTGGTTCTTGAAGTGGTCCGGGAAGACCATGATGGTGTCGTAGGCGTAGGAGCCACAGAGCAGTGCAGACATTGTTGTTTCCTCAGATTGCTTGCTTACGAATGAACGGGAGGCGCGGCCTCAGGCCAGGAAGCGGCCCCAGGCCACGGCGCCCCAGATAACGGCGACCAGGACCAGGCTGGCGAAGACCGCCGCCGATCCCAGATCCTTGGCCCGCGCCGAGAGCGGGTGTTCCTCGGTGCCGATGCGGTCCACCACCGCCTCCAGGGCGGAGTTGACCAGCTCCACCAGCAGGACCATGACCAGCGCCCCGAAGAGCAGGGCGTATTCCACGCCGGTCCGCCCCAGCCAGATCCCGGCCGGTACCATGAATGCGGCCACCAGCAGCTCCAGCCGGAAGGCCTCCTCCTGGCGCCAGGCAGCGGCCAGGCCCCGGCCGGAATAGACCATCGCCATGACCACGTGGTACAGGCCGCGATGGTCCGGCTTGCGCTGGTGGGCCGCGCCGGTCATGTCAGGAGGCGGCCGGCGGATCCCAGCGCAGGTCCAGCTCCTTGGCGGCGCGGACGTCGTCCAGCCGCCGGGCCGGCAGGGTGTGCGGGGCGCTCTTGAGCGTATCCGGCTCGGTCTTCGCCTCCTCGCGGATGGCGATCATGGCGTCCACGAAGGAGTCCAGGGTGGCCTTGTCCTCGGTCTCCGTGGGCTCCACCAGCAGGCACTCCGGCACCAGCAGCGGGAAGTAGGTGGTCGGCGCGTGGTGGCCATAGTCCAGCAGCCGCTTGGCGAAGTCCATGGCGTTGCAGCCCAGCTCCTTCGCCTCCTTGCGCAGGGTGACGATGAACTCGTGGGTCGCCCGCCGCTCGGGATAGGCCACCTCGAAGCCGGCCTCGCGCAGCCGCTTCATGAGGTAGTTGGCGTTGAGGGTGGCGTACTCGCCCACCCGCTCCATGCCCTCGCGGCCCAGCAGCCGGGCGTAGACGTAGGCGCGCAGGAGGACGCCGACGTTGCCGTAGTGGGCGGAGAGCGGCCCGATGGTCTCCGGGCAGTCGGCCTCGGTGTGCCAGCGGTACTCGTCGCCCTCCTTGCCCACCATGGGGGTCGGCAGGTAGGGCATCAGGCGCTCGGCGACACCCACCGGACCGGCCCCGGGACCGCCACCGCCGTGGGGGGTGGAGAAGGTCTTGTGCAGGTTCATGTGGATGACGTCGAAGCCCATGTCACCGGGCTTCACCTTGCCCAGGATGGCGTTGAGGTTGGCGCCATCGTAGTAGAGCAGGCCGCCGGCGCCGTGGACGATCTCGGCGATCTGGCTGATGTTGCGCTCGAACACCCCCACGGTGGAGGGGTTGGTGAGCATGATCCCGGCCGTCTGCGGGCCCACCGCCGCCTTGAGGCTGTCGATATCCACGTCGCCGTTGGCGTCGGTGGCGATCTCGCGGACGCTGTAACCGCACATCACCGCCGTGGCCGGGTTGGTGCCGTGGGCGGCGTCGGGGACGATGATCTCGCTGCGCTCGGTGTCGCCGCGGGCGTCGTGGTAGGCGCGGATCATGGCCACCCCGGTGAACTCGCCCTGGGCGCCGGCCATGGGGGCCAGGGAGACGGCCTTCATGCCGGTGATGTCCTTGAGCATCTCCTGCAGGTCGTAGAGGCAGGAGAGGACCCCCTGGCCGTAGCGCTTCTCCGGGGCGCGCGGGTGGCGGCCCAGGAAGCCGGGCAGCATGGCCAGGCTGTTACAACCGCGCGGGTTGTACTTCATGGTGCACGAACCCAGCGGATAGAAGTGGGTGTCGATGGAGAAGTTCGTCTGGGACAGCCGGGTGTAGTGGCGCACCGCCTGCAGCTCGGAGACCTCCGGCAGCGGCGCGCGCTTCTTCCGGCGCAGGTTCTCCGGGATCCCGTCCAGGTCGCCGGCCTCCGGGGCCTGGGCGTGATTGCAGCGGCCTTCGCGGCCGTGTTCGAAGATGAGCATGTTTCGGTCTCCTCGGGGATCAGCCGCCGAAGGCGGCCTCCTCCACCTGTAGATAAACGTGGGAGATGGACTCGCCGATGCGCTCTTCGTAGTTGGAGTAGCGCTCGGCCCAGTCGGCCAGCGCCTCGTCCACCTCGTCGCGCATCTCGTAGTCGAGCTTCCCCTGTTCGTAGCCGGCCTTCACCGTCTGCCAGAGGGTATCCAGGTAGCCGCGGACGTCGGTGAGGAGGAACGTCCCCTCCCCGATGCGGCCGTGGCCCGGCACCACCACCTCCGGCTCCAGGCCCTCCAGCTCGGCCAGGGTGTCGATCCAGTGGCGGACGTCGGCATCCATGGTCGCCGGCGCCGACTCGCCGAAGGCGACGTCGGCGGTGAGCAGGGCCTCCTGCTCCGGCAGCCAGAGCACCAGGTCACCGGGGCTGTGGGCATTGCCCACCGTGCGCAGCTCCACCTCCACCTCGCCGAAGGTGCGGGTGGTGGTCTCCTCCACCGCCTCCTCCGGCGGGTGCAGGGTGGTGCCGTCGGTGGCGCCGCCGGTCATCTGCGACACCCGCTCCCGCCAGGTCTCGCCCTCGGACTCGGTGATGGAGCGCACCTCCGGCGTCGCCAGGAAGGTGGTCTCCCCGTCGGCGAAGGCGTGGTTGCCCAACCAGTGGTCGCCGTGGCTGCTGGAGTTGATCACCCAGCGGATGGGGGCGTCGGTAACCTCGCGGATGGTGGCCTTCAGGGACTCGCCGATGGTCTCGGAGGAGCCGGTGTCGAGGACCAGCACGCCCTCGCCGGTCTCCACGAAGGCCATGTTGGAATTCCAGCCCCGGTTCTCCTCGTTAGGGAAGGAGCGGGCGGGGCTGATCACCGCCCAGACACCGTCGGCGACCTCGGTGGCCTCCATCTCGGGATAGGCCTTCTCCGGGCCGCCGCCACAGCCGGCCAGCCCCAGCAGGGCGCCCCCGATGGCGGTGGTGGCGAGCATACGGCGCAGCATGGTCGACCTCCTCGGAACGGGTCCTCAGTCGCGCAGGGTCGGCAGGATCCGGGCCACGGCGTCGGCGTAGGCGCGGATCTCGTCGTCGGTGCGCATCTCCGTGGCGCAGATCAGGAAGGCGTCACCCAGCTCGGGGTAGTCCTCGCCCAGCGCCACGCCGCCGAGGATCCCCTCCGCCGCCAGGGCCTCCAGGAGCGCCTCCGCCGGCACGTCGGTGCGCAGTGCCGCCTCGTGGAAGCAGGGCCGATCGAAGACCGCCTCCACCCCTTCGATGGCGGTGAGCGCCTCCACCAGCTTGCGGGTATTGGCGTGGGAGGCCGTGGCTACCCGCTCCAGCCCGTCCGGCCCCATCAGGCTCAGGTAGATGGTGGCGGCGGTGGCCAGCAGCCCCTGGTTGGTGCAGATGTTGGAGGTCGCCTTGGAGCGGCGGATGTGCTGCTCCCGCGCCTGCAGGGTCAGGGTGTAGCCCCGGCGCTCGTCGGCATCCACGGTGCCACCGACGATGCGGCCGGGGAGCTGGCGCACGTGGGACTGCCGGCAGGTCATGAAGCCGAAGTAGGGCCCACCGGAGGAGAGCGGCGCACCCAGGGGCTGGCCCTCGCCGCAGGCGATGTCGGCCCCCTCGGTGCCCCACTCGCCCGGCGGCGTGAGTACGGCCATGGCGGTGGGATTCACCTGGCCGATGACCAGCCCGCCGTGGGCGTGGGCCCAGTCGGTGAGGGCGTCCACCTCTTCGAGCACGCCGAAGTAGTTGGGCTGCGGGATCACCAGCCCGGCGAAGGTGCCCGGGTCGTCCGGCAGGGCGGCCGGGTCGACGTGGCCGCCCTCGGGATCCACCGCCAGGGTGTCCAGCTCCAGGCCCTGATTGCGGACGATGGTCTCCACCACCCGCCGGTAGACGGGGTGGACACTGTCCGGGATCAGGATCCGCTTGGACTTGGCCTTGCGATTGGCCCGCACCGCCATGAGCGCCGCCTCCGCCAGCGCCGAGGCGCCGTCGTACATGGAGGCGTTGGAGGCGTCCAGGGCGGTGAGGTGGGCCATCATGGTCTGGAACTCGTAGACCACCTGCAGCGTGCCCTGGCTCGCCTCCGCCTGGTAGGGCGTATAGGCCGAGTAGAACTCGCCACGGGTGGTCAGCTCCCAGACCGCCGCCGGGATGTGGTGCTCGTAGGCGCCGGCCCCCATGAAGCAGACCGGCTGGCCGTCGGCGGCAGCGCGCTGGCGGATCTCCTGCCCCACCTGCATCTCGCTGGCGCCCGTCGGGACCCGGGTCAGGCCCTCGCTGCGCAGATCGGCGGGGATCTCATCGAACAGCGCCTCCATGCTCGACTCGCCAATGGCGTCGAGCATGGCGCGCACCTCTTCTTCGGTATGCGGAATGAAGGGCATGGCCTCTCCTCGCGCGTCGCGCCTTGCGACCTCGCGCTCAGTGGGATTCGGAGTCCACCAGCGCCTGGTAGGCGTCGGGGTCCATCAGATCCTGGGGCTCGGCGTCCGGCTTCACGCGGAAGAGCCAGCCCTCGCCATAGGGGTCCTGGTTGACGGTCTCGGGGGAGTCGGCGAGGCCCTCGTTGGCCTCCACCACCTCGCCGCCCACGGGGGCGTAGACGTCGGAGGCGGCCTTCACCGACTCCACCACGGCACAGTCCTCGCCGGCGGTGAGGGTGCCGCCCTCCTCCGGGACCTCGATGAAGACCATGTCGCCGAGCAGCTCCTGGGCGTGCTCGGTGATGCCGATGGTCAGGGTGCCGTCATCGTTGGTCTTCACCCACTCGTGGGACTTGGTGTACTTGCGATCGGCGGGAATGTTGCTCATGGGTCTCTCCCGTTGGGTCTCGAAAATTCGGACAGTGGATGGGGGCTTTTCACCCCCGAAGGATATCAGGGTAATTCGACTCGGGCCTGGCCATTGCGCACGAAGGGCGGCTTGACCACGGCGGCGGAGAGCCGCTTGTTGCGCACCGCCACCTCGCAGCGGCCACCGGCCTCGGCGGTGCCGGCGGGGACCAGGGCCAGGGCGATTGCCCGGCCCAGCGTGGGGGAAAAGGTCCCGGAGGTGGTAATGCCGTCGCCGCCGGCGCAGTGGACGGTCTGCCCGTCGCGCAGGACGCCGCGGTCGGCGAGGACCAGCCCCACCTGCTCCCGGGCGACCCCGGCCTCGCGCTGGCGCTCCAGGGCGGCGCGGCCGAGGAAGTCGCGCTCGGCCGGCTCAAAGGCGACGGTCCAGGCCAGGCCGGCCTCCAGCGGCGAGGTGGACTCGTCCATCTCGTGGCTGTAGAGGGCCATGCCGGCCTCCAGGCGCAGGGTGTCCCGGGCGCCGAAGCCCACCGGCTGGATCCCGGCGGCCACCAGCTCGTCCCAGAGGTCGGGGATGCGTTCGTTGGGGACCGAGATCTCGAAGCCGTCCTCGCCGGTATAGCCGGTCCGGCCGATGAAGAGGCGGTCGTCCCCGGCGGCCTGGAAGGGCTTGAGGTCGGCGGCGAAGGCGCCCTCCGTCCCCAGCGCCTGCAGCGCCCGCTCCCGGGCCTTGGGCCCCTGGACGGCCACCAGCGCCAGGTCGGTGCGCTCGCACAGGGTGCAGGCGAAACCGGCGATGTGCCGCTCCAGCCAGGCCATGTCCTTGTCGTGGGTGGCGGCGTTGAGGATGGCGCGGTACCAGGTGTCGTGCATGCGGTAGACGATGAGATCGTCCTCCACCCCGCCCTCGGGATTGCACATGCAGCTGTAGAGCGCCTTGCCCGGGGTCTTGAGCTTGGCCACGTCGTTGGCCAGGAGGTAGCGCAGGAAGTCGGTGGCCCCCTCGCCCTCGATGTCGACCACGTTCATGTGGGAGACATCGAACATCCCGGCCTCGTTGCGGACGTGTTTGTGCTCCTCCACCTGGGAGCCGTAGTGGACCGGCAGCTCCCAGCCGTAGAAGTCGGCCAGCTTGGCCCCGGCGGCAACGTGCTTGTCGTAGAGCGGCGTGCGCTTGAGGCTCATGCAGAGACCCCCTTCATGGCGTGATCCTGGCGCTCCTCGGCGTGGTAGGAGGAGCGCACCAGCGGCCCGGCCTTGACCCAGCCGAAGCCGAGGTCGCGGGCGATGGCCGCGTAGTCGTCGAACTGCTCGGGGGTGACGTACTCCTTCACCGGCAGGTGGTAGCGGGTGGGGCGCAGGTACTGGCCCAGGGCGATGCGCTCCACGCCGGCACCGCGCAGGTCGCGCAGCACGTCGGCCACCTCGTCGGCGGTCTCGCCCATGCCGAGCATGAGTGCCGACTTGGCCTCCACCCGCGGCAGGGCGGAGGCGCGCTCCAGCAGTTCCAGGGAGCGCTCGTAGCGCGAGCCCTTGCGCACCTCCCGGTAGAGGGACGGGACGGTCTCGACATTGTGGCCCCAGACCAGGTCCGCCGGCTCGCTTTCGGCCAGGGGGAACTCCGCCGCCGCCGCGGCGATGGCCGCCACGGCGCCGTCCATGTCCTGCTGGAAGTCGGGGGTGAGGAACTCCACGCCCATGCGGGCATCGCGGCGGCGGACCTCGCGCAGGGTCTCGGCGAAGATCTCCGCGCCGCCGTCGGCCATGTCGTCGCGGTTCACCGAGGTGAGGACGATGTAGTCCAGCCCCATGGCGGTGGCGGCCTCGGCCACCCGGCGCGGCTCGTCGTTGTCGAACCAGTCGGGCCGGCCGGTCTGCACGGAGCAAAAGCCGCAGGCGCGGGTGCAGGTCTCGCCCAGGAGCATGAAGGTGGCCGTGCCGCGGGCCCAGCACTCGCCGCGATTGGGGCAGCGCGCCTCCTCGCAGACAGTGTTCAGGCCCTGGTCGTGGACGGCGCGGGCGGTATCGGCGTAGCGCGGATCGGCGTCGAGGTTCAGCCGGATCCACTCCGGCATCCGCCCGGCATTGGGGCGATCGGAGTGATCGAATACGGGGATGAAGCGTTCGGGGCTTTGCGGCATGCTCGCTCTCCCAAGCTGGATCGGTGTCTGGACGGGATCGAGGCGATGGACCCGGTCAACGGTTCGGTTGCCCTGTCCATCGCCCCTCTGTCCTTTCACCTGAGAGCTTGAGCCCCTTCGGTGGGTCGCCGATGGCGACCGCTCTCCAGAGTCGGCCTTTCGTTGTACCTGCGGTCCCTTGGCCTGAGCGATTACGGGCGATTGTTGCGCCTTCGGCGGCGGCCACCGGATGGCCGCGCTCTCCCACAGGTACAGCAGCCGAACATTCAGAATAACCCAGCCGGGCCGCGGATCCAACCGCGGGGTGGCCGGATTCCACCCCAACGAAACGGAATGATTCTCATTTGACACAAGCCCCTTCACGGCGTAAGGTCGCGCCTTCCCACCAACCATCGAGGAGAGAGCCATGCCGCGTCTCGGGTACTGGATGACCGCTCTGGTAAGCGCTGCGCTGATCGCCGGCTGCGGCGGCGCCGGGGAGGAGGAGACCCTCAACGTCTACTCCGCCCGCAAGGAGGCACTCATCAAGCCGCTGCTGGATCGCTTCGAACAGGAGAGCGGGATGGAGGTGAAGCTCCTCACCGCCGACGCCGGCGCCCTGCTCTCCCGCCTGGAGAACGAGGGCCGCAACACGCCGGCGGACGTGCTGATCACCGTGGACGCCGGCAACCTCCACCGCGCCCGGGAGGCCGGCGTCCTGGCCGCCACCGACTCTGCGGTTCTGGAGTCCGCCATCCCGGCCCACCTGCGCGACGAGCAGGGCCACTGGTTCGGCCTCTCCCAGCGGGCGCGGGTGATCTTCACCCACGCCGACCGCGTCGACGAGGGGGCCATCACCTCCTACGAGGACCTGGCTGACTCCGAGTGGGAGGGACGCATCTGCATCCGCTCCTCGGACAACATCTACAACCAGTCCCTGGTGGCATCGATGATCGCCGAGCACGGCGAAGAGGACGCCCAGGAGTGGGCCGAGGGCCTGGTGGACAACATGGCCCGGGACCCCCAGGGCGGCGATCGCGACCAGATCCGCGCCGTGGCCGCCGGGGAGTGCGACGTCGCCGTGGCCAATACCTACTACTACGGCGCCATGCAGAACGGCGGCGCCGATGATCAGGAGGCCGCAGAGGCCGTGCGGCTGGTCTGGCCCAATCAGGACAACCGGGGCGCCCACGTCAACGTCTCCGGCGGCGGCGTGGTCGCCGCCAGCCAGAACCGGGATCAGGCCCGGGAGCTACTGGAATTCCTGACCACCGACGAATCCCAGGAGTGGTACGCCGAGGCCAACAACGAGTTCCCGGTGAAGGCCGGGGTCCCTGCCGCCGACACCCTGGCCCAGTGGGGCGACTTCCAGGCCGACGATCTGCCGCTGACCCGGCTGGGTGAGCTCAACGCCCAGGCAGTCCGGCTCATGGATCGGGCGGGGTGGCGCTAGGCCCCACTCCCCTTCCGGCGGAGGGCGACTCCGCCGCTCGGGCGGCCCCCCGCACGGCGTGGTGGGGGGCCGCCTTCGTGCGTGCCTGGCGGCCCGGGCTGCTGCTGGTCGCCGCCCTGCTCGCCCTGCCGATAGCGGTGGTGGTGGTCTCCCTGCTGCGCTTCGACACCGGGATCTGGGGCCACCTGGCCGCCACCGTACTGCCGGGCTATGTCACCAACTCCCTGCTGCTCATGCTCGGGGTCGGGGTCGGGACCTTCCTCCTCGGCACCAGCACCGCCTGGCTGTGCGCTGTCTGCCGCTTCCCCGGCCGGCGGCTGTTCGAGTGGGCGCTGCTGCTCCCCCTGGCCATGCCGGCCTACATCATCGCCTACACCTACACCGGCCTGCTGGACGTCGCCGGGCCGGTGCAGACGGGGCTGCGGGCGATCACCGGCTGGGAGGTCGGCGCCTACGCCTTCCCCGAGATCCGCTCCCGCACCGGCGCGGCGCTGATGCTGACCCTGGTACTCTACCCCTACGTCTATCTCCTGGCCCGGGCCAGCTTCCTGGAGCAGTCGGCCAGCGCCCTCAACGTCGCCCGCACCCTGGGGCTGGGGCCGTGGCGGATGTTCGCCCGGGTGGCGCTACCCATGGCGCGGCCGGCCATCGTCGGCGGCCTCTCCCTGGCGCTCATGGAGACCCTGGCCGACTATGGCACGGTGAAGTACTTCGGCGTCTCCACCTTCACCACCGGGATCTTCCGGACCTGGTTCGGCATGGGGGATGCCGCCGCCGCGGCCCAGCTGGCCGCCCTGCTCCTCGCCTTCGTCTTCGCCGTGATCCTCCTCGAGCGCGCCTCCCGGCGCGGCGCCCAGTACCACCACCACGGCACCTGGCAGCCGGCGCCGGTCTTCGAGCTCAGCGGCTGGCGCGCCGCCGGGGCGGTGGCGGCCTGCCTGGTGCCGCTGGCCCTGGGCTTCCTCGTCCCCGCCGGGCAGCTCCTGGCCTGGAGCCTGGAGGTGGCCGGGACCGTGGACCACGGCTTCGCCACCCTGGCCGGGCGCTCCGTGGGGCTGGCGGCACTCACCGCCGGCCTGGCCCTGGTGCTCGCCCTCTTCCTGGCCTACGGCCAGCGACTCCTGCCCGGGCGGCTGCCGGCGGCGGCGGTGCGGGTGGCCGGGATGGGCTACGCCGTGCCGGGGACGGTCATCGCCGTGGGGGTGGTCATCCCCTTCGCCGCCTTCGACAACGCCCTGGACGGCTGGATGCGCGCCACCTTCGACGTGAGCACCGGCCTGCTGCTGAGCGGTACCCTGGCGGCCCTGGTCTTCGCCTACCTGGTGCGCTTCCTGGCCGTCTCCCTGAACACCGTGGAGTCCGGCCTGGGCCGGGTCCGGGCGAGCATGGACGAGGCGGCGCGGACCCTGGGCCACGGCCCCCTGGCGACCCTGCGGCGGGTGCACCTGCCCCTGATTCGCGGTAGCCTGCTCACCGCCATGCTTCTGGTCTTCGTGGACGTACTCAAGGAGCTGCCGGCAACGCTGGTGCTCCGCCCCTTCGACTTCAACACCCTGGCGGTGCGCGCCTTCGAGCTGGCCTCGGACGAGCGCCTGCGCGAGGCGGCGCCGCCGGCGCTGACCATCGTCGCCGCCGGGCTCATCCCGGTGATCCTGCTCAGCCGTTCCATCACCCGGGCGCGCGACCATGGCTGAGGCGCTGCGACTGGAGGGGCTCACCGTCCGCTACGGCGATCACACCGCCGTGGCCGACGTCTCCCTGGGGATGGAGGCCGGCACCATCGGCTGCCTGCTGGGGCCCAGCGGGTGCGGCAAGACCACGGCCCTGCGCACCATCGCCGGCTTCGAGCGGCCCGATGCCGGCCGGGTCCTCCTCCAGGGACGGGAGGTCGCCGGCCCCGCCGCCAGCATCCCGCCGGAGCAGCGCCGCGTGGGTATGGTCTTCCAGGACCTGGCGCTCTTCCCCCACCTCTCCGTGGCCGACAACATCGCCTTCGGCCTGCCCCGGGGCGCGGCCAGGCGCCGCGAACGGGTGGACGAGCTGCTGGCGCTGGTGGGCCTGCCCGGCGCCGGGCCGCGCTACCCCCACCACCTCTCCGGCGGCCAGCAGCAGCGGGTGGCCATCGCCCGCGCCCTGGCGCCGGAGCCGGCCATCCTGCTGCTGGACGAGCCCTTCTCCAGCCTGGACGTGGCGCTGCGCGAGCAGCTGCCCCGGGAGCTGCGCGGGATCCTCCAGGCGGCGGGGATCACGGCCCTGCTGGTGACCCACGACCAGACGGAGGCCTTCGCCATGGCCGACCGCGTGGGCGTCATGTCCGGCGGGGCGCTCTGCCAGTGGGATACGCCGTACAACCTCTACCACCGCCCGGCGACCCCCTTCGTGGCCGACTTCGTCGGCCTGGGGGTGCGCCTGCCGGGGACGGTCCTCGCCCACGGCAAGGTGGAGACGGAGCTGGGGCTGCTGGAGGGGGCGGTGCCGTCGGACTGCCCCATGGGACGCCAGGTGGATATCCTGGTGCGGCCCGACGACATCATCCTCGACCCCGACGGCCAGGGCACCGCCCAGGTGGAGGAGCGGGTCTTCCGCGGGGCGGACTACCTCTACACCCTCCGCCTGCCCAGCGGCTCCCGGCTGCTGAGCCTGGCGCCCAGCCACCACGCCTACGCCGTGGGCACGCGGGTCACCGTCCGCCCCGATCTGGACCACCTGGTCCTCTTCCCCCGGGACGGCGGGCCGGCCTGCGCCGTGGAGGAGACGCCGGAAGGCCCGGATTAGGGAAGCGTTCGGGTCTCCGGGGGCCTAGCGCCGCTCGGGGTCGCGGCGGGCGAGTTCCGGGAGGTCGCCGGTAAGGCCCATGGCGTGGCGCATGAGGCCGTTCTTCACCGGCAGGACGGTGTGGGTGAGGTTGAGACCGATATTGCGCATCCAGCGCAGGGGCGCCAGCTCGCTGCCGAAGAGCCGCTTGAAGCCGTCCATCGCCCCCATCATGGCCACGTTATCCGCCTTGCGGCGACGCTCGTAGCGGCGCAGCACCGGGATGGAGCCGATGCCCCGGCGCTGCTCCACCGCCTCCAGCAGGGTCTCCGCCAGGGTGGCGGCGTCCGCCAGCCCCAGATTGACCCCCTGGCCGGCCAGGGGGTGGATGGTGTGGGCGGCATCCCCCACCAGGGCCAGCCGGGGCCGGACGTAGGCGTTGGCGTGGAGCAGCCGCAGGGGGAAGCTCGCCCGCGGGCCGGTCTCCTCCACCGGCCCCAGGAGGTAGTCGAAGGCCTCCCCCAGCTCGGAGCAGAAGGCCTCGGCCTCCATGGCCGTGAGCTCCTCGGCGCGCTCCGGGGTGGTGGACCAGACGATGGAGCAGCGGCCGTCGGCCAGGGGCAGGAAGGCCAGCGGCCCCTCGGGGAGGAAGCGCTGCCACGCCGTCTCCCGGTGGGGCTCGGCGGTGCGCACGGTGGCGACCACGGCGGTCTGGCCGTACTCCCAGCCCCGGGTGGTGATCCCGGCCTGATCCCGCACCCAGGAGCGGCCGCCGTCGGCACCCACCATCAGCCCGCCGGCCAGTAGCCGGTCGTCCTCCAGGCGCAGGTACATGTGGTCGGAGTCCCAGCCCATGCGGCGGATCTCGGCCGGCGCATAGAGGCGGACGTTGGGCAGCCCCGCGACCACGTCGTACAGCGCGGTGCGGATGACGCCGTTCTCGACGATATGGCCGAGCAGCGGCTCGCCCAGGTCGGCGGCGTCGAAGTGGATATGGCCGGGGCCGCTGGCGTCGCGGACATCCATCTCCCGGAAGGGGCTCACCCGGCGGGCGGCGATGCCCTCCCAGGCGCCGACATTGTCCAGGATCCGGCGGGAGGCGACGGTGATGGCGGAGACGCGCTGGTCCCACTCGCCGGACCCCGCGGCCGGGTCCGGCTCGGTGCGGTCGACCACGGCCACCCGCAGTGAGGTATGGCCCAGGGCGGCGGCCAGGGTCAGCCCCACCATGCCGCCGCCGACGATGATCACGTCGAAGGTGTGGTCCTCGGTCCTCATGGCGCCAGCCCCCGGGCCAGCCGCGACACCCGGCCGCCCAGCCCCATGGCCTGGCGGGCCAGGGCGTGCCGGGCCGGCGGCAGGCGGTCCAGGGCCACCAGGCCCGCCGCCCGCAGCACCGCCACCGGGGCCACGGCGTTGGAGAAGGTCCGCACCAGGCCGTCGGTAAAGGCGGTGGTGCGGGCGTAATCGGCCCGGCGGCGCCGGGCGTAGTCGGTCAGCAGGGCCTCGTCACCGGGGTCCCGGCCGGCGCGCCGGGCGTCGGCGAGGACCTCCGCGAGGACGGCGGCGTCCCGCAGACCCAGATTGTAGCCCTGCCCGGCCACGGGGTGGAGGACGTGGGCGGCATTGCCGATGACCGCCAGCCGCCGGTCGGTGAAGCGCTCGGCGTACTGCAGGCCCAGGGGGTAGGCGTGGCGC
Source organism: Pseudomonadota bacterium (assembly GCA_051745535.1). Taxonomy (GTDB): domain Bacteria; phylum Pseudomonadota; class Gammaproteobacteria; order Thiohalospirales; family Thiohalospiraceae; genus Thiohalospira. Next base: position 12,421 of record JBNJED010000003.1, on the reverse strand, counting down.
TCGCCCACGGCGGTGAAGCCGCCCAGGCGGCCGCCGAAGCGCCCCTCCAGCCGCTGCAGGAAGGCCGCATCGTCCAGCCCCAGCAGCTCCTCCTCTTCGCCCTTGCGACAGGTCCAGACCAGGGAGCAGCGCCCCTCGGTAAGGGGCAGCAGGGCCAGGGGGCCGGTCTCGGTGAAGCGTTCCCAGGCGGTGGTGCCGGGATCCAGGGCCGGGGCGACGTTGGCGATGATCGCGGTCTGGCCGTAGTCCACCCGGTGGGTGCCGATGCCGGCCCCCTCGCGCACGGCGGAGTTGCCGCCGTCGGCGGCCACCAGCAATGAGGCGGTGAGGTCGACCCCGCCCTCCGGCCCCTCGGCCAGCACCCGCGCCCGGCGCGGTGAGCGGTCCACGGCGGTGACCCGGGCGGGGCAGAAGAGCGTGACGCCGGAGCGGTCCAGGGCGGCGTGCAGCGCCCGGCCCAGCAGACGGTTCTCCACCACGTAGCCCAGGGCGGGGACCTGCTCGTCGTCGCGGTCCAGCCGGGCGAAGCCGGGCCGGCCGCGGTCGGAGACGTGAATGCGATGGATGGGCGCCGCCCCGGCCTCGATCTCGTCCCAGAGGGCCGGGTCGATGGTCGCCAGGACCTGGCGGGAGGCCCAGGCCAGGGCCAGACTGCGCGCATCGAAGGTGGAGCGGGCATCCTCGGCCGGCGGCGCCGCCTCGATCACCGCCACCCGGTAGCCGGCCCCGTCCAGGGCGAGGGCGAGCCCCGCCCCCACCGGGCCGGCGCCGACGATGGCGATGTCGAAGGCCTCACTCATGCGCCATGAGCTCCTCGATGGCGTCGGGGTCCGAGGGTACATCCGCGGTGAGGACCTCGCAGCCGGCGGTGGTCACCACCACGTCGTCCTCGATGCGGATGCCGATCCCCTGGAGCCGCTCCGGGGCCTGGCCACCGGGCGCGAAGTAGAGCCCCGGCTCCACGGTGAGCGCCATGCCCGGCTCCAGCTCCCGCCACTCCTCGCCGATCTTGTAGTCGCCGACGTCGTGGACGTCCCGCCCCAGCCAGTGGCCGGTGCGGTGCATGAAGAAGGGCTTGAAGGCGCCGGTCTCGATGAGGTGGTCCACCTCGCCGGCGAGCGCGCCCAGGTCCACCAGCCCCTGGACCAGGACGCGCAGGGCCGCCTGGTGGGGGTGGTCCCAGTGGTTGCCCGGCCGCACCGCCTCGATGGCGGCGTGCTGGGCGGCCAGTACGATGTCGTAGACCTCGCGCTGGAGGGGGGAGAAGCGGCCGTTCACCGGGAAGGTCCGGGTGATGTCGGCGGCGTAGCCGGCGTACTCGCCGCCGGCGTCCACCAGCACCAGATCGCCGTCCTGGAGCTCGGCCTCGTTCTCGGTGTAGTGGAGGATGCAGCCGTTGGCGCCGCCGCCGACGATGGGCGGATAGGCCGGCGCGCTGCACCCCTCGCGCCGGAAGACGTACTGGTACTCCGCCTCCAGGGCGTACTCCATCATCCCCGGGCGGCAGGCCTGCATGGCGCGGCGGTGGGCCTCGGCGGAGATCCGGGCGGCGGTGCGCATGTGCGCCACCTCCTCCGGCCCCTTGTAGAGGCGCATCTCGTGGAGGATGTGGTCCAGGGCGACGAACTCGCCGGGGGTGTGGATCCCGGCGCGGCTGCGCTCGCGCAGGCGGTTGATCCAGCCGATGAGCTTGGTATCGAACTCGGCGTCCAGGCCCATGGTGCAGTAGACCCGGGCGCGGTTCTCCAGCAGGCCGGGGAGGATGTCGTCCAGGTCGCCGATGGGGAAGGAGTCGTCGGCGCCGTAGCGCGCCACCGCCCCCTCCTGGCCGGCGCGGCGCCCCTCCCAGGTCTCCTTGTCCGGGTCACGTTCGCGGCAGAAGAGGAGGTACTCGCCGTGGGGCCGGCCCGGCGCCAGGACCATCACCGCCTCCGGCTCCGGGAAGCCGGTGAGGTAGTGGAAGTCGGAGTCGGGCCGGTAGGGGTAGTCGACGTCGCGATTGCGCTGGCGCTCCGGGGCGGTGGGCAGGATGGCGATGCCGTCCTCCCCCATGGCCTCCCGGAGGCGCTGGCGGCGCTGCGCGAAGGGGTCGCTCACTCGAACCTCCTAGTGGAAGGTGGCGCCGCCGCCCAGCGGCGGCGCCGAGGTGGGCTGGAGCTCCTCCATGACCAGCAGGGTCGCGGTGCGCAGGTACTCCACCAGCTCCACATAGGCGTCCTCGTCCTCCTCGCCGCCATCCAGCTCGAAGGAGCCGGCCTGGCTGAGCTCCACCAGGTCCCGGGCCACCTCGGCGGCGTCCCCGGGCAGGCCGTCCACGTCGCGGATCCCGCCCTCGGCCATGCCCTCCAGGAAGCCCAGGCACCAGTCCCCCAGGGCCTCGACCCGGGCGGCCAGGGCCACGGAGTCCGGCGGCAGCAGGGGCTCGAAGCGCATGTTGGGGTCGTTGAGCTGCAGTCGCGTGGCCTTGTGCAGGCGCCGGAGCGGCTCCAGTGCCTCCCGGGCCAGGGCGTTGTTCGAGTCGTATTCCGGCGCCAGTGCGGCCAGCCAGGCGTCGAACTCCTGGTCGCCGGCGGCGCAGGTCCGGCCGCAGAGCCGCCCCTGGACCTCGGCGGGGTGGGAATCGAGTTCCAGGCGGCGCAGGGCGTCCTGGACCTCGTCGTAGGTGGCGGCGGTCTCTTCGGTCATGTCAGAAGCGCTCGATGCGGGCCTCGTAGGGGAAGAGGACGATCCGGTAGATGTCCTCTCCGATCTGGATGTGGGTGCCCTGGGGCCCCCCGATGCGGATGGTACTGCCACCACTCACGGAGGTGCCGCTGATGCCGAAGGTCTCCTCGGCAATGAGGCGATCGAAGAGCGCCTGGAGCTCGTCGGCCGGGACCGAGGCGGTGTTGTCCACCATGCGGCACGGCTTGCCGTTGTGCGCCGTCCCCTCGAGGATCACCGCATCCGGCCGCAGGGGGTTCTCCGCCTCGTAGTCATCCACCGAGAGACGGGCGAGCTCCTCGGCTGAGAGCTGATATTCCGCCATGTTGTCGTACCCCGGCAATGGTTCGGCCTGTATCCTAGCACCCGCCCCGGGGCAGCCCAACCGCCCCCGGAAGGGGGGTTGGTGGGTATTCCGGCACGAGGCGTGCTTGCCACCTGTTTCCCGGGCCCTGGAACGGCGATAATTGCCCGGGAGGCCAACGAGACCCCATCAGACCGAACGCGCCCATGAATCGGAGACCGGCAGCCCCAACCGACCCGCGCCGCGCCCGCCCAGGAGCGGGGGACCTGGTGTGCCGTAGTGCCACAAAAGCGATGCGGAGTGGGTCATCGTGACTTCCCTGCGTGTGACCTCCCTGCGCGCCCGCTTCCGCGCCCTGCGGCGCCGGGGCCACCGCTGGCTGGCGGCCCATCCCCGCCTGCAGCGCGTGCTGGAGATCTCCGGCAGCCTGCGCAGCCATCCGGAGGCCATCGCCCGGGGGGTGGCCGTGGGGCTGTTCGTCGGCCTGACCCCCACCGTGGGCTTCCAGACCGTCTTCATGATCGCGGCCTGCATCCTGGTGGCCGGCAACTTCCCCGCTGCCTTCGCCGTCTCCTGGGTGAGCAACCCCTTCACCATGGCGCCCCTCTACTGGGGGTTCCACGCCCTGGGCATGGCCGCCGTCGCCGTATGGCCCGGTCCGCTGCCGCCATCCGATGCCTGGTTCCTCCAGGGTGTGGGGAAGGAGGTCTTCTTCACCGGGGTGGGCAGCCTGCTGATCGCCATCCCCATGGCCGCGGGCGGGTACTTCCTGACCCATCGACTCACCGCCCTGCTGGCGAACCACCGCCGGCCGCGGGGCCGTTGACCCCCCTGGGTGCCGACTCTATAGTGCGGTAGGCTCCCGATCAGTGACGGGACCAGCGCCGGGGCCGCGATGGACGATGTCGATATCAAGCAACTGGAATCCCGCGTGGAGACGCTCCTGCGCACGGTGGAGCGTCTGCGCGAGGAGAACCGATCCCTGCGCGAGCACCAGCAGAGCCTGATGACCGAGCGGGCCCAGCTCATCGAGAAGACCGAGCTGGCCCGCTCCCGGGTGGAGGGCATGATCACCCGTCTCAAGTCCATGGAGCAGGAGTAATGGCCGACGCCGAGACCGTCCCGGTCACCGTCAATATCCTCGATCGCGAATACCGCGTCGCCTGCCGCGAGGACGAGAAGGAGTGCCTCGTGGCGTCGGCGCGTTACCTATCCGATCGCATGCGCGAGATCCGCGACGCCGGCAACATCGTCGGGGTGGACCGGGTGGCCGTCATCGCCGCCCTGAACATCACCAACGAACTCCTGCTCGAGCGCGACCAGCACAGCCGCGAGCGCAGCGACACCCGCGAGCGGATCGCCCGGCTTACCGAGCGCATCGACGAGGCGCTAGAGGCCGAGGAGGCCGGCGGCGAAAGCGGCGGCGAGGCCCCCTCTTCCGGCTCCTCCTGAGCGCGCCCCGGCGACCTCCCTGGCTATCACGCCCTCCCGCCTCTGACAAGGCTGTTTATTCGGCCGCCAGATGTTCTAGGATCATCACTGGTGCCCCCTGCGGTGTTCGCACACATCCGGGAAGACCCTTGAGCCTTAACGCAGCACCCAAAGGGGATCGATATTGTGGTGCGGTGAGCACGTCCGCCTCCGAGCGGAAAGCCTGAAGCATCACTGAGCTCCCCGCCTTGAACCTCCGGTTCAAGGACGAAGGATGATGCGGCACAGGCGGGGGACACCCCTCTCTTTTTCCGTTTTCGGCACTCGGGGCCCGCTGTGGCCGGGGCCGGGAGCGCGTATTATCCATCCGGTTCATCCGCAGCCCGGGGAACGCCGTGGAGACCAGCGAGAGTCGCAAGCAACTGCGCCGCCGCCTGCGCCGCGCCCGGCGCCACCTGGAGCCCGGGGAGCGCCGTCGCCGGTCCGCCGACCTGGTGGCCCACCTGGCGCGCCACCCCTGGTTCATCTATAGCGACCGGATCGCCCTCTACCTCCCCAACGACGGCGAGGTGGACCTGCGCCCGCTGGCCGAGCGCGCCTGGGCCATGCACAAGACCTGCTACCTGCCGGTGATCGGCGGCCCCGGCATGCGCGCCATGCGCTTCGCCCCCTGGGGTCCGGAGACGCCCATGGCCCCCAACATCTACGGGATCCCGGAGCCGGTGGTCCGCCATCAGCACCTGGTCCCCGCCTGGGGGCTGGACCTGCTCCTGCTGCCGCTGGTGGGGTTCGACCGCGCCGGGAACCGGCTGGGCATGGGCGGTGGCTTCTACGACCAGAGCCTGGCCTATCGCGCCCGGCGACGGGTCTGGAACCCGCCCCGGCTCATGGGGACGGCCTACGCCTTCCAGGAGGTGGAGGCGCTCAAGGCGGAATCCTGGGACATCCCGGTGGCCGCGGTGGCCACCGACACCGGCATCATCAGGGCCGGCGTGGATGCCGCGGCTCAGTAGGCGGCCAGGACGTCCCCGGCGAAGGTGGTAACCAGGAAGCCGACCACCACCAGGACGGTGATGGCGGTGATGAGATCGGGTTTTCTGCTTTTCATGTTCCCCTCCTTGTATTCGTTTTCCAATGGGGTCCCGATGCACCCCCAATGGAACACACCATTCCCCCTCATTCCGTGAGGGTGGTCACATTTTGCTCAACTTCCTCCGGCCCTGCCGCCACTGATAGCCCGGAACAGGACCGGCAGGCTCAACAGGATCGGCACGGCCAGTCCCGCCCAGGCGACGGCATCCGCCGTCCCCTCGAACAGGAGCCCGGCCCCCAGCCCCGTGGCCGAGAGCACACCGGCGAGCACGGGGAAGCGCCACACGCGGGCCCAGCTTCCGCCGCGCCTCATGCCTGCCCCCCGGCCTCGGCCCGGGCCGAGCGGCCATTCCCCCGCTTCAGCCAGAGGTAGATCCCGCTGATCAACACCGCGATGGCGATGAGGTCCAGCAGGGCCCAGAGGACCTTCATGGGCATCCCCCCATAGTCGCCGAAGTGCAGCGGCTGCGAGACCAGCAGAGTCATAACATACCACGGCATCGCCGGCGTGGCCTCTACCTCTGCCGAGGCGGGGTCGACCATGACCGGTCGCAGCAGCTCCGAGGTCAGCGGCGTCCGGCCCATCATGAAGGCCATGTAGTGGCGCTCGCTGCTGAACCCCGTCCCGGGGAAGGCGACGAAGCTGATGGCGCTCTCCGGCATCGCCTCCCGGGCCGCCGACACGGCGGCATCCGCGGACCCCTTCCCGGCAACCCCGTCGCCTCCGTCGACCCCGGCGGTCATGGCCTGGATCTCGGAGGACTGCCAGTGGGAGAAGATGGGGATGGAGAGGGTTCCGATGACACCCGTCGCCCCCACCACCAGTACCCAGACCAGGGTGATCATGCCCACGCCGTTGTGAAAGTCCAGCCAGCGCAGGCGCGGTGCCGGCCCCCGGACCTCGCCACAGCGGGCTCGCCCCAGATAGGGGGCGTAGATCACCGCTCCGGAGACCAGGGAGATGATGAAGAGCACCCCGGTAAAACCCAGAAAGAGCGATCCCTTCACCCCGGCGAAGAGGTCGATGTGCAGATGCTGGAGGATCTCCATGATCCCCTCGCCCACCGGGTAGTCGCTGAGCAGTTCGCCGGTCCGCGCATCGTAGCCCAGGAAGGAGGCCGCCTCGGGGTCGGTAAGGCTCTCGCCGGTCCGCACGAACCAGACCTCCGGCTGGTGCTCGTCCCGGACCAGGAACTGGACCACCTCCTCCGGCCGCCGCTGGCGGGCATCGGCGAGGATGGCATCGATATCGGCACGCTGCTCGCTGGCCTCCAGGGGCGGCACCTCGGGGGTGTAGCCCAGGGCGTGGTCGATCTCCTCCTGGAAGACGAGCGGCAGGCCGGTAATGAAGAGCAGGAGCATGAAGGGCGTGGAGAGGAGACCGGTCCACTTGTGGATCCGGTACCACAGCCGCAGTCGTTTGCCGGTCATGGGTCCTCCGGGCCGGCGCACCGGGGAAGGTGCGCCGGTGGGTGGGTCAGTAGGTGACGTCGTAGGAGAGGGTGACGGACCGGCCCCGGCCGGCCGGGGTATAGCCCGCGAGGTTGTACGCCTGGGAGAGCGGCGTCCGGTACTGTTCGTCCAGCAGGTTCCGCAGCCCCACGCTCACCTTTCCGGGCCCTGCCTCCAGGCGGGCACTGGCATCCAACAGGGTGTAGCCGTCCACCTCGCCCTCGGCGAAGGTGGTGCTGTCGCCGAAGCGCTCGCGATCCAGGACCCGCTTGGCCTGAATGCGGCCGGACCAGCTCTCGGCGGGATCGTACTTGGCGTGCAGGGTCAGCTCCGGTGGCGTGATCCGCGTGCCATTGAGGTAGTCGTCCGTCTCGCCATCGTCGTCGGTATCCACCCGCCCCTCCTGCCAGGTAGCGGTCCCACCCAGGCGCCAGGCGCGGCCGGCCTCCATCTCGCCGGAGAACTCGGCGCCGTAGACCTCCTCCTCCTGCCGCAGGATGGCGAAGTCCGGCGGGCCGCCGAAGGTCGCCCCCAGCTCGGAGGTGTTGTAGAAGGCCGTAGCCGTGGCCCGCCAGTCCTGGAAGCGGCCGCGCCAGCCCAGCTCGTAGTTGTCCACCACCTGGGGCTGAGGGTTCAGCTCCTCGGCATCGACATCGTTGCCCTCGCCACTCTGGGTCCGCATGTCGCGTCCGATCTCGGCTACCGTGAAGCCCTGGCTGAAGCTGGCGAAGAGCTCCTGCTCGGCGGAGAGATAACGGACCAGACCGGCGTTGAAGACGGTCTCGTCGTAGTCCAGCTCTCCGCCGGTCACCGTGCCTGGGTTGGAGACCCCTTCATCCTGAAAGGTGGGCACATCGACGCTGACCCGCTCGTGGCGCACCCCGCCGCGGACCATCCAGTCCTGCCCCAGCGGGGCGTTCAGCTGGACGAAGGGGGCGTAGTTGGTCTGCTCGAACTCGCCCATGTTGGTGCGGCCATCCAGGAAGTTCTGGGCCGTGGTCTCGGTGCCGGCATCCAGGCCGTAGACCGCGTCCACCATGCTGAAACGGCGCTCGTGGGCCAGGCGCAAGCCGGTGTGCCGGGTCTCCAGGAAGGTCTGGCCCGGCCCGGTTTCAAAGTAGGGATAGTGGCCGAAGAGCGTCTCGTAGTCCTGGTGGTAGAACTGGGTGGAGAGGGTCCCGCCGGCGACATCCTCCCAGGTGTGGTCCAGGCTTACGTTGAGGTTCTCGGTGCCCGGCTCATCGCCCTCCGGGGATTCATTCACCGCGGTGGTCGGCTCATCCGGTCCGCCGGAGGCCGGGTCGGCGGAATACTCGGCATCCTGGGTGTGGTCGTAGTAGTTCACCGAGAGCTGCAACCGCTGGCGCGGGTCGATCTGGTAGCCCAGCTTGGTCTGGAGGTTGTACTCCGTGGACTCGGCCAGCCCGCCCCCCTGGGAGGGATAGCCGTCGGAGGGGATCCGTTCGCCGTCGCCGTCATGAAAGACCCCGGTCTCCCCGGCGCTCAGGTTGAGGCTGTAGTCCAGGGCCTCGCTCTGGCCGCGCATGCCCTGGTAGATCCGACCACCGAGGCTGTCGCTGTTGGCGGACTGGCCGGTCAGGCTGGCGGCGGTCCGGTTCTCGTGGCCCTCGGCATCCCCTCCGGACTTGGTGATGAAATTGACCACGCCGCCGGTGGAGCCGATGCCGTAGGTGGCCACCGCTCCACGGACCACCTCCACGCGCTCGATGGCCTCGGGGGCGATGGCCCGGAGGTGTTTCTGACCGTCGCGCAGCACCGCGTTCTGGGGAACGCCGTCGATCATCACCAGGAAGTCACGCCCCCGAAGCTTCTGTCCGTAGTTGGTCAGGTTCTCCGAGGACTGCCCCAGCCCCGGGACGAGGTTGGAGAGGATCTCGCCCACGTCGTCGGTGGAGCGCGTCTGCTCCTCGATATCGTCGCGGTCGAGGACGGTGACCGAGCCCGGGATATCCGCGATGGACCGACCCTGGCTGGTCCGGGTGGTGGAGACCTGGACGGCGTCCAGGCGCTCGGCCCCACTGCCTTCCTGGGCGGCTGCGGGCATGGCCAGTCCTCCGAGGAACAGCGCCGGTACCGCGGCGCCCAGGGCCGGATAGGGAGTGGTGATGGCCGAGGTCTGTCGTCTGTGCAGGCGGGTCATCGTCATGGTTTCTCCTGTCATTTTGTCGATGGCTCGTACGGGGATACGGACGCGGATCTTTTTGCGAATCATTCTCATTGTCAACAATGACAGGAGCGGGGTCGTTGCGCCAGGCGCGCGGATACGGGATCATCCCCTACCAGATGACTCAGGAATGGAGCGGGAGGGAGCGGCCAATGGCCTACTGGCTGATGAAATCGGAGCCCGACGTCTTCGGCATCGACCACCTGGCGGCGATGCCGGGGGCCACGGACCACTGGGACGGGATCCGCAACTATCAGGTCCGCAACATGATCCGGGACCGGATGCAGCCCGGGGACCAGGCGCTGTTCTATCACTCCAACACCAAGCCGCCGGGCATCGCCGGGCTCATGGAGATCGTCAGCGAGCCCTACCCCGACCACACCGCCTTCGACCCGGAGGCGAAGTACCACGATCCCAAGTCGGACCCGGACAACCCGCGCTGGTACATGGTGGACGTGCGCTACATCCGCCACTTCGATCGCTACATTTCGCTGGACGAGCTCAAGCAGCGGCCGGAGCTCGCCGAGATGAAGCTGGTACAGAAGGGCAACCGGCTCTCCATCATGCCGGTGACCGAGGACGAGTGGCAGACCATACTCACCATGGAGAAGGAGGGGGCGTGATCACCGCGTATCACCAGTGGTCCGTCCCCGAATCCCAGCGCCTGCGCCTGGCGCTGGCCGCCAAGGGCGTGGACTTCGAGGCCGTGGCCGTCGCCCCGGACGATGACGCCACCTTCTTCGACCTCGGCATCGCCCGCACCCTGCCGGTGCTGGTGGATGCCGATGGCGCCGTGCACACCGACTTCCCGGCTACCCTGTTCGAGCTGGACGGGATCGTCGGCGGCGAGCCGCTGGTGGAGGGGGCCATCGACCGCGGCGCCTGGGAGGCCCTGCTGGACTGGCGGGAGCAGGCCGACCCCCTGCTGCAGCGGCTCTACGCGCCGGTGGTCCCCGCCTTCCGCGACGTGGGCGGCGACGACACCGCCTTCGAGGCGTGGAAGCGCGAGGCCGAGCACCGCTTCGGCATGGGCCTGGAGGCGCTGGCCAACGACCGCTACGCCGCCTACGAGCAGTTCGCCACCCTCTCCCGCCTGCCGGAGCTGGGGCGCTACCTGGAGCAGCGGCGCTTCTACACCGGCACCCTCTCGGTGGCCGACTGCCTGCTCGCCGCCGACCTGGCGCCGCTGCAGCAGCTGGACGGCGTGAGCCTGCCGGTGAGCATCATGTACTACATCCAGCGCGTGGAGGCCGCCTGCGGGGCCGCCACCGCCGACGGCCTGCTGGCCGCCTGAACCAACCTCAAGGAGGCACGATCATGACCCTGGGAGAGCTCCTGCAGTATCTCGACGCCCACACCAACCACGACTTCCTCGCCGGGGAGGTGGCCGAGTCCCTGACCAGGGCGCAGAACGGCGAACACCCCGACCCCATCGCCGGGGAGATCCTCGCCGGCATCGCCGAGGGCTGCGGCGCCGCCAATACCGACGCCGAGGTGGAGCGGTCCCAGGTGGTCAACAGCATCGGCCCCCTGCGCCTGAAGTACCAGGCCGACGACGCCCCGGTGGAGGGCTTCCGCCTCATGCGCGAGACGGTGCTCGCCATCGACGCCGCCTTCGACCAGGAGGCCATCCAGCAGAAGACCGGCGAGGCGCCTTCTAGCTGAGGCGGAATACCCCGCTGGCACCCACCAGCGGGGGACAATGACGATTAGCGATCACCCTCCCTTTCACAGCCTCGAAAGTAACGCCTTGTGCCTCCACCCATTGACAGAAAGGCACGGTGAGTTACGATTCTCCCATGTACTCGGTGGAGCTTACCAAGACGGCCAGGAAGGTCCTGCTCCGTTTGCCGCGCACCGTGCGGCAGCGTATACAAGCCAAACTCGAGTATCTGGCCGACAACCCGCATCACCCGGAACTCGACATCAAGCCACTGACGGGCAGGGAAGCATGGCGATTGCGGGTCGGCGATTGGCGCATTATCTACGAGATCCATGACCAGCGGCTGGTGGTTCAGATCATCCGTATCGGAAGTCGTGGAGAGGTATACAAATGATGGAAGAGACGGCCGACACCACCCAGATCATCCGGCGAAATGATGGCCATCCCGAATACGCCGTCGTCCCCTACGATCAGTATCAGCGTATGCTTGACCGCATGGAGGAGCTAATCGACCTCCACGAGACCGACAAGGTCCGCGAGCGCATGCATGCCGGTGAGGAAGAGTCGGTTCCGCTGGAACTGGTCAAACGTATCGATGCCGGCGAGAGCCCCGTCAGGGTCTGGCGAGAACACCGGGGTATCGAGCGCCGTGAGCTTGCGGAGGCTACAGACGTTGGCGACCGGGCCCTCTACATGATCGAGGCCGGCAAACGCGAACCCTCGACGCGCGTACTTCGCCAGCTCGCCAGTCGACTGGACGTCGACGTCGACGACCTCCTCCCACCAGCTGACTGACTACCGCAGAAACAGCCCGTACGCCGGATTCTCCGTCTCTTCCTCCCAGGCGTAGCCCAACTCCTGGAGGAACTGCTGGAAGGCGGGCTCCTCGTCCTCGGGGACCTGGAAGCCGGCGAGGACGCGGCCGTAGTCGGCGCCGTGGTTGCGGTAGTGGAACAGGGAAATGTTCCAGTCGGCGTGGAGGTGGCTGAGGAAGCGCAGGAGCGCCCCCGGCCGCTCGGGGAATTCGAAGCGGTAGAGGGTCTCCCGGCCGGCGTGGGGGGCGCGGCCGCCCACCATGTGGCGGACGTGGAGCTTGGCCATCTCGTTGTCGGTGAGATCCACCACGCCGTAGCCGGCGGCCTCCAGCTTCTCGCGGAGCTCCTCCTTCTCCGGGGCGCCGGCGTTCATGCGGATACCGACGAAGATGTGGGCCTCGTCGGGGCCGGCGTAGCGGTAGTTGAACTCGGTGATCGAACGGGTGCCGATGGCGTTGCAGAAGGCGCGGAAGCTGCCGGGCTGCTCGGGGATGGTCACGGCGAAGAGCGCCTCGCGCCGCTCGCCCAGTTCAGCGCGCTCGGCCACGTAGCGCAGCCGGTCGAAGTTGATGTTCGCACCGCTGACCACGGCGGCCAGGTTGGCCCCCTCCAGCCGGTGGTCCTCCACGTACTGCTTGAGGCCGGCCACGCTAAGCGCCCCGGCCGGCTCGGCGATGGAGCGGGTGTTGTCGAAGATGTCCTTGATGGCGGCGCAGATGGCGTCGGTGGAGACCAGCACCACCTCGTCCACGCTCTCGCGCAGGATGCGGAAGGGC
>JBNJED010000002.1:0-56204 GCA_051745535.1 Pseudomonadota bacterium | reverse complement strand
GGTCGTGCCCTTCCAGCCGGGCCGGGGCGATGCCAGCGAGGAGATGACCGATGCGGACTCCTTCCGCTGGCTGGAGCCGCTGTCCGACGCCTACCGCAACTTCCTCAAGAAGGACTACACCGTCCCGGCCGAGGAACTGATGCTCGACCGCACCCAGCTCATGGGGCTGACGGCCCCCGAGATGACCGTGCTGGTCGGCGGTATGCGGGTGCTCGGCACCAACCACGGCGGCACCCGCGACGGCGTGTTCACCGACCGCGTGGGGCAGCTCACCAACGACTTCTTCGTGAACCTCACGGACATGGACTACCGCTGGGTGCCGACGGGGCACAACCGGTACGAGGTCCGCGACCGTGGGACCGACGACCTCAAGTGGACCGCCACCCGCGTGGACCTGGTCTTCGGCTCCAACGCCATCCTGCGCTCCTACGCGGAGGTCTACGCCCAGGACGACAACCCGGCGAAGTTCGTCGACGACTTCATTGCCGCCTGGAACAAGGTGATGAACGCGGACCGCTTCGACCGGGCGCCGTAATCGCGAGGTCATGACCCCGGAATAAGAAAGGGGCCGCCCCTGCCGGGACGGCCCCTTTCCCTTTCACCGGTGGGTGACCGGGACTAGCTCGAGATATCGCCGGCGTAGTCGTCGATGCCGGGATTGCCCTTCACATTCTTGAGCTTGGGCGTGTTGAGCTTGTCGATGGTCACCGTGTCGCGGTCACGCAGGTAGGTGGCCACCACGTCCCAGATCGGCTCGCCGGGGGACTCCGAGCCCACGGTGGCCCAGCCGGCCACCTTGTACTTCTTGCTGGCCTCCAGCTTATCCCCGTTATCCAGGGTTAGATCGGAGATCCGCTTGCCGGACTCGGCGGTGGGATCCATGGTGTAGTCGAGTCCGCCGACGCGCACCATGTCGCCGCCCTGCTGGCGGTAGGGGTCCTCGTTGAAGAGGTTGTCGGCGACATCCTCGAGGACCATCTTGATCCGCTCGCCGGTCATCTCCTCGACGTAGGTCTCCGGGTAGGTGATGCCGGTCTGGTCCATCACGTGCTCCATGGTGATGGACTGCCCCGGCAGCACCGAGGTGCCCCAGCGGAAGCCCGGGGAGAGGCTGATGTCGGCCCCGCCCACCTCACGCTGGGCATCGCAGATCACCTGGTCGAAGGTGCCGTTGAAGTTGCCGCGGCGATACATCAGCTCGTCGGCCACCGCCAGCTCCTCGTTGAGCTTGTCGAGGTGGGGTTCGCGAACCTTCTCGATGTAGCGGCTCATCTCCTTGTCCGGCTCGATGTAGTTGGAGAAGACCGGCACCAGGTGGTACTTGAAGTCGCGCATCTTGCCGTCGCGGATGTCCATGTCCATGACCGCGAGGAACTTGCCGTTGGAGCCGGCGTTGGAGACCACGGTCTGGCCGTCGGGGCTGTCCACCACCACCGGCTCGACGATGGCGTCGTGGGTATGGCCACCGAAGATGACGTCGATGCCGCGCACCCGCTGACCCATCTTGATGTCCACGTCCGCGCCGTTGTGCGAGATAACAAAGACCGCGTCGGGCTTCTCCTTCTCGCGGACCTTGTCCACCACCGCCTGCATCTCCGACTCCTTGATGCCGAAGCTCCAGTCGGGGATGAAGCGCTGCGGGTTGGCGATGGGGGTGTAGGGGAAGGCCTGGCCGATGACCGCGACCCGGGCACCGCCCACGTCTTTCATGGTGTAGGGGGGGAAGACGCGGCCGGAGTCCTCGTCGTGGACCTCGGCACCCTCGAAGATGGCATCGACGCTGGCAAAAACGTTCTGCGCCACGAAATCACCGTCGAAGCGCTCGATGTTCTTGAGGATCTCCTCCTGCTCGTAGGTGAACTCCCAGTGGCCGGTCATCACGTCCACACCCAGGAGGTTGGTGGCGTCCACCATGTCCTGCCCCCGGGTCCACAGGGCGGTGCCGGAGCCCTGCCAGGTATCGCCGCCATCCATGAGGAGGGTGTTGTCGTCACCGCGCTCGGCCCGGATCTTCTTCACCAGGGTGGCCAGGTGATCGAAGCCGCCGACCTTGCCGTACTTCTCCGCCGCCTCGGCGAAGTCGAGGTAGGTGAAGGCGTGGGCCTCGGGACCGTCGGACGGCAGGCCGTATTTTTCGAGCAGGTGCTTGCCGACGAGGTGGGGTGGCCGGCCCTTGGCACTGTTGAAGCCCAGATTGACATTGGGCTCCCGGAAGTAGACCGGCTTGAGCTGGGCGTGGCAGTCGGTCATGTGCATGACCGTGACGTTGCCGAACTTGGGGATATCGTAGAGCTGCTCCGGCGATTTGACGGTGCCGCTGCCGGAACCGCAGGCCGGCAGCATGCCCACGGCGCCGGCGGCGCCGATCATCTGCAGGAATTCGCGACGACTGAAGTGCATATTATCTCCTCGATGGTCTGTTCTCGCCGATCCGGCGTCGGGCGACACCGCATCCCCCTCCCTGCGGCCCCACGATGGGGCAACCTCCTCCATTAAGCGAATTACTGTAGCTTTCGGGCTCCCGGCCGACAAGGCGGGCCCGTCTCTTGAGATGCCGGATTGCCCGCCGGGATTCCCGCAAGGGGGACTGGAATTATTTATGGGGCCATTAGCTTTGTCGAAAAAACCGGGGCATAGAACCGGAGACCACCCGATAGCCCAGCAGCAGCGCCAGGATGGCGGCGTGGACCGTCGCCTCGCGGTAATCGGCGCGAACGATCCACCAGTGGTGGACCATGGCCGCCACCGCCGCCGGGTAGACCAGCCGGTGCAGCGCCTGCCAGCGCTTGGCCCCCAGCCGTTTAACCGCCGCTCGCGGCGAGGTGAGCGCCAGCGGCAGCAGCAGGGTGAAGGCCAGCAGGCCCACGGCGATGAAGGGGCGCTCCAGGATGTCCCGGCCGATCTCCGGCCACCAGAAGAACTGGTCCAGCCACAGATAGAGGGTCAGGTGGGCGGCGGCGTAGAAGAAGGCGAAGAGCCCCAGCATCCGGCGCAGCTGCATGGGCCAGTTCCAGCCGGTGAGCCCGCGCAGTGGCGTCAGCGCCAGGCCGACCAGGAGCAGGCGCAGCGCCCAGGTGCCGCTCTCGATGATGAGGGTCTCGGCGGGGTTGGTCCCCAGGCCGCCGGTGAACGCCCCCCAGGCCAGCCACAGGGCCGGTAGCGAGGCGAGGCCGAAGACCGCCGGCTTGAGGCGATGGCGGACGGTCTGGCGCCGCATCTAGAAGTGCTTCTCCAGATCCATGCCGCGGTAGAGATCGGCGACCCACTCGCCGTAGCCGTTGAATTTCTCCGTGGGCCGCTTGCCGAACTCGCCGATGCGCCGCTCCCGGCGCTGGCTCCAGCGCGGATGGGGCACCTCCGGGTTCACGTTGGCGTAGAAGCCGTACTCCTCCGGCGCCGAGCGCATCCAGGTGGAGGTGGGCTGCTCCTCGGTAAAGCGCATCTCCACGATGGACTTGATGCTCTTGAAGCCGTACTTCCAGGGCACGACCAGCCGGATGGGCGCGCCGTTCTGCTTGGGCAGCGCCTCGCCGTAGAGGCCCACGGCGAGGATGGCCAGCGGATGGGTAGCCTCGTCCATGCGCAGCCCCTCCACGTAGGGCCACTCCAGGATGTCCCGGCGCTGGCCGCGCATGTTCTCCGAGTCGTGGAGGGTGGTGAACTGGACATACTTGGCCTTCGAGGTGGGCCGGAAGCGCTGGATGACGTCGCGCAGGGGAAAGCCGACCCAGGGGATGACCATGGACCAGCCCTCCACGCAGCGCAGCCGGTAGATCCGCTCCTCGAAGTCGTGGGGGCGGATGAAATCCTCCAGGGGGATGTCGCCGGTCTCCTCCGCCTCCCCCGCCACGCGGACGCTCCAGGGGTCGATGGGCATGCTGTCGGCGTGCGCCTCGGGATCGGACTTGTCGGAGCCGAACTCGAAAAAGTTGTTGTAGCTGGTGACGTCGCCGTAAGGCGTCTTCTCCTCGTCGGTGGAGAAGCGCCCGGGCCCCTCGATCCCGTTGAATCGCCCCTCCGGGAGGGCGGCGCCGGCCATCGCCGGCAGGCCGCTGGCGGTGAGCAGCACCCCGGCGGCGTTGCGCATGAAGCGCCGACGCTCCCGGTAGACGGGCTCCGGCGTCACATCCTGCTCGCGGCCCTGCCAGGGGCGCTGGGGACGGATGAACATGGCAACCTCCTCCTCGATGGATTCCTTGCACAGGCCGAATACCAACGGCCTGTGGCATGATGATAGTCCACTGCGCCCGAAAAGTTTAGACACATTCTAAATATGCCCGATACCTACCGCCTCCTCCGCCCCCTCCTCTTCGCCCTCCCGGCCGAGACCGCCCACGGCCTCACCCTGGCCGGGCTGGACGCCGCCCACCGCCTGGGGCTCCTGCGGGCCCGGCCAGCCGGTCAGCCCACCCGCTGCCTGGGGCTGGAGCTGGCCAACGGCGTCGGCCTGGCCGCCGGTCTCGACAAGAACGCCGACCACGTGGACACCCTGGGGGCCCTGGGCTTCGGCAGTATCGAGGTGGGCACGGTCACCCCCCGCCCCCAGCCGGGCAGCCCGCGGCCGCGCCTCTTCCGGCTGCCGCCGGCGGAGGCGCTCATCAACCGCATGGGCTTCAACAACAAGGGGGTGGACCACCTGGTCCGCCGGCTGGAGGAGCGGAACTGGACCGGTCGGGTGGGCGTGAACATCGGCCGCAACGCCGATACGCCGCCGGAGGAGACGGTGGAGGACTACCGCACCGGGCTGAAGCGCGCCCACGGCGTGGCCGACTGGATCACGGTGAACATCTCCTCGCCCAATACCACCGGCCTGCGCGACCTCCAGGGGGCCGACCGGATCGGCCGCCTGCTGGGGGAGCTGCGCGAGACCGCCGAGGGGCTCGACGGCGCCGGGCGGCGGGTGCCGCTGGTGGTGAAGATCGCCCCGGACCTGGACCGCGACGGGGTGGCCGCCATCGCGGCCGGGGTCCGCGAGGCCGGCATCGACGGCGTCATCGCCACCAACACCACCATCGACCGGACCGCCGTGCGCACCCTCGCCCACGGCGAGGAGAGCGGCGGCCTCTCCGGGGCGCCGGTGGCCCCGGCCGCGCGCCAGGTCCTGGCGTGGCTGGCCGAGGAGCTGGACGGGGGGGTCGATCTCATCGCCGCCGGCGGGATCCTCGACGGCGAGGAGGCCGCCGACCGGATCGCCGCCGGCGCCTGCCTGGTGCAGCTCTACACCGGCCTCATCTACCGCGGCCCCGGCCTGGTGCGGGAGGTGGCGGACGCCGTGGCCCAGGCCTGACGGGGCCTAGATCTCCAGGAAGTGGAGGATGGCGTCCAGGCCGGCGTAGTGGAGGACCACGT
Organism: Pseudomonadota bacterium; assembly: GCA_051745535.1. Taxonomy (GTDB): domain Bacteria; phylum Pseudomonadota; class Gammaproteobacteria; order Thiohalospirales; family Thiohalospiraceae; genus Thiohalospira. Next base: position 50,855 of record JBNJED010000002.1, on the reverse strand, counting down.
CGGCCTCGGCCCGCACCTTGGGCTTGGCGCGGAAGGCGACACCCAGGCCCGCGCGCTCCAGCATGGGCAGGTCGTTGGCGCCGTCGCCGGCGGCGATGGTCTGCTCCGGGACGATGCCCAGGCGCTGACAGAGCTCCTCCAGGAAGGCGCGCTTGCGGGCGGCGCCCACGATGGCGCCCTGCACCCGGCCGGTGAGGCGGCCGTCGTCCATCTCCAGGACGTTGGCCAGGGCGTACTCGATGCCGTAGTCCCGCTGCAGGCCGTCGGTGAAGTAGGTGAAGCCGCCGGAGACCACCGCCCGGGCCAGACCGCGCTCGGCCAGCCCCGCCAGCAGCGCCTCCGCCCCCGGGTTGAGCCGCAGCCGGTCGCGATAGACCTGCGCCAGGACATCCTCGTCCAGGCCGGTGAGCGCCTCCACCCGCTGGGTGAGCGACTCTTCGAAGCCGATCTCCCCGCGCATGGCCGCCTCGGTCACCGCCGCCACCTCCGCCTTGCGGCCAGCGAAGTCGGCGATCTCGTCCACGCACTCGATACTGATGAGGGTGGAGTCCATATCGGAGATGAACAGCGCCACTCGCCCGGGGTCGAAGCCCTCGGGGACCGGGTTGAGGTCGAAGGGGACCTGTTCGCGCAGGCCCTCCAGTTCCGCCACCTCCGGGCGCCGCTGCAGCGGCAGCCGCCAGTGGCCGGTACGCGGTTCGGCCGGGCCGGCGGCGACCGCGGCCAGCGCGGGATGATTCGAAGCCTCGGGATCGGGGGTGTGCAGGAGGAGCTGGGACATGGTGGCTCGTATCTCTGGGTCAGCCGCCCATTGTACGTCCCCGACCCGACCCCGCGCCACGCTTGGCCTCGGCCCCCCGCCGTGCAAGACTGGCCAACCCAGTCGGAGGTTGTCCATGCTGCGTATCCTCGTCGTCGCCCTCCTGCTCACTGCCGCGCCGGTGGCCCTGGCCGGCTGTGATGATCCCCCGGCGCCCCGGGTGATCTGGTCGGGCTGCGACAAGGCCGGGGCCGACCTGGCCGACGTCGACCTCACCGGGGCCACCCTGAGCCGGACCAATCTCCGCGGCGCCGACCTCAGCGGCGCACGGCTGGAGAAGGCCGACCTGGATTACGTCGACCTGCGCGAGGCCGACCTCCGGGATGCCATGCTGGCGGACGCCAACCTCATGGGGATGAAGGCGGCCGATGCCGATTTCGGCAGGGCCGACCTGCGCCGCATCGCCGCCGACCGCGCCGACTTTACCGGGGCCCTGTTCAATGGGGCCCGGCTGGACGGGGCCAGCCTGGTGCAGACCACCCTCCGCGGGGCCGACCTCACCGGCGCCCGCCTGGACGACGCCAACCTCGATCAGGCCGATCTCACCGATGCCACCCTCGTGGACGCCAGCCTGCGCGAGGCCCGCCTCACCGAGGCCGACCTCACCGATGCCGACCTGCGCCGGGCCGACGCCGAGCGCGCCAACTTCGGCGAGGCGCGGCTGCGCCGGGTGGACCTGCGGGAGACCATACTGCGCCACGCCGACCTGGCCCGGGCGGAGCTCTCCGGCGAGCGGCTGGAGGGGGCCATACTGGAATACGCCACCTGGCCCGACCATCGCCGCTGCAGTGGCGGCGCCGTGGGGCGCTGCGAGTAGGGGGCGACGTGGAGACACCCATCCTGGCGGTGGAGGGCCTGGTCAAGCGCTACCCCGGCGGCGTCACCGCCGTGGACGGCGTCGACCTCGCCGTCCCGGAGGGGGTCTGCTTCGGCCTGCTGGGGCCCAACGGCGCCGGCAAGACCTCCACGGTGGAGATCCTGGAGGGGATCCACGAGCCCACCGCCGGCACCGTCCGCTACCGCGGCCGGCCCCGGGACCGGCGCTTCCGCGACGAGGTGGGGGTCCAGTTCCAGAGCACCGTCCTCCAGGACTTCCTCACCGTCCGCGAGATCCTCACCCTCTTCCGCCACCTCTACCCCGCCGGTCGCGATGTGGACGAGCTGCTCGCCGAGGTGGCGCTCACCGAATTCGCCGGCCGGGACAACCGCCACCTCTCCGGCGGCCAGCGCCAGCGGCTGCTGCTGGCCTGCGCCCTGGTCAACGACCCGGCCCTGGTCTTCCTGGACGAGCCCACCACCGGCCTCGACCCCCAGGCCCGGCGCAACTTCTGGGCCCTGGTGGAGCGGATCCGCGAGCGCGGCACCACCGTGATCCTGACCACTCACTACATGGAGGAGGCCTACGTCCTCTGCGACACCATCGCCATCATGGACCGCGGCCGGATCATCGCCGAGGGCCCGCCCCGGGAACTGCTGGACCGCCACTTCCGCGAGGCCGTGATGGAGCTGCCCCGGCTGGACCTGCCCACCATCCCGGCGCTGAGCCGGGCCCGGGTGGAGACGGGCCGGGACGTGGTCACCCTGCTCACCGACGAGGTCAACACCACCCTGACCGAACTCACCGCCGCCGGCGTGGACCTGCAGAACCTGCGCATCCGCGAGCGCAGCCTGGAGGACCTCTTCCTCCACCTCACTGGCGAGGGGCTGCGAGGGGGATGAGGCCATGATCGACTTCTCGCCCCGCCGTTTCCGGGCCACCTTCGCCGCCCGCAACCGGGAGTTCCTCCGCGACCGCGCGGCGCTGACCTGGAACCTGCTGCTGCCGGCGCTCATCGTCCTGGGCTTCGCCTTCGCCTTCGGCGGCGTGGGCAAGGTGGACCTCACCGCCGGGGTCATCGGCGACCCCTCGGCGCTGGACGACGCCAGCCCCCTGGCCCTGGAGCCGGTGGAGCGCGACGCGGGGCTGGAGCGGCTGCGCCACCAGCGCCTGGACCTGCTGGTGGACCCGGCGGCGCGGACCTACTGGGTGAACCCCGACAGCGACCGGGGCCGGCTGGCCGCCCGGGCGCTCACCCCCGCCGAGGGGTGGGAGGCACAAGCGGTGCCCGGGCAACCGCTGCGCTACGTGGACTGGCTGGTGCCGGGGATCCTGGCCATGAACATGATGTTCTCCGCCCTCTACGGCGTCGGCTACGTCATCGTCCGCTACCGCAAGAACGGCGTCCTCAAGCGGCTGTCGGCGACGCCGCTCACCGCCTTCGAGTTCCTGGCCGCCCAGGTGGCCTCGCGCTGGTGGCTGCTGCTGGCCATGACCGCCGCCGTCTACCTGGGGACCTGGTCCCTGGTGGGCTTCCCCCTGCGCGGCTCGCCGCTGGCCCTGGTGCTGACCTTCGCCTGCGGGGGGCTCGCGCTCATCAGCCTGGGGCTGCTCGCCTCGGTGCGCCTGGCCAGCGAGGAGATGGCCGAGGGGGTGCTGAACCTCCTGGCCTGGCCCATGATGTTCCTCTCCGGGGTCTGGTTCGCCACCGACCGCCTCCACCCCTGGCTGCAGGAGGCGGCGTGGGTCCTGCCGCTGACCCACGTCACCCACGCCGCCCGGGCGGTGATGCTCGACGGCGCCGGCGTCGCCGACATCGCCGTCCACCTGGTCATCCTCCTGGCCATGGCGCTGGTGCTGCTGGCGGTGGGCGCCCGTTTCTTCCGCTGGGAGTAACCGGATGACCGAGGCGCCCCCGCAGGACCCCCTCGACCACCCGCTGGCCGGCCTGGTGGCGGGGGAGGCGCCCGGCGCCGTGCTCGCCATCGCCCCGCCGGACCACCCGGGGCTGGTCGCCGCCCGGGCGGCGGCGCCGGGGGCCGACTGGACCCTCCTGCCGCCGGGGACGCGGGTCGCGGACCTGCCCCGGGCCCGGTTCGACCTCGCCCTGCTCCTCCACGCCCTGGAGCCGCTGGAGCCGACCGCCGGCGAGCAGCTCATCGGCCGAGTCCGGGACCTGCTGGCGCCCCGACTCATCCTCGCCGTGGCCGCCGGTACCCGCTCGGCCAACGCCCTGCGCGGCCTGGGCCTGGTCCACGCCGGGGACAGCGACGACGGCGCCGTGGCCCTGTGGACCTGGGACATCGCCACCTACAAGCTCACCCCCGACTGGCTCAACAGCCGCTTCTGGGCCAACCCGGAGCTCTTCGACGTCTACTGGTGGTAGCGGCGGGCGTCAGCCGCGGGGGTGGTGCTTCTGGTGGAGCTGCTCCAGGCGCGCCTGGGCGACGTGGGTGTAGATCTGGGTGGTGGAGAGGTCGGCATGGCCCAGGAGCATCTGCACCGCCCGCAGGTCGGCGCCGTGGTCCAGGAGATGGGTGGCGAAGGCGTGGCGCAGGGTATGCGGCGAGAGGTGCTTCTCGATGCCGGCGAGGCCGGCGTAGCGGCGGATGAGCTGCCAGAAGGCCTGCCGAGTCATGGCCCCGCCCCGTCGGGTGACGAACAGCGCATCGCTGGCCCCGCGCCCCTCGGCCAGGGCCGGCCGCCCCTCCCGGAGGTAGCGGCGCAGCCAGGCCGCCGCCTCGTCCCCCAGGGGGACCAGCCGCTCGCGGCCGCCCTTGCCCACCACGTGGACCACCCCCTGCTGCAGGCTCACCCGCCCGGCCTCCAGGGTCACCAGCTCGGAGACGCGCAGCCCGGTGGCGTAGAGGACCTCCAGCATGGCGCGATCGCGCAGACCCCGGGGCTCGTCGACCTCCGGGGCAGCCAGCAGGGCCTCCACCTCCGCCTCGGTGAGGGTCGCCGGCAGCGGACGGCCGAGCTGCGGCGGGTCGATGCGGGCGGTGGGGTCGTCGGAGCGCCGCCCCTCGCGGACCTGGTAGCGGTAGAAGCGGCGCAGGGCCGAGAGCAGGCGGCGCACGGACCGCGGCCGCGCCCCCCGCTGCTCCCCCAGCCAGTCCAGGAGATCGGCGCGGCCGGCGGCGAGCAGGGAGGAGCGCCCCTGCTCGCCCAGCCAGTAGGCCAGGCGCGCCAGGTCGTTGCGATAGCCGGCCAGGGTGTTGGCCGCCAGGCCGTGCTCCATCCAGAGGGCGTCCAGGAAGGCCTCGATGGCCCGGCGATCGTCGTCACGGATGCGGTCAATCCACGCCACGGGCGGCCTCCCGTTCCAGCAGCCACGCCTTGAAGGCGGCCAGGGGGCCCTCGCTGGCCCCGGCGTATCCCCCCGGCCCGTCCACCGCGACGACGCGGTGGCAGGGGACGATGAGGGGGAAGGGATTCGCCCGCGCCGCCATGGCCACCGCCCGGGGCGCGCTCCCGAGGGTGGTGGCCAGGTCGCGGTAGCTCACCGTCTGCCCGGGGTGCAGGGCCTGCAGGGTCGCCCGCAGCCGGCCCTGAAAGGGGGTCCGGGGCGGGGCCAGCGGCCAGTCGGGGAAACCCCGCCCGGCACCGCCCGGGTTGGCGACCAGCCGGTCCCCGACCGCGGCGGCGAGCCCCGTCCCGGCCTCCTCCGCGTCGGCCCCCTCGGCCGGGAGCAGTCGGATCCGTTCCAGCTGCCCGTCCCGGGTCTCAATGGTGACCCGGAGCCGGGCGTGGGCGGGGCCGACAAGGCGGCTCGCCGACTCACTCCCCACGGCCGGGCCCCTCCTGGCGCTGGCCCTGCCGGTGCTCACCCTCCCGGCCGAGGCGACGGAGCTCGTTGCGCAGCAGCGCCTCCCGCCGGCTCCCCTCGGTGGCCTTGAGCAGCCGCTGGTAGAGGTCGCGGGCGTCCTCGGTGAAGCCCCCCCGGGCCAGGCTGCGAGCCGCCCGATAGTAGGCGGTCTCCACCCAGGGGTCGTCCAGGTCGTCGGGGATGTGGCGGGCGGCCCGGAGATAGGCCGCCGCCGCCGCCGCATGGTCCCCGCGCTCGCGGTGGGACTCCCCCATCCAGAAGCGGATCTCGCGCTCGGTATGGGGCTGGCGGGCCCGGCGGTAGAGGCGGTCGAACAGGGACAGCGCCTCGGCGTGGGCGCCCGCCCCCTGGAGGTCGAAGGCGATCTGCAGGGCGCGGTCCAGGGTCTGCTTCTCCAGGCTCGCGGCCTCGTCCAGCAGGGCGTGCAGGGCCTCGGCGCCGGCGTCGGCCTCCCCGGCCAGGACCAGCACCCGCGCCTGGCGCAGCCGCCAGGTGTTGGCATCCCCCCGGGACGGCGGCTCCAGGCCGATGAAGAGGCGGCCGGCCTCCTCCAGGCGGCCGGCGTCCACGAAGCGATCGGCCAGCGTGTAGCGGATGGGGCGCGGGATGGCGTCGGCATCGCCGAAGGCACTGGCCTCGGTGTAGAGGCGCTCCAGCAGGCGGCCGTCATTGGCCTCCAGCAGGGTAATGGCCAGGCGGCGGTGGGCCTCCGAACGGGCCTCCGGATCACCGGCCTCCCGGGCCAGGGTCGCCAGCAGGGCCCGCTTCTCCCGGGCCGGGGACTCCGCCGCGGCGGCCAGCCAGGCGTCGTGGTCGCCGAAGAGCAGGCCCCGCCGGTTGGCGACGGCGCGCCCCTGGTCCCGCCAGGCGGCCCAGAGGTCGTCGGCGGTGGCCGCCGGGATCCCGGGGAGGGAGACCTCGGGGCCCAGGGCGAGAAGGGCCGCCAGGACGGCAGCCCGCCGGGCGGGGTCGGTGGCCACATGAGCGATGAGCAGGCGCTGGCGCGCCACCGCCTCCGGGTCGGTCCCGACCACGGCGGCCTCCGCCGCCGCGACCACCTCTTCGGCCTCCCGACGACCGGCGCGCCACTCGGCCAGCAGGCGCAGGGCCGGCGCCGCGGTATCGGCCTCGTCCAGGGCTCGCAGGGCGGCCGCCGGCCGATCCAGCTCCAGTAGCAGGGCCGCGCGCTGGTCCGGACCGGAATCGGGGGGCTCGCGGAGCCGCTCCAGGGTCGCCAGGGCCGCCTCCGGCTCCCCGGCCAGGCGCCAGGCGGTGACCAGCCGGCGCTGCCAGCGGGCGACCTCTTCCCCGTCCGGCGGCTCCCCCTGCCACAGGCGCCGGAAGGCGAACGCCGCCAGCGCCTCGCCCCGCTCCAGCCGGATCAGCGCCTCGGCCCGATGTTCGTCGGCGCGGCGCCGGAACGCCGGATCCAGGGCGGCCGCGGGATAGCCCCGGACCCGTTCCGCCAACCCCGACCAGTCCTCCCGCCGGGCCATCAGCTCCAGGCGGTAGGCCTCCCATCGGCGCCAGGCCGCGGCATCCTCTCCGCGCTCGGGCTGGTGGCGATCCATGAGGGCCACGGCCAGCTGCAGCGCCCCCTCCCCGGCCAGCTCCTCGACCTGGTCGAGGTCGGTGGCCGCCGCCGGGGTCGCCATCGGGGGGCCCATAAAAAGGGCGGCGACCAGTACGGCCGCCGCCCCTCGCGGGCGGGCCCCGACGGGCTGGATGGCCCGACGCTGCCCCATGTCCCGGTTTCCGCGCCCCGACTCCGCTAGCGGACCTTCTCCTTGATGCGGGCCGCCTTGCCGGAGAGCTCGCGCAGGTAGTAGAGCTTGGCCTGGCGGACATCGCCCCGGCGCTTGACCTTGATGTCAGCCAGGATGGGGCTGTGGGTCTGGAAGACGCGCTCGACGCCCTCACCGCTGGTAGTCTTGCGCAGGGTGAAGGCCGAGTGCAGGCCGCGATTGCGCTTGGCGATGCAGACCCCCTCGAAGGGCTGGAGCCGCTCGCGGCCGCCCTCACGCACCCGCACCTGAACCAGCACGGTGTCCCCCGGACCGAACTCCGGGATGTCGGACTTCATCTGCTCGGCCTCGAGCTCGTCGATGATGTTGCTCATGGTCTTGGTCTCCCGCGACAACCGCTTGCGTAATCGCTACTCTTGTTCGCCCCGTTCACGCCGGTATTCGGCGAGCAGGGCCCGTTCTTCCTCGTTCATCCCGCGGCGCTCCAGCAGTTCCGGGCGCCGCTGCCAGGTCCGCCCCAGCGCCTGCTTGCGCCGCCAGCGCTCCACGGCGGCGTGGTCCCCGGAGCGCAGCACCGCCGGCACCTCGCGCCCCAGCGCGACCTCGGGCCGCGTGTAGTGGGGGTGGTCCAGCAGCCCGGCGGTGAAGGAATCCTGCACCGCCGACTCCGTATGGCCCAGCGCCCCCGGCAGCAGCCGGGTCACGCCGTCGATGATGACCATCGCCCCCAGCTCGCCGCCGCTGATCACGTAGTCCCCCAGGGACCACTCCTCATCCACCTCGGCCTCGATGAGGCGCTCGTCCACCCCCTCGTAGCGGGTGGCCAGCAGGATGAGCCGCGGCTCCGCCGCGAAGCGCTCCAGCGCCGCCTGATCCAGCACTCGCCCCTGGGGGCTCAGGTGGATGACCTTCGCCGGCCGCGGGTCGGCGGCCCGGGCATCCGCCAGGGTCGCCGCCAGGGGGCCGGTCTGCATCACCATGCCCGGCCCGCCGCCGTAGGGGCGGTCATCCACCGTCCGGTGGCGGTCCGTGGTCCGCTCCCGCGGGTCCCAGGCCACCACCTCGGCCAGCCCGGCCTCCATCGCCCGGCTGGTGACGCCATAATCGGTCACGGCCGCCAGCATGGACGGGAACAGGGTCACGACGTCGAAGCGCACGGCGTCAGAAGTCCGGGTCCCAGTCCACCACGATGCGGCCGGTCTCGGGCTCCACCGAGCGGACCACCTCGCCCTGGACGAAGGGGATCAGCCGCTCGCGCTCGCCGGCGACCACCATGACATCGTTGGCGCCGGTCTCCATCATCGCCTGGACGCGGCCGAGCTCCTCGTCGGCGGTGGTCACCACCACCAGCCCTTCCAGGTCGGCCCAGTACCACTCGCCGTCCGCCGGCTTCGGCAGGGCCGAGCGCGGCACGAGGATGACGCTGTGCGTCAGGGCCGCCGCGCCCTCGCGGTCGGTGACCCCGTCCAGCCGGGCCAGCGGCCCCTTGCCGCCGACCCGGCTCTCCGCGATGGTCACCGGCCGGGCCTCTGCCCCCTGGTTTCCGGCTCGCAGATACCAGGGGGTGTAGGCCAGGATGTTCTCTTCCGGCCGGGTCTCGGACTGGATCCGGACCCAGCCGCGGACGCCGTGGGGGGCGCCGATCCGCCCCATGGGCACCAGGCTCTCCCCCACGGTCGCCACGTCGGCTCGTTACGAAGCCGCCTTGGCCTGCTTGCGGATCAGGCGGTCCACGCTCTCGCTGGCCTTGGCGCCGTTGTCCAGCCAGTGCTGCACACGGTCCATGTCCAGCCGCACCGCCTCCTCGTTACCGGTGGCCACGGGGTTGTAGAAACCCACGCGCTCGATGAAGCTGCCGTCACGCGGATTGGCGTGCTCGGTAACGACGATGTTGTAGAAGGGCCGACGCTTGGCGCCCTTGCGGGCCATGCGGATGGTGACCATAGGGCTCTTTCTCTCCGATTCGCTGCCGGGCCGCCGCGGCGGCCGCAAGATTCAGTACGCGATTAAACCGGCAATTATAGGGCAATGACGCCCCGGCCGAAAGGGCCGAGGCGAATGCCGTTCGGGGGTGGCACCGGATTCCCGGGGCGGGCTACATGCCGGGGGGCATCTGCCCCTGCATCTGCTTCATGAGCTTCTGCATGCCGCCGCCCTTCATCTTCTTCATCATCTTCTGCATCTGCTGGAACTGCTTGAGCAGGCGGTTGACGTCCTGGACCTGGGTCCCGGAGCCGGCGGCGATGCGGCGCTTGCGCGAGCCCTTGATGATGTCGGGACGCTGGCGTTCGCCCGGGGTCATGGAGTTGATGATGGCCTCCATGCGGCGGAACTGGCTGTCGTCCACCTGGCCCTTGACGTGGTCGGGCAGCTGCCCGGCGCCGGGGAGCTTGTCCATGAGGCTGTTCACGCCGCCCATGCTCTGCATCTGCTGGAGCTGCTCGCGGAAATCGGCGAGGTCGAAGCCCTTGCCCTTCTTGAGCTTGCGGGCGACCTTCTCCGCCTTCTCCTGATCGACCTTGGTCTCGGCCTCCTCGATGAGGGAGAGCATGTCCCCCATGCCGAGGATGCGCTGGGCGACCCGGTCGGGGTGGAAGGGCTCCAGGGCGTCGTCCTTCTCACCGGTGCCCAGGAACTTGATGGGGCGGCCGGTGATGTGGCGCACGGAGAGCGCCGCCCCGCCCCGGGCGTCGCCGTCGGTCTTGGTCAGGATGACCCCGGTCAGCGGCAGGGCCTCGCCGAAGGCGTGGGCGGTGTTGGCGGCGTCCTGGCCGGTCATGCTGTCCACCACGAACAGCGTCTCCACCGGCTCCACCACCTCGTGGAGGCGGCGGACCTCGGCCATCATGTCCTCGTCCACGTGCAGGCGGCCGGCGGTGTCGATGATAAGGACATCCTTGTGCGCCGTCCGCGCCGCCTGCAGGGCCCGGGCGGCGATATCCGCCGGGTCCTGGTCCGAGGAGCTGGGGTGGAAGGCGGCACCGGCCTTGCCGGCCACCGTCTCCAGCTGATCGATGGCGGCGGGGCGGTAGATGTCGGTGGAGGCCACCATCACCGACTTCTTCTCCCGCTCCTGCAGCCAGCGGGCGAGCTTGCCGGTGGAGGTGGTCTTGCCCGAGCCCTGGAGGCCGGCCATGAGGATCACCGCCGGCGGGCGGGTGTTGAGGTTGAGCCCCTCGCCGTCGTCGCCCATGAGCCGGACCAGCTCTTCGCGGACGATCTTGATGAGCGCCTGGCCCGGGGTGAGGCTGGTGGAGACCTCCTCGCCCAGGGCGCGGGTACGCACATGCTCGATGAAGTCCTTGACCACCGGGAGGGCGACATCCGCCTCGAGCAGCGCCATGCGCACCTCGCGCAGGGTGTCGCGGATATTGTCCTCGGTGAGCCGACCCTGGCCGCGCAGGTCCTTGAGGGTCTTGTTGAGCCGTTCGGTAAGGCTGTCGAACATGCCGCCTCCGTGGGGTTTCAGACCCCCATTATAACGTCAGGCGGGTGCCGCTCGACAGGCCGTGAACCGCCCGATCCGGCAGGGCCGCCCGGCACTCGGCGAGGATAAGGTCCTCGTCGCCGGGCTTGCGGTGGGAGATGTAGACCGGCGGGTCGTGCTCCAGGGCCACCATATCCGCCGCCAGCAGCCGGGGGCAGTAGTGGCGGGCCAGCTCGCACAGCCCGGCGTCCTCGTCGGCGAAGGCGGCCTCCACCAGCAGGGCATCCAGGCGCGGCCGGGCGTTCAGGGTCTCCCACAGCGCCTGGTTGGTGGTGGTGTCGCCGCTGAAGGCGAAGGCGCGCTCGCCGTCGTCCACCCAGTAGCCCTGGGTAGGCACCACGTGGTTGACGCCGATGGCCATGACCTCGAGGCCGGCAATGGTCCGGCTCTCGCCCGGCTCCAGGGGCTCCAGGGAGAAGACCGGCCGCTCCGGGGGCAGGCGCGTGAAGTCGGGCCAGAGGACACCGTTGAAGAGGTGGTCGCGCAGCCCCTGCAGCGTCTCGCTCCGGCCGTGGACGGGGATGGTCCGGTGGATCCGGCCGTGGAGGGTATCGGCCAGGTAGGCGAGGTAGGCGATATGGTCCAGATGGGTGTGGGTGAGGACGATGGCCTCGATGGCCTCCATCTCCGCCAGTGTCAGCCCCTCCACGCCGGTGCCGGCATCGATGAGCAGGCGCCCGTCCACCCGGAAGGCGGTGGTCCGCTCCCCCGTGCCGATCCCCCCGCCACAGCCCAGAACATCCAGCTCCATGTGTCCCTTCCTGTTCATGGTTCCCGTCCGCGCACCGAGCATACTAGACCCTTCCGGTCCGGGGCCACGGTGCATGCGTTCCCCGACCAGTACCATCCTAGCGCTTCAACACCCCCCGAGGATGTGCGACCATCCGCGTTTTCAGGCATTGGAAGGCCCATGTTCGCCACCATTACCGGCCTGCTGGCCGTGGTGCTCTACCTCGCCACCGCCGCGCTGCTCGTCCGCCGACTGGCCCACGCCACCGGCGAACGACTGGCCCTGCTGGCGCTGGGGCTGGCCGCCGCGGCCCTCCACGGCGCCGTCCTGGGGCAGGATCTGCTGGGCGGACCGGGGCTGGACCTCTCCTTCTTCACCACCCTCTCCCTGGTGACCTGGCTCATGGCCGCGCTCATCCTCCTGGGCGCGCTCCGGGCCCCGGTGGAGAATCTGGGCGTGGGCGCCCTCCCCCTGGCCGCCATCGGCCTGGGCCTGGAGCTCTCGCCGCTGGCGGACCAGCGCACCATGCCGGTCATGGACTCCGCCATGCAGGCCCACGTGGTCCTCTCCCTGCTGGCCTTCAGCCTGCTGGCCATCGCCGCCTTCCAGGCCGCGCTGCTGGCCATCCAGGACCACTACCTGCGTCTACGCCGCCCCGGCGGCTTCGTCCGCGCCCTGCCGCCCCTGGAGACCATGGAGCGGCTGCTGTTCCGGATCATCGCCCTGGGCTTCATCTTCCTCACCGCCGCCCTGCTCCTGGGCTGGGTGGCCCTGGAGGACCTCTTCGCCCAGCACCTGGTCCACAAGACGGCGCTCTCGCTGGTGGCGTGGGCGGTCTTCGGCGTCCTGCTCTGGGGCCGCTGGCACTTCGGCTGGCGAGGGCGCACCGCGGTGCGCTGGACCACCGGGGGCCTGACGGTCCTGCTGCTGGCCTACTTCGGCAGCAAGCTGGTGCTGGAACTCATCCTCGGCCTCGACTGACTCGTGGATTCCATACCGACCTGGCTCCTGTTCGTCTCGCTGGGGCTGCTCATCGTCCTCTCGGGCTTCTTCTCCAGCTCCGAGACGGGGCTCATCAGCCTCAATCGCTACCGCCTGCGCCACCTCGCCGACGAAGGCCACGCCGGCGCCCGGCGGGCGGATCGCCTGCTCCAGCGCCCCGACCGCCTCATCGGCGTCATCCTCCTGGGCAACAACTTCGTCAACATCCTCGCCTCGTCGGTGGCGACCATCATCGCCATCCGGCTCATGGGGCAGGCCGGGATCGCGGTGGCCACCGGGCTGCTCACCCTAGTCATCCTCATCTTCGCCGAGGTGACCCCCAAGACCCTGGCGGCGCTGCATCCCGAGCGCATCGCCTTCCCGGCGAGCTGGGTCCTGGGCCCGCTGCTGCGGCTGCTCTACCCCCTGGTCTGGGTGGTCAACGCCATCTCCAACAACCTCCTGCGCCTGCTCAGGGTCTCGCCGGAGTCCAGTGGCGACCAGCCACTCTCCCGGGAGGAGCTGCGCACCGTGGTCAACGAGGCCGGGGCCATGATCCCGCAGCGCCACCAGCGCATGCTGCTCTCCATCCTCGACCTGGAGAAGGTGACGGTGGAGGACATCATGATCCCGCGCAACGAGATGGTGGGCGTCGACCTGGACGAGCCGTGGGAGGCGATCCTCGAGCGGATCAGCCGCAGCCACCACACCCGGCTGCCGGTCTACGAGGGGGGGCCGGAGAACATCGTCGGCATCCTCCACCTGCGCAACATCGCCCACCGCCTGGCCGTGGGGGAGCTGGACCCGGAGGGGCTGCGTCGCCTGGTCCGGGACCCCTACTTCGTCCCCGAGGCGACCCCGCTGCACACACAGCTGCTGAACTTCCAGCGCGAGCGCCGCCGCATCGGCCTGGTGGTGGACGAGTACGGCGACATCCGGGGGCTGGTAACGCTGGAGGACATCCTCGAGGAGATCGTCGGCGAGTTCACCACCGACCCCGGCGAGACCATGCAGGAGGTCCACCCCCAGGAGGACGGCTCCTTCCTGGTGGAGGGCAGCGCCTACGTCCGCGACCTCAACCGGCTCATGCAGTGGGAGCTGCCCACCGACGGCCCCAAGACCCTCAACGGCCTCATCCTGGAGCACATGGAGACCATCCCGGAGCCGGGGACCAGCTTCCGCCTGGCCGGCTACCCGGTGGAGATCGTCCACGTGGGGACCAGCGCCGTGCGCACGGTGAAGATCATGCCCGACCTCTGGCGGCCGCCGGGTTGAGGCGCTCCCCCGGCCCCGCCTCCACTTGCTATGCTTGGGAATCCCCCACGACCAGCGGAAGGCCGGTATGAGCGACCGTGATCCATCGCACCCGGGCAATGGCGAGAAGCGCCACTTCACCCGCATCCCCTTCGGCGGCGAGGCCACCGTGGACTGCCCGGAGGGCCCCTGCCGCGGCCGCCTCGCCGACATCTCCCTCAAGGGCGTCCTGCTGCAGCGACCGGAGGGGTGGCCGGGGCTGCTGGAGCGCACCACCCCGGCGGAGCTGACCATCGAGCTGGAGAGCGGGCTGGCGCTGACGGCCACCGCGAAGGTCGCCCACGTGGAGGGGAAGCTGGCCGGCTTCGAATTCACCCAGATGCCGCTGGAGAGCGCCAGCGATCTCCGCCGCCTGGTGGAGTTCAATCTCGGCGACGAGTCCCTTCTGGAGCGGGAGCTGGGCGCCCTCGTCCACGCCCACGAGGAGGACTGAGGGCTACAGCGCGTCCAGCGCCTCCTGGAGGCGATCCACGCCGACCACCTCCAGCCCCGCCGGGGCCTGCCTGGGCGCATTGGCGCGCGGGACGATGGCCCGAGTGAAGCCGTGGCGGGCTGCCTCGCGCAGCCGGTCGGGCCCGTTGGGTACCGGCCGGATCTCCCCGGCCAGCCCCACCTCCCCGAAGGCAACCAGGTCGGCCGGCAGCGCCCGGTCCCGCAGGCTGGAGAGCACCGCCAACAGCACCGGAAGATCGGCGGCGGTCTCGGTGACCCGGACGCCGCCCACCACGTTGACGAAGACATCCTGGTCCGCCGTCATCACCCCGCCGTGGCGGTGGAGCACCGCCAGGAGCATGGCCAGCCGATTGCCGTCCAGCCCCAGGGTCACCCGCCGCGGATTGCCCAGCTGGCTCTCGTCCACCAGCGCCTGGAGTTCCACCAGCAGCGGCCGGGTCCCCTCCCGGGTGACCAGGATGAGGCTCCCCGGGATGGGGTCGCCGTGGCGGGAGAGGAAGATGGCGGAGGGATTGCTCACCTCGCGCAGGCCATGCTCGGTCATAGCGAAGATGCCGAGCTCGTTGGCGGCGCCGAAGCGGTTCTTCATGGCGCGGATCACCCGGTAGGGGCTGGAACCGTCGCCCTCGAAGTAGAGCACCGCGTCCACCATGTGCTCCAGCACGCGGGGGCCGGCAAGCTGCCCCTCCTTGGTGACGTGGCCGACCAGGAACAGCGCCGCGCCGGTGGCCTTGGCGAAGCGGACCAGCCGGGCCGCGGCCTCGCGGACCTGGGCCACGGAGCCGGGGGCGGAGGAGAGGGTCTCGGTGAAGACGGTCTGGATGGAGTCCACCACCAGCACCCCCGGGGCCTCCCCCTGGGCCGTGTCGGTGATCGCCTCCACCCGCGTCTCGGCCAGCAGCCGCACGGCATCGGCCTCCAGGCCCAGCCGCCGGGCGCGCAGCCCCACCTGCTGGGGCGATTCCTCGCCGGTAACGTAGAGGACGCGCTGCTCCCGGGCGAGGGACGCGACGGTCTGCAGCAGCAGCGTGGACTTACCGATCCCGGGATCGCCCCCCAGCAGGGTGACGGAGCCGGGGACCAGCCCGCCGCCCAGGACGTGGTCCAGCTCCGCCGAGCCGGTGGCCCAGCGCGACTCCTCCTCGCCCACCGCCACCTCGCCCAGGGCGGTCACCTGGCCGTTGGCACTGCCGCTCATGCCGCCGGTGCGGGTGTCCCGGCTCTCCACCGCCGCGCTCAGGGTGTTCCAGCCACCGCAGGCGGGACACTGGCCGGCCCACTTGGGCGTCTGGCCGCCGCACTCGTTGCAGACGTAGAGGGTGCGGTTCTTCGCCATGATCCTTGCTCCGCGAGTGAACTTTCCCGCCGTGGTGGAATCCCACGGCCTATCGGATTGAACGAACGGTCAGGCAACCCCGGACAACCATGCAACTGACACGCTATACCGACTACGCCGTGCGGGTCCTCATCCACCTCGCCCTCCATCGCGAGCGGCGGGTGACCATCACCGAGGTGGCCGACGCCTACGCCATCTCCCGCAACCACCTGGTGAAGGTGGTCCACGCCCTGGGCCGGAACGGCTTTGTGGACACCTTCCGCGGCAAGCGCGGGGGGCTGCGGCTGGCCCGCGAGCCGGAGGCCATCACCCTGGATGCGGTGATCACCCGCCTGGAGGAGCGGCTCGCCCCGGCCGAGTGCACCGACTGCCCCATCCAGGGGCAGTGCGCCTTCGAGACGGCCCTGAACGAGGCCATGGCGGCCTTCCTGAACACCCTGGCCGGCTACACCGTCGCCGACCTGGTGGAGGGCCGGGCGGAGACGCTCCGCCGCACCCTGGAGCGCCGGGCAGCCGGCTAGCCGGTGAGCAGGCCCTGGCGGCGGAGGATCCGCCGGGTCTCGCCGTCCACCGGCAGCTCCGCCAGCTCGGCGGGGGTCAGCCAGCGGGCCTCGGCGGCATCCGAGGCCGCCCCCACCTCGCCCTCCAGGTAGTCGGCCACCAGGTCCACCACCACGTAGTGGTACTGCAAGCGGCCCTGGTCGTCGTATTCCATGAGGTCGAAGGCGTGCAGGGGGGAACCGGCCCGGATCACGACGCCGGTCTCCTCCTGGATCTCCCGCTCCGCCGCCTCCTGCAGCGTCTCGCCGCTCTCCACCATGCCGCCGGGGATGGCCCACAGGCCGGCCCGGGGCGGATGGGCCCGGCGGACCAGCAGGACGGCGCCCTGGTGGATGACCACCGCCGCCGCCGCGACACGCGGCGCGGCCGGGGCCTCTACCGGGGACTCCGTCGGTGACGCCGCGGCCGGCTTCTCCTCGGTCCGGACATCGATAAGGGAGGGGGACTCCTCCGGCTCCTGCTCCGGGATCTCCAGCCCCTGCTCCCGCGCCCGCTCCAGCAGCTGCTTCGCGGCCGGCCGGACGGAGCGGACCTCGACGTAGTCGTAGTAGCCCAGCCGGGTATGCTCCTCCCGGCGCGGCTCCCCCACCTCGAGGAAGCCGTCGTCGCCCAGCTGGCAGAGGGTCTCCACCAGCGGCTGGAAGGCGCCCAGGGCCTCCAGGGAGTCATCGGCCGGCCGGAACTCCCGCTCCCCGGCCACCGCCCGGGCGAGGGCCTGGATGACGGGATCCCCGGACTCCATCTCCGCACTCATGCCTTGCCCCCACCGAGGCAGGGCGGCGAGGCGGGATCGTCGCCGCCGGTCCATTCCGAGGGGGCGTGGGTGTGCAGGGCCAGGGCGTGGAGGCCCTGGTCGAACTCCGCGGCCAGGGCGCGATTCACGGCCCGGTGGCGGCCCACGCGGGACTCCCCCTCGAAGGCGGGGCTCACGACGGTGACCCGGAAGTGGGACTCCGCCCCCTCGGGCACGTTGTGCATGTGGCTCTCGTCCTCCACCGTCAGGTGCTCGGGGGTGAGCTCCTCGGTGAGGCGCTGTTCGATGCGCTCTTTGCGCGACATGGGATGGTTCTCCCTTGCGTTTCCGGAGGGGCAAGATACGCCGCGCCGCAGTCGAGGCACAAGCGCACCCTGCGTGGGGTCATGCAGTGATATCGCGCGGCACCCGGGGGGTGACGCCGCACAGGAGCTCGTAGCCGATGGTGCCCGCCGCCACGGCCACCCGCTCCACCGGCAGGCCCTCGCCCCAGAGGGTCACCGGGGCGCCCGGCTCCGCCGCCGGGTGGCCGCGCAGGTCGACGGTGATCATGTCCATGGAGACCCGGCCGACCAGGGGGGCCTCGACGCCGTCCACGAGGACCGGCGTCCCGCTGGGGGCGTGGCGCGGGTAGCCGTCACCGTAGCCGATGGCGACCACGCCCACCGGCATGGCCTCGGGGCAGACCCAGGTCCCGCCGTAGCCCACGGCATCCCCGGCGGCCAGCCGGCGCACGGCGATGAGCCGGGAGTGCAGCGTC
This sequence comes from Pseudomonadota bacterium, assembly GCA_051745535.1. GTDB lineage: Bacteria > Pseudomonadota > Gammaproteobacteria > Thiohalospirales > Thiohalospiraceae > Thiohalospira. The sequence goes on along the minus strand of JBNJED010000002.1, from coordinate 33,268 downwards.
ATCACCGGCGCCAGGCCGTGGTCCGCGGCCACCTCGTCCGGGAAGGGGGAGACGCCGTAGAGCATGATCCCCGGCCGCAGCGCCCCGCGGCGCGCCTCCGGCCAGGCCAGGATCCCGGCGGAATTGGCGATGGAGACCGGCCCCGGCCGGTCCAGGGCATCGAAGACCCGGAGCTGTCGGGTGGTGGCGGGCTCGCCCCGGTCATCGGCCCGCGCCAGGTGGGTCATCAGGCCCGGCTCGCCGACCACCGCGGGGGCGGCCCGAAGCCGCTCCCGTACCGGTCCGACCTCCTCGGGATGGAAGCCGATGCGGTGCATGCCGGTATCCACCTTCACCCAGGTGGTAAGCGGCCACTCCGGCCGGGCGGCCTCCAGGGCGGCCAGCTGCCACGGGGCGTGGACCACGATGGCCAGCCCCAGCTCGGCGCAGCGCGGGATCTCGGCCGGTTCGAAGAAGCCCTCCAGCAGTAGAATGGGGGCATCAATGCCGGCGGTCCGCAGCGCCTCCGCCTCCTCCACCGAGGCCACGCAGAGGCCGTCGGCCCCGGCGGCCACCAGCGCCCTGGCGGCCGTCACCGCCCCGTGGCCGTAGGCGTCGGCCTTGACCACCGCCCAGGCCGGCTCGCCGGGGGCGGCGGCACGGGCGACGGCGAGGTTGTTCGCCAGCGCCCCGGTATCGATGGCAGCGCGGACCGGGCGGGTCATCCCCAGCCGTCGCCGCCGTCGCGGACGTAGTTGCGAAAGCGCGTGAACTCGCCCTGGAAGACCAGCATGTCGTGGCCGGTGGGGCCGTTACGCTGCTTGCCGGTGATGATCTCGGCCAGTCCCTTGTACTCGCTGTCCTCGTTGTAGACCTCGTCCCGGTAGATGAAGAGGATCACGTCGGCGTCCTGCTCGATGGCGCCGGACTCGCGCAGGTCGGACATTACCGGCCGCTTGTTGGGCCGCTGCTCCAGGGAGCGGTTGAGCTGGGAGAGCGCCATCACCGGCACGTCCAGCTCCCGCGCCAGGGCCTTGAGACCGCGGCTGATCTCGGAGATCTCGTTGGTCCGGTTCTCCCGGGCGCCGTTGGGGGACTGCATGAGCTGGAGGTAGTCCACCACCACCAGCCCCAGGTCGCCCTTCTCCCGCTTGAGGCGGCGGCAGCGGGCGCGCAGATCGGTGGGGGTGAGCGCCGGGGTGTCGTCCACGAAGATGGGCGCCCCCTGGAGGATGCTCACCGCCGAGCTCAGCCGGGACCAGTCGGTATCGTCCAGGCGACCGTTGCGCAGCCGCCCCTGCTCGATCTGGCCCAGGGAGGAGAGCAGCCGCATGGTGAGCTGATCGGCGGACATCTCCATGGAGAAGACCGCTACCGGCCGCTGGTGCTTGATGGCGGCGGTCTCGGCGATGTTCATGGCGAAGGTGGTCTTCCCCATGGAGGGCCGGGCCGCCACGATGACCAGGTCCGAGGCCTGGAAGCCGCCGGTCTTGTTGTCCAGGTCGGTAAAGCCGCTGGGCAGACCGGTGAACTCGTCGTCCTGATCGATGAGCCGCTCGATGCGGTCCACCGTCTCCGAGAGGAGTTCCGGCATGCCGCGAAAGCCCTGCCGGCCCCGGGCGCCCCGTTCGGCGATCTCGAAGACGTGGCTCTCGGCCTCGTCCAGCAGCGTCTCGGTGGTACGACCGTCGGGATTGTAGGCGCTGTCCGCCACCTTCGTCCCGATATGGACCAGCTCCCGGAGGATGGAGCGGTCGCGGACGATCCGGGCGTAGGTCTGGATGTTGGCCGCGCTGGGGGTGTTGCGCGCCAGGGTGCTCAGGTAGGCGAGGCCGCCCACCTCCTCGAGCTGGGAACGGCGGTCCAGGGACTCCGAGACCGTGACCACGTCGAAGGGCGAGCTGACCTCGGCCAGATCCCGCACCACCGAGAAGATCAGCTGGTGGTTGCGGCGGTAGAAGTCCTCCTCGGAGACGCGATCCGCGACCTGGTCCCAGGCGTCATTGTCCAGCATGAGGCCGCCGAGGACCGCCTGCTCCGCCTCATCGGAGTGAGGCGGGATGCGCAGGTCCCCGGCGTCGCGGTCGGCGGCGACGAGCTCGCCCATATCGCCGGCCCCGTACGGTTACTCGGCCTCCACCACCAGGGTAACGGGCTGGACCACGTCGAAGTGCAGGTGGATCTCCACCTGGTATTCGCCGGTCTGGCGGATGGCGCCCTCGGGGAAGACCACCTCCTTGCGCTCCACGTCGGCACCGGCCTCGGACAGCGCCTCGGCGACGTCGGTGGCGGCGATAGAGCCGAAGAGCTTGCCCTCGTCGGCGGACTTGCGACGCAGGGTGATGGTACCCACGCCGGCGATGGCATCGGCCCGCTTCTGCGCGGCCTGGCGGGCCTCCTCGGCCTGCCGCTCCAGCTCGGCGCGGCGCTCCTCGAACGCCTTGATGTTATCCGGCGTCGCCCGCACCGCCTTGCCCTGCGGGACCAGGTAGTTGCGGCCGTAGCCGGGCTTGACCTTTACCTGGTCGCCCAGGGTGCCCAGATTGCGGACATTATCGAGCAGGATCACTTCCATCGTTGCAACCTCCGATTCGGCGCGGAAACCGCGCTCAACCATCTTGAGGGCCGTTGTCCGACGGCGCCAGCCGCCGCCGGACATCCAGCCACGTATCCAGAAAACCCAGCGCCGCTACCACCGGAATGGTATAGGGCACCAGGAGGAGCAGGACGTAGACCAGGGCCAGCCACTGCCAGCCCAGGCCCCGCGTGCCTGCGGAACCGTGCACCACCGCCAGCCCCTGGAGCAGGTAGAGGACTACCAGTACCAGGGTGACCTGGCCGGCCACCACGCCGCCCCCGCCGGGGAGCGCCGCCCCGGCCACGGCCACCGCCAGGGCGAACCAGGCGACCCGGCCGTCTAGGCGCAGGGCGTGGAACTCCGCCCGGAAGCCGCCCGGCTTCTGCAGTATCGCCTGCCACCAGCGGGCCAGGAAGAGCATGAGCGCCAGGCTCAGGGTCGTCCCGGCCCCCAGGGCCCCGGTCATCACGCCGGCCAGGGCCTGCATGGCCTCCTCGGCGCTGGGGTCCAGGCCGCCGCCCTGCTGTTCCAGGGCGGAGAAGACCTGCTGCAACTGGCCCTCCCAGAAGGCCGCCGGGTCGGCGATGAGGGCGTGCATGCCCAGGATCAGCGCCATGCCCAGCGCCGCGGCGGTCATCACCGCCAGCGGCAGGGAGACCGTCTGCCGGAGCACGCTGGCCACCAGCCAGGCCGGCAACCAGATGACGGCGGCGAAGCCGAGACCGATGGCGATCTCGCCGGCCGCCGCCAGCCCTACCAGCATGGTCACGCCCGCGGCGATGGCGACCACCACCAGGCCGCTGGTCGGGCCGGCCACCAGGGTCATGAGGGCCACGGCGCCACCGCTCACATACCCCAGCGGGGCAAAGAACAGCGCCGCGGCGGCCGCCGCCACCGCTACCAGGGCGGCCGAGAGATGGCCGCGCGTGATGTAGGCGGCGAGGGCCTTCACCGGTCCTCAGCCCTCGTGGTGGTCCGAGTAGGGCAGCAGCGCCAGGAAGCGGGCCCGCTTGATGGCGCGGGCGAGCTGGCGCTGGTACCGGGCGCTGGTGCCGGTGATGCGGCTGGGCACGATCTTGCCGGTCTCGGTGACGTAGTTCTTGAGCGTATTCACGTCCTTGTAGTCGATCTCCTTCACCCCCTCGGCGGTGAAGCGGCAATACTTACGGCGACGGAAGAACTGGGCCATGTTCGGACTCCTCGTTTCAGGTCTCCGGCGGCGCCCCGGCATCGGGGGCCGCCAAAATCTCGATGGTCTGGGCGTGGAGGACCAGGCGGTAATCCCCCTGGCGGTAACCGGCGCGGCTCACGAAGCCCGTGACCCGGGCCTCGGTCCCCTCCTCCAGCCGGTCCACCGCTGCCTGGATCGCTTCACCGGCGGCGATGACCTGGATGCGGAAGCGGACCTCGCGAGGCCGGTCGCCCTCTTCCTGGATGGAGGAGTGCTCCAGGCGGAAGCGGGCGATGGGGATGCCGGCGGGGTTGTACCGCCGCTCGGGGGCCTGAATGACCCACCCCCCCACGCTCAGATGGTTGTCGGGTGGCGGCGCGGCCGCGACCACGTCCTAGGCGGACTCGTCCTCGCTGCTCCGCTCCCGGTCCTTCTCCTTCTCCTTTTCCTTCTCCTTGGCCATGGGGGAGGCCTCGGTGACGGCCTCGTCCCGGGAGAGGACCATGTGCCGGATCACGGCATCATTGAAGCGGAAGGCGCCGTAGAGCTCGTCGAGGGCGTCGTTGCTGCACTCGACGTTGAGCAGGACGTAGTGGGCCTTGTGGATCTTGTTGATGGGATAGGCGAGCTGGCGCCGGCCCCAGTCCTCGTGACGGTGGATGGCACCGCCGTCGGACTCGATGATGGACCGGTACCGATCCACCATGGCAGGGACCTGCTCGCTCTGGTCCGGGTGGACCAGGAAGACGATCTCGTAATGACGCATGGGACCTCCTTACGGTTTGCGACAGCCGCGCCCGGAGGCGGCGGCAAGGGGTCTGGTAAAGCGCACCATTCTATGGGGTCAACGCCCCCTTGCCAAGGGCGGTCTTCAGCGGCGCTGGCGCACCGCCTCGAACAGGGCGACCCCGGCGGCCACGGAGACATTGAGGCTCTCGGCCGCGCCCGCCATGGGGAGGTGGGCGACGGTGTCGCAGGCCCGGCGGGTAAGGCGGCGCAGCCCCTTCTCCTCGGCACCGAGGACGAGGATCAGGGGTCCGCGCAGGTCCACGTCCCACAGCGTGGACTCCCCCTCCCCAGCGAGCCCCACGGAGAAGAGCCCCATCTCCCCCAGCGCCTCCAGGCTCCGGGCGAGGTTGGTCACGGTATAGAAGGGGAGGCGCTCGGCGGCGCCCACGGCGACCTTGCGGACGGTGGGGGTGAGGCGGGCGGCGCGGTCGGCGGGGGCGATGACCCCCTCGCAGCCGGCGGCCTCGGCGCTGCGCAGGCAGGCGCCGAGGTTGTGGGGGTCCTGGACGCCGTCCAGGGCGAGCCAGAGGCCGCCACCGGCGGCAGCCGCCTCCAGCTGGGGCCAGCTGCGGGCCACGGCGGCGCCGGAGGCGACCACCCCCTGGTGGCGACCGCCGCCGGCCAGGTCATCCAGACGCCGGCGGTCCACCTCCTCCACCGGGATCCCGGCGGCCCGGGCGGCGTCCACCAGCTCCCCCAGGCGCCGGTCCTTGCGGTTGCCGGCTACCCAGAGGCCGTCCACGGTGCCGGCCTCCAGCGCGGCGGCGACCGCGTGGAGGCCGAACAGGCGCTCGCTCATTCGTCGTTCTTCTTGCCCTGGCCGCCCTTGCCGCGCCGCCGGCCGGCGGGGGTCTTGTCCCCGGCCGGCTCGGCGAGTTCGAAGTCGATCTTCCGCTCATCCAGGTCCACGCGGACCACCTTGACCTTCACCGTATCGCCCAGGGCGTAGGTGCGGCCGGTGCGCTCGCCGGTGAGGCGGTGGTGAGCGGCCTCGAAGTGGAAGTAGTCCTTGTCCAGGGCGGAGATGTGGAGCAGGCCGGTGACGTAGATGTCCTTGAGCTCGATGAAGAGCCCGAAGCCGGTAACGCCGGTGACCAGCCCCTCGTAGCTCTCCCCCACCTTATCCTGGATATACTCGCACTTAAGGGCATCCTCGGCATCGCGGGTCGCCTCGTCGGCGCGGCGCTCGGTCATGGAGGAGTGCTGGCCGATGCGCTCCATCTCCGCCCGGGCGTAGGGGTAGTCGGGGCCTACGCCGCGCTTGAGGATCTTGCCCAGGGCGTCGCGCACCGGCTTGCGCTGGCGCCACAGGAGGTTGCGGATCCCGCGGTGGACGACCAGGTCCGGGTAGCGCCGGATGGGCGAGGTGAAGTGGGTATAGGCGTCGAAGCCGAGACCGAAGTGGCCCTGGTTGTCCGGCGAGTAGACCGCCTGGTTCATGCTGCGCAGGACCAGGGTCTGGATGAGGTGGAAGTCCTCCCGTCCCGCCGCCTGCTCCAGCAGCTTGGAGACGTGGTGGGCCTCCGGCTTGTCGCCCCCCTCCAGCTTGAGACCGCGCTCGGCCAGGACGGTACGGAGGTCGTCCAGCTTCTCCTTGCGCGGGCTCTCGTGGATGCGGTAGAGGGTCGGCAGGCGGTTCTTCTCGAGGAAGTCGGCGGCGCAGGTGTTCGCGGCCAGCATGAACTCCTCGATCATGCGGTGGGCATCGGTACGCTCCACCGGGACGATGCGATCGATCTTGCGATTGTCGCCGAAGACGATCTTGGTCTCGGTGGTATCGAAGTCGATGGCCCCGCGCCGCTGCCGGGCGGCGTGCAGCGCCTGGTAGAGTCGATAGAGCTCGTCGATGTCCTTGACCACGTGGCGGTACTGGTCGCGGACCACCGGGTCGTTCTGCTGCACCATGCCGGCGACCTCGGTGTAGGTCAGCCGGGCATGGGAGCGCATGACCCCCTCTAGGAAACGGTAGTCCAGGACCTCGCCGTCGCGGTCGATCTCCACCGAGACCGCCATGCAGAGCCGGTCCACCTCGGGGTTCAGCGAGCAGAGGCCGTTGGAGAGGACCTCCGGGAGCATGGGCACCACGCGGTTGGGGAAGTAGACCGAGTTGCCGCGTTCCAGGGCCTCGGCGTCCAGGGCGGAGTCGGGCTGGACGTAGTGGGCGACGTCGGCGATGGCCACCACCATCCGCCAGCCATTGCGGGTGGGCTCGCAGCAGACGGCGTCGTCGAAGTCCTTGGTGTCGGAGCCGTCGATGGTGACCAGCGGCATGTCCCGCAGGTCCTCGCGCCCCTCCTTATCGGTCTCGGCCACCTCGGTGGAGAAGTGGGCCGCCTCGGCCTCCACCTCGGCGGGCCACTCGTAGGGGATGTCGTGGGCGCGCAGGGCGACATCCACCTCCATCCCCGGCCCCATGTGCTGGCCCAGGATCTCGACGACCTTGCCCAGGGGCTTACGGTGGCGGCTGGGCTGCTCGATGATCTCCACGGTGACGATCTGGCCATCGGTGGCGCCGTTCCACGACTCCGGCGCCACGAGGATCTCCTGGTTCAGCCGCCGGTTGTCCGGCTCCACGACACCGACGCCGCCCTCGTCGAAGAAGCGGCCCACCACGTGCTGGGTATTGCGTTCCAGGACCTCCACGACCATGCCCTCGGGGCGTCCGCGCCGGTCGACCCCGGTGACGGAGACGACGGCGCGATCGCCGTGGAGGACGGGATGCATGGCCTTGGGGGAGAGGAAGACGTCATCGCCCCCCTCGTCGGGGATGAGGAAACCGAAGCCGTCGCCGTGGCCGACGATACGGCCGCGCTTGAGGTCCATGCGGCTGACCAGGCCGTAGTCGCCCTTGCGGTTGCGGATGATCTGGCCGTCGCGCTCCATGGCGCGCAGGCGGCGGCGCAGCGCCTCCAGCTGGTCATCGTCCTGGACGGACAGCGCCTCGGCGAGTTCCCCGTGGGGCATGGGCGCCCCGTGCTTGTCCAGGACCTCCATGATGAATTCCCGGCTGGGGATGGGATTCTCGTAGCGCTCGGCCTCGCGGTCGGCCTTGGGATCGCGGGGGGAATTATTCCGCGCCATGACGGCCTCCGTGGATGGCCGCGGCAGACCGCGGGCGTAGGGGGGCAGGGTTGACAGCTTGTTCGTTCATGGCGGGAGTATACCGGCTCACCCCCCGGCCTGTCCCGCCCCTCGCGCACCACCAATCCGACCAGGGGCAGCCGGGGTCGGCGTTGACAGCCCAAGGCCCATCCGCTAGATTATCGCACTTGCAACGACGGCCCAGCCGCCCTTGCCGAGGTGGTGAAAGTGGTAGACACGCCAGCTTCAGGTGCTGGTGGGCGAAAGCCCGTGGAGGTTCAAGTCCTCTCCTCGGCACCAACACCGAAAGGCCCCGACCCGCAAGGGTTCGGGGCCTTTTTCGTGGCCATGCCGATTTCGTGGGTCCGCCAGGACCACCCCGGCCGGGACGCGAACGTCCCGACCGGTTCCGGGGTCAGGCGTAGGGGTCGCGCAGGACGATGGTCTCCTCGCGCTCGGGGCCCGTGGAGATGACATCGATGGGGGTCCCGGTAAGCTCCTCGATCCGCCGGAGGTAGCGCTGGGCGTTGTCCGGCAGCTCGCCGAAGGCCTTCACCCCCTCGGTGGAGTCCGTCCAGCCGGGGAGTTCCTCGTAGATGGGCTCGCACCCCTCGTAGGCATCCGCCCCCACCGGCGGGGTGGACTGCTCTACCCCGTTACACCGGTAGCCCGTGCAGATCCGGATGGTCTCCAGGCCGTCGAGGACGTCGAGCTTGGTGATGCACAGGCCGGAGGTGCTGTTGAGCAGGTTGGCCCGGCGCAGCGCCACGGCATCGAACCACCCGCAGCGCCGCGCCCGCCCCGTGGTGGAGCCGAACTCGTGGCCCCGGGCTGCCAGGTGCTCGCCCATGGCATCGTCCAGCTCCGTGGGGAAGGGGCCGGAGCCCACGCGGGTGGTATAGGCCTTGGTGATCCCCAGCACGTAGTCCAGGTGGAGCGGACCGACGCCGGAGCCGGAGGCGGCGCCCCCCGCCGTGGTCGTCGACGAGGTCACGTAGGGATAGGTGCCGTGGTCGATATCCAGCAGCGTCCCCTGGGCGCCCTCGAACAGGACGCTCTGCCCCTCGCGCTGGAAGTCCTCCAGGATGGCCGGCACGTCCGCCACCATGGGCCGCAGCCGCTCGGCGTGGGCCAGCGCCTCGTCCAGCGTCCGCTGGAAGTCCACCGTGGGCGCCTCGAAGTAGTTCTTCAGCACGAAGTTGTGGTAATCGAGGATGTCGGCGAGCTTGTCGGCAAAGCGCTCCTGGTGGAAGAGCTCGCCCAGCCGCAGGCCGCGCCGGCTGATCTTGTCCTCGTAGGCGGGGCCGATGCCCCGGCCGGTGGTGCCGATGGCCGCCTTGCCCCGCGCCTTCTCCCGGGCGGCGTCCAGGGCGCCGTGGTAGGGCAGCAGCAGCGGACAGGCCTCGCTCACCCGCAGGCGCTCGGTAGCCGGTACGCCCCGGGTCTCCAACCGGTCGATCTCCTCCAGCAGGGCCTCGGGGGAGACCACCACGCCGTTGCCGATGAGGCAGAGGACGCCCGGCCGCAGGATCCCGGAGGGAATGAGGTGGAGGACGGTCTTCTCCTCGCCGATGACCAGGGTGTGGCCGGCATTGTTGCCGCCCTGGAAGCGGACCACGCCGCCCACCCGTTCGGTGAGCAGATCGACGATCTTGCCCTTGCCCTCGTCTCCCCACTGGGAGCCGACGACCACCAGATTCTTGCCCATGTTCCGTTTCCTTGTCGTTGCGGTGGCCTAGTCGGCGGCCACCGGCTCGATATCCCAGTCGGTGCCGCGCCGGACCAGCTGGCGGTCGCAGCCCATGGCGCGGGCATCCCCCGCCTGGCCGGGGAGCTCCACCACCACCCGCTCGCCGGCGCCGCGGAGTGCGGCGATGCGCTCGGCCAGGGCGCCATCCTCATCGGCCGGGGCGAAGATACCGCCCCCCTCCGTCGGTGGCGCCTGGAGGGTCAGCAGCTCCCGCAGGTCGGCGCTGAAGCCGGTGGCCGGGCGCGCCCGGCCGAAGACCCGGCCGATGTCGTCGTAGCGGCCGCCCTGGGCCACCGACCGCCCCTGCTCCGGCAGGAAGGCGGCGAAGACGACGCCGGTGTGATAGTGGTAGCCCCGGAGTTCGCCGAGGTCGAAGTGGAGGGTCACGCCGGGGAGGCGACGCTCCAGCCCGTCGGCCACCGCCTCCAGGTGATCCAGCGCCGCGGCGATGCCCTCCCCGCCCCGGGCCAGGACCTGCCGGGCGCGGGCGAGGACCCCTCGGCCGCCGTGGAGCTCCGGGAGTTCCAGAAACATCTGCCGCAGCTCACCGCCGACGCCAGCGCGATCCAGGAGTTCGGGCAGCTCGGGCAGCGCCTTGCGCTGCAGGGCGTCGAAGAGCGCCCGCTCGTCCGTGCCGCCGAGGCCGGCCTCGGCCACCAGGGCGCGGTAGATCCCGACGTGGCCGATATCCAGGTGGAAGTCCGCGACGCCGGTGGCCCGCAGGGTCTCGGCCATGAGCGCGATGACCTCCAGATCACTGGCAGCCCCGGCATGGCCGAAGAGCTCGGCGCCCACCTGCAGCGGCGCCCGGGAGCCGGCGAAGGACTCCGGCCGGGTCCGCAGGACGGTCCCCAGGTAGCACAGCCGTTCCGGGACGTCGCGGCCCAGCCGGTGGGCGTCGATACGGGCGACCTGGGGGGTCATGTCGGCCCGCACCCCCATCATCCGCCCGGAGAGCTGGTCGGTGACCTTGAAGGTATCCAGGTCCAGGTCGTTACCGGTCCCGGTAAGCAGGGATTCCAGGTATTCGATAAAGGGCGGCATCACCAGCCGGTACCCCCAGCTGGCGTAGAGGTCCACCAGCTGGCGGCGCATGGCCTCCAGACGCCCCGCCTCGGGCGGCAGCGCCTCTTCGATGCCCTCGGGGAGGAGCCAACGATCCGTGGGTTGCATGGGGAAATTCGCCGTCAGAGTCGAATGAACCAGACCAGCAGGGCGCCGACGGCCATGGCCGCCAGGCCGGCCCCGCGCAGGGTGGCATCGCTGGTCCGGGCGATGCTGTCCACCGCCTGGCGATAGTTACGCGGACTGAGCGCCGGCAGCAGGCCCTCGATGACCAGCACCAGTGCCAGCGCCGCCAGCAGGTCTTCGGTCATGGTCGCTACTGCTCGCCGCCGCTCTGGTCAAAGAAGCGGAAGAAGTCCGAACTCGGGTCCAGGACCATGAAGTTGTTGCCCTCGCCGAAGCTACGCTGGTAGGCCTCGAGGCTCCGGTAGAGCTGGTAGAACTCGGCGTCCTGGCCATAGGCCTCGGCGAAGATACCCGCCGCCCGGGCATCACCGCGACCGCGGATCCGCTCGGCCTCGCGGAAGGCCTCGGCGAGGATGATGGTCCGCTTGCGATCGGCCTCGGCGCGGATCCGCTCGGCGGCCTCCGAACCCCGAGCACGGAGATCCTTGGCCACCCGCGCCCGCTCGGCAGTCATGCGCTCGAAGACCGAGCCGCTGACCTCCGGTGGCAGATCGATGCGGCGGACGCGGACATCCTTGATGGCCACGCCGAAGATCTCGGCCTCATCGTTGGCCCGTTCCTGCATCACCCGCATGATCTCCGTGCGCTCGCCGGAGACCACCTCCTGAATGGTCCGCTTGGCGAACTCCGAGAGCAGGCCATCGTTGATGACCCGCTGCAAGCGCTGGGTAGCCTGGGCCTCGACACCACCGGTAGAGCGGTAGTACTCGACCGGGTCGACGATCCGCCACTTCACGTAGTAGTCGACGATGACGTTCTTCTTCTCGCTGGTCAGGAACTTCTGCGGCTCGGCATCCATGGTGAGGACGCGGTCGTCGAACTTCCGCACGTTGTTGACCAGCGGGGTCTTGAGATGGATGCCCGGCTCGTAGTCGGACTCGACGATCTCACCCAGGCGGAAGAGCAGGGCGTGCTCACGCTCGTCCACCGTGAACAGGGAGAGGGAGACCACGATGAGGCCGATGACGACGACCACACCGATGATGGATGTCAGGCGGCCCATTTAACGCACCTCCCGGCTACGCTGCTGGTTGGGGTTGCGCTGGCTCGTGTTGCCGGAGCTCTCGTTCCCCGTGGGGAGCTTGGGCATGGAGGAGCCGAAGACGCTGCCCTCGCTGCCGCCACCGGAGCCGCCACCCCCCTGCATCATCTTCTCCAGGGGCAGGTACATCAGATTGCCGCTGCCCTCGACGTCGACCATGACCTTGCCGACCTTCGTCATGACCTCTTCGAGGGTCTCGATATAGAGCCGCTCCCGGGTGACCTCCGGCGCCATCTCGTACTCCTCGAGGACGGCGAGGAAGCGATCGCTCTCACCCTCGGCCTCGGCGATGCGCTGCTGGGCGTAGCCCTCGGCCTCCTCGATACGGCGAGAGGCGGTACCGCGGGCCTCGGGGACCACCCCGTTGGCATAGACCTCGGCCTCGTTGATGAGCCGCTGCTGGTCCTCGCGCGCCTTCACGGCATCGGCGAAGGCATCCTGGACCTCGTTGGGCGGCTGGGCGCTCTGCATGTTGACGTTGGTCACCAGCAGGCCGGCACCGTAATCGTCCAGGCTCTTCTGCAGGAGTTCCGAGGCGCGCCGTGCGATCTCCGCCCGGCCGGTGGTGATGACCATGTCCAGGGTGCTCTTGCCGATCACCTCGCGGATCGCGCTCTCCGCCGCCTGGCGCAGGGTCTCGTCGGGTTTGCGGACGTTGAAGGCATAGGCCTGCGGGTCCCCCACCCGGTACTGGATGGAGAACTTGGCGTCGACGATGTTCTCGTCCTGGGTAAGGATGAGTGACTCGTCGGAGCGGGTCCCGATCTCGATATTGCGGATCTGGTCAATATCCACCGTCTCCACCGCCTGGATGAAGCGCGGGTGCCAGTGCGGGCCCGGGTCCACGGTCTTGGCGTAGGCACCGAACTGGGTCACGACGCCGCGCTTGCCCTCATCGATGATATAGATGCCGGACAGCGCCCAGACGACCACCACGGCCAGTGCAACCAGGCCGATGGTCTTGGGGGAGGCGCTGGGGGCATTCATGCCGCCCCCGCTGTCGCCCCCGTCACCCCCGCCCCCGAAGAGGCCGCGGAACTTGTTCTGCGCCTTGCGGATGACCTCATCGAGGTCGGGCGGACCCTGATCGTTGCTGGGACTGCCCCAGGGGTCGCGGTCGCGTCCCCCGGAGCCGCCGGGCTCGTTCCACGCCATGTCGGACTCCATTGCGGTGTCTGCGGTCGGACTGGTTCATCCGAACCGACAGATTCTAGGTAGCCTGGCCCCGCACCGCAAGGCGAAACGGAACCAGACCGGTATTCGATTGGGTATTCAGGCGCCGGTCTCCAGCCCCTCCTGGCGACCCAGCCGCTCCAGCTCCCGCCGCGGGAGCTCCACATCCAGCTGGAACCGGCCGTCGTCGTCCACCTGCTCGCTACGCACCACGCCCACCTCGTAGAGCCGGGAACGCAGCCGCCCCTGCTCCGGCCCCAGGGTGAAGGCGCGATGGACCCGGTCGCCGGCCAGCCGCTCGGTGAGCGCCGCCCGCAGGGCCTCCAGACCGGCGCCCGTAGCCGCGCTCACCCGGACCCGCACAGGCCGGCCGGCGTCGTCCCGCTCGATGACGGGCCGGTCGGCCTCCGCCGGGGCAAGGTCGATCTTGTTGATGACCTCCAGCTGCGGCACCTCGTCGGCGCCGATCTCGTCCAGGACCTCGGCCACGTCGGCACGGCGCTCGTCCTGCTCCGGGTCGGCGGCGTCGATGACGTGGAGCAGCAGCGTGGACTGGCGCGTCTCCTGGAGGGTGGAGCGGAAGGCCGCCACCAGCTCGTGGGGGAGCTGGCGGATGAAGCCCACGGTATCCGCCACCACGGCCTCCGGCCCCTCGGGGAGATCCAGCTTGCGCAGGGTCGCATCCAGGGTGGCAAATAGCTGGTCGGCGGTGAAGCCGCCGGCGTCGGTGAGGGCATTGAACAGGGTGGACTTGCCGGCGTTGGTATAGCCCACCAGGGAGACCACCGGCAGCTCGGCCCGCTGGCGGCCCCGCCGGCCCTCCGCCCGCTGGCGGTCCACCTTCTCCAGCCGCCGTTCCAGCTGCTTGATCCGGTCACCGAGCAGGCGGCGGTCGGTCTCCAGCTGGGTCTCGCCGGGCCCGCGCTGGCCGATGCCCCCCTTCTGCCGCTCCAGATGGGTCCAGCCGCGAACCAGGCGGGTGGCCAGGTGGCGCAGCTGGGCCAGCTCCACCTGGAGCTTGCCCTCGTGGGAGCGGGCCCGCTGGGCGAAGATGTCCAGGATCAGGCCGGTACGGTCGAGGACGCGGCAGGAGAGCGCCTGTTCGATGTTGCGCTCCTGCGCCGGCGACAGGGCGTGGTCCACCAGCACGAGCTCCACGGCATGGTCGACCACCAGCTCGCGGATCTCCTCCAGCTTGCCCCGGCCGACGAAGTAGCGCGGGTCGGGACGGCGCCGCCGGGCATGGATCTCGGCAACGGCCTCCGCGCCGGCGGAACGGGCCAGCTCGGCGAATTCCTCGCTGGTATCCGGCTCCCCCTCCAGAATGACCTGGACGAGCAGGGCGCGCTCCCCGGCGCGCGGGCGTTCAAACAAGGGCGGCCCCCTGGACGCGGTCAGGCATTGCCTTCCCCGGCCTCGGCCTCCTCTTCACCCGGCACCCCGGTATTGAGCTTCACTGCCCGGGCGGGGACGATGGTGGAGATGGCGTGCTTGTAGACCATCTGGCTGACGGTATTCCGCAGCAGCACCACGAACTGGTCGAAGGACTCCACCTGGCCCTGGAGTTTGATGCCATTGACCAGGTAGATGGAGACCGGCACCCGCTCCTTGCGCAGGGCGTTGAGGAAAGGATCTTGCAGCGCTTGGCCCTTGCTCATTCTGAAAAGGCTCCGTGTTGTTGTTGAGGGTCGGGGTACTGGATGGACCACGGCACGGGGTCGCGGTTCCATCGGGTCCACTTTCCGTGTGGCCCCTCCGATGCTAGCACACTTCGTGCCGGCCCCAGGGGATACTCCCCTAGGGGGTGGCGTCGATGGCCAGCCATTTCAAGACCCGGTCCACCGCATCGCGGTCCTCCGGGTCCAGCCAGTGGACGTCGGGCTCCCGCCGCAACCAGGTGAGCTGGCGCCGGGCCAGCTGCCGCGTGGCCGCCACCCCCTGCTCCACCATGGTCGAATGGTCCACCTCCCCCTCAAGGTAGGCCAGGATCTGGCGGTAGCCCACCATGCGCATGACCGGGTGGTCGCGTCCCAGATCGCCGCGGGCCCGCAGCGCCGCCACCTCCTCCACCAGCCCCTGTTCCAGCATGGCGCGGAAGCGGGCCTCGATGCGCCGGTGCAACTCGGCCCGCTCCCCGGGCGCCACCGCGATCTTCACCGGGCTCACCGGCAGTGGCTCGGCGGCGTTGTCGGCATACCAGGCCGACGGAGGGCGGCCGGTGGCCTCCAGGATCTCCAGGGCCCGCTGGATGCGCTGGGGGTCGTTGGGGTGGATCCGCCGCCCCGAGGCCGGGTCGGCGGCCGCCAGGCGGGCGTGCAGGGCTCCCCAGCCCTGCTCCGCGGCCTCCGCCTCCAGCCGCTGGCGCACCTCGGGGTCCGCCGGCGGCAGGGGGTCGAGGCCGTGGAGCAGGGCCCGGAAGTAGAGCATGGTCCCGCCCACCAGCAGGGGGCGCTGGCCGGCGGCCGCCACCTCGTCCATGGCCGCCAGGGCGTCCCGCCGGAACTCGGCGGCGGAGTAGCCCTCCGCCGGGTCCCGCAGGTCCAGCAGGCGATGGGGGGCCTCGGCCAGGGTGGCGGCATCCGGCTTGGCGGTGCCGACATCCAGGCCGCGATAGACCTGGGCGGAGTCGACGCTGATGATGGCGCCGGCCCCGCGCTGGACCAGCTCCACCGCCAGCCCGGTCTTGCCGGAGGCGGTGGGGCCCATGAGGAAGAGGGGCCGCAGCGCCGGCTCGGTCTGCCAGCGCTGACGGCCCGCCGCGGCAGGGCTGCCACTACTGGCGGTCACCAGCCTGGTTACCCCCGCCCTGGAGCTCCATGAGCAGGGCGTTGAGCCGCCCCACGAACCCGGCCGGCTCCTCCAGCTGCCCGCCCTCGGCGAGCACCGCCTGGTCGAACAGGACGTGGGTCCAGTCCTCGAAGCGCTTGCCCTCGGGCTCCTGCGCCAGCCGCTGCACCAGCGGATGGTCGGGGTTGAGCTCCAGCCACGGCGGCGTCTGCGGGACCTCCTGGCCGGCGGCCTTGAGCATCCGCTCCAGGTTGGTGGACAGGGCATTCTCGTCGGCCACCAGGCAGGCGGGGGAGGTGGTCAGGCGGTGGCTGGCGCGCACCCCCTTCACCTGGCCGTCCAGGACCTTCTCCACCCGCTCGCCGACCTCGCCCAGGCGCTGCTGGGCCTCTTCCTTCTCCTGGGCCTCGTCGGTGTCGTCGTCGCCGAGGCCGCTGAGGTCGATGTCGCCCTTGGCGACGGAGACAAAGGGGATCTCCTTGTACTCGGTGAGGTGGGCCATGAGCCACTCGTCCACCCGGTCGGAGAGCAGCAGCACCTCCACCCCCTTCTTTCGGAAGACCTCCAGGTGCGGGCTGGCGGCGGCCGCGGCATGGCTCTCGGCGGTGATGTAGTAGATGGACTGCTGCCCCTCGGGCATGCGCTGGATGTAGTCCTCCAGGGAGACGGTCTGCTCGGCGCCCTCCCCGTGGGTGGAGGCGAAGCGCATCAGACCCGCCAGCCGCTCCTTGTTGGCGGTGTCCTCGCCGGGGCCCTCCTTCATCACCGGGCCGAACTGGCTCCAGAAGGTGGCGTAGTTCTCCGGCTCGTCCTTGGCCATGGACTCCAGTCGGTCCAGGACGCGCTTCACCGCCCCGGCGCGGATGGACTCGGTGACCTTGCTGCTCTGCAGGATCTCCCGGGAGACGTTGAGCGGCAGGTCGGCGGAGTCCACCACGCCGCGGACGAAGCGCAGGTAGTGGGGCAGCAGCTGCTCGCTGTCCTCCAGGATGAAGACGCGGCGGACGTAGAGCTTGAGGCCGTGGCGCTGCTCCCGATCCCAGAGGTCGAAGGGCGCGCGCTGGGGCAGATAGAGCAGCAGGGTGTATTCGAGCTTGCCCTCCACCCGGGCGTGGATCCAGGTGAGCGGATCCTCGAAGTCGTGGGCGACGTGCTTGTAGAACCCCTTGTACTCCTCCTCACCGATCTCGTTGCGCGGCCGGGTCCACAGCGCCGACGCCTGGTTCACCGTCTCCCACTCGTTGCGGTCCGGGCCCTCCTCGCCCTGCTTGGGCATGCGGATGGGCAGGCCGATGTGGTCGGACCAGGTGCGGATGATGTGGCGCAGCCGCATGTCCTCGAGGAACTCGTCCTCGCCCTCGCGCAGGTGGAGGGTGATGCGGGTACCGCGCTCGGGTCGGGTGATGGTCTCCAGGGTATACTCGCCCTCGCCGTCGCTCTCCCAACGCACGCCGTGCTCGGCGCCCATGCCGGCGCGGCGGCTCTCCACCGTCACCCGGTCGGCGACGATGAAGGCGGAGTAGAAGCCGACGCCGAACTGGCCGATGAGCTCGGCGTCCCGGGCCTGGTCGCCGGTGAGCTGGTCGACGAAGGCGCGGGTGCCGGAGCGAGCGATGGTGCCGATGTTCTCCACCACGTCGTCCCGGGACATGCCGATGCCGTTGTCAGCAACACTGACGGTGCGCGCCTCGGGGTCGTAGTCCACCTCCACGCGCAGCTCCTCGTCGCCCTCCCAGAGCGCCTCGTCGGAGATCGCCTCGAAGCGGAGCTTGTCGGCGGCGTCGGCGCCGTTGGAGATGAGCTCGCGCAGGAAGATCTCCTTGCTGGAGTACAAGGAGTGGATCATCAGGTGGAGGAGCTGGCTCACCTCCGCCTGAAAGCTGTGGGTCTCCTGGTGTTCACCGGCCATGGTTCTCCCCGTGTCGGTCTTGTGGTTGGCGTGACGATTTCCGGCGGGGCGGGCGGACCGCCCCGGAACGTCAGCGAAGTGGGGGCGTCCGTTCGGGAGTTCAACCCTTCTGACCCGACAGGCAGCCGCCTGCTAGGATGGAGGCACCATCAAAGCCGAGGGAACGTCCATGGCCATCCAGACCGTCGCCACCCAGCCCTTCGACGACCAGAAGCCGGGGACCTCCGGCCTGCGCAAGCGCGTGGCCCGCTTCCAGCAGCCGCACTACCTGGAGAACTTCGTCCAGTCCATCCTCGACGTGGCCGAGGGGACCCGGGGCGGCACCCTGGTCCTCGGCGGCGACGGCCGCTACTACAACGAGACCGCCATCCAGACCATCCTGCGCATGGCGGCGGCCAACGGCGTGGGCCGCGTCCTGGTGGGGCGCGACGGCCTGCTCTCCACCCCCGCCGCCTCGGTGGTCATCCGCGAGCACGGCGCCGCCGGGGGCATCGTCCTCTCCGCCAGCCACAACCCGGGCGGGCCGGAGGGCGACTTCGGCATCAAGTTCAACACCGCCAACGGCGGCCCGGCGCCGGAGGGGGTCACCGACGCCATGCACCGGCGCAGCCAGGCGATCGCCGAATACCGCATCGCCAACACCGGTGACATCGACCTCTCCCGGGAGGGGACCACCGAGATCGAGGGCATGACCGTGGAGGTCATCGACCCGGTGGCCGACTACGCCGACCTCATGGAGCGGCTCTTCGACATGGACGCCATCGCCACGATGATCGCCGACGGTTTCCGCCTGCGCTTCGACGCCATGCACGCCATCACCGGCCCCTATGCCCGGCGGATCCTGGAGGAGCGGCTGGGGGCCCCGGCCGGCAGCGTCTTCAACGCCGAGCCCCTGCCCGACTTCGGCGGCGGCCACCCCGATCCCAACCTGGTCCACGCCCGGGAGCTGGTAGAGCTCATGTACGGCCCCGACGCCCCGGATCTCGGCGCCGCCTCGGACGGCGACGGCGACCGCAACATGATCCTGGGCCCGGACTTCTTCGTGACCCCCTCGGACAGCCTGGCCTTCATCGCCGCCAATGCCACCTGCGCCCCGGGCTACGCCGGCGGAATCCACGGCATCGCCCGCTCCATGCCCACCAGCGCCGCTGCCGACCGGGTGGCCGAGGCCCTGGGCGTGCCCTGTTACGAGACCCCCACCGGCTGGAAATTCTTCGGCAACCTCCTGGATGCCAACCGGGTCACCCTCTGCGGCGAGGAGAGCTTCGGCACCGGCTCCGCCCACGTGCGGGAGAAGGACGGCCTCTGGGCGGTACTCTTCTGGCTCAACATCCTGGCGGTGCGCCAACGCGGCGTGGGCGAACTCATGCGCGACCACTGGCAGCGCTTCGGCCGCAACGTCTACAGCCGCTACGACTACGAGGGCGTGGATGCCGACGCCGCCGGCCGGATGGTCGACGGGCTGAGCCGGCGGCTGGCCGACCTGCCGGGGCAGACCTTCAACGGTCTGACCGTCACCGCCGCCGACGACTTCGCCTACACCGATCCCGTCGACGGCAGCCGCACCGAGCATCAGGGGCTGCGGATCTTCTTCGAGGGGGGCGAGCGGCTGGTCTTCCGCCTCTCCGGCACCGGGACCGAGGGGGCGACCCTGCGGGTCTACCTGGAGGCCTTCGAGGGCAACCCCGAGCGCCAGGATCGACCCACCGCCGACCTCCTCGCCCCTCTGGCCGCCGCCGCCGAGGCCGTGGCCGGGATCCGTTCCCACACCGGCCGCACGGCACCCGACGTCATCACCTGATCCCCTACCCGGGCTGGAGGTGGGCGCGGACGCTGGCGGCGATCTCCTCCACCGACATGGGGGTGACGTCGACGCAGGGGATGCGCTCGCGCCGGAACAGCGACTCCACCTGGCGGACCTCCTGGCGGCACTGCCCCACCGAGGCGTAGCGGCTGCCGGGCCGGCGCTCCTCCCGGATGGCCGCCAGTCGGCGCGCCTCGATGGTCAGGCCGAAGACCCGGTCGCGATTGTCCCGCAGGACCGCGGGCAGGCGGTCGCTCTCCAGGTCGTCGTCGGTGAAGGGGTAGTTGGCGGCGCGCAGGCCGTGCTGCAGCGCCAGGTAGAGGCAGGTGGGCGTCTTCCCCGCCCGGGAGACGCCGGCCAGGATGACGTCGGCATCGGCGTAGCTGGTGGTGCTCACCCCGTCGTCATGGCCCAGGGCGTAGTCCACCGCCCGGATCCGGCGCTCGTAGGAGGCCGCATCGGAGACCCCGTGGGAACGACCCACCTCGGCGGCCGCCCCCTCGCCGAAGAGCTCCCGCGCCGGCCCGGCGAAGTGCTCGAAGAAGTCGAGCAGCGGCAGCCCTGCCTCGCGAAAGACCGACCGCTGCTCCTCGTCGAGCAGGGTGGCGAAGACCACCGGATGGCAGCCGCTGTCCGCCGCCTCCCGCTGGATCCGGGCCACCGTGGCCCGCGCCGTGGCCGCATCCCGGACGAAGGGCAGGGTCACCCGGCGCGCCTCGATGCCGGGGTACTGGCTGGTCAGCGCCCGCCCCAGGGTCTCGGCGGTGATGCCGGTGCCGTCGGAGACGTGAAAGATGCAGAACATGCACTCCTCCCGCGGGCTTGAGCACCCGCCATCCGGGGGCCACTATAGCAGTCAGCAGGGGCGATCGCCCCGACCGAGGGAAGCACCAAGGAGGCCACCGTGACCGATCGGGAATATGTAGTCCGCTTCGAGGACCTGGGGATGGGCGACGTCGAGCGGGTGGGCGGCAAGAACGCCTCCCTGGGGGAGATGATCAGCCAGCTCGGCGCCGCCGGGGTCCAGGTCCCCGAGGGCTTCGCCACCACGGCCACCGCCTACCGCGACTTCCTCGACGCCAACGGCCTCACCGAGCGCATCCGCGACGCCCTGGACGGCCTGGACACCAACGACACCCACGCCCTGGTGGAGACCGGCGAGCGCATCCGCGGCTGGATCACCGAGGCGCCCTTCCACCCGGAGCTGGAGTCGGCGCTGAAGACCGCCTACGCCGAGCTCATGGGCCGCCACGACCACGACATCGAGCTGGCCGTGCGCTCCTCGGCCACCGCCGAGGACCTCCCCGATGCCTCCTTCGCCGGCCAGCAGGAGACCTACCTCAACGTCCGCGGCGAGGCCGACTTCCTCGCCGCCATCAAGGCGGTGTTCGCCTCCCTCTACAACGACCGCGCCATCTCCTACCGCGTCCACAAGGGCTTCGAGCACGGCCAGGTGGCGCTCTCCGCCGGCGTCCAGCGCATGGTCCGCAGCGATATCGGCGCCAGCGGCGTCATGTTCACCCTGGACACCGAGTCGGGCTTCCGCGACGTGGTCTTCATCACCGGCGCCTGGGGCCTGGGGGAGACGGTGGTCCAGGGCTCGGTGAACCCGGACGAGTTCTACGTCCACAAGCCCACCCTGGCCGCCGGCCACTACCCCATCGTGCGGCGCTCCCTGGGGGAGAAGGCCATCCGCATGGTCTACCGTGACGAGGGCAATGACGACGAGGGCCACGCCACCCGCACCGAGGAGACCCCGGAGGCCGACCGCCAGCGCTTCTGCATCGACGACGAGGATGTGGCCAGTCTCGCCCGCCAGGCGATGACCATCGAGGAGCACTACGGCCGGCCCATGGACATCGAGTGGGGCAAGGACGGCCGCGACGGCCGGCTCTTCATCCTCCAGGCGCGCCCGGAGACGGTGAAGAGCCAGGACAGCGGCCAGTCCATCAAGCGCTACCACATGAAGGAGTCCGGCGAGACGCTCATCACCGGCCGCGCCATCGGCGGCGGCATCGGCGCCGGCCGGGTGCGGGTCATCGACACCCCCAAGGAGATGCACCGGGTCGAGCAGGGCGACATCCTGGTCACCGACATGACCGACCCCGACTGGGAGCCGGTGATGAAGCGCGCCTCGGCCATCGTCACCAACCGCGGCGGGCGCACCTGCCACGCCGCCATCATCGCCCGGGAGCTGGGGATCCCGGCGGTGGTGGGGGCCACCGGCGCCACCGACACCCTGCCGGACAGCAGCCCGGTCACCGTCTCCTGCGCCGAGGGGGATACCGGCTACGTCTACGCCGGGGAGCTGGCGTTCGAGGTCTCCGAGGTGAGCCTGGAGAAGATGCCGGATCTGCCCTTCAAGGTGATGATGAACGTCGGCAACCCCGATCGCGCCTTCGACTTCCAGTTCCTGCCCAACCACGGCGTGGGCCTGGCGCGGCTGGAGTTCATCATCAACCGGATGATCGGGATCCACCCCAAGGCACTGCTGAACCTCGCCGATCAGAGCCCGGCGGTGCAGGCGGAGATCGCCGAGCGCACCGCCGGCTACGAGGACGGCCCCGGCTTCTACGTGGACAAGCTCGCCGAGGGCATCGCCACCCTCGCCGCCGCCTTCTGGCCCAAGCCGGTCATCGTCCGGATGTCCGACTTCAAGTCCAACGAGTACGCCAACCTCCTGGGCGGCGAGGCCTACGAGCCGGACGAGGAGAACCCCATGCTCGGCTTCCGCGGGGCCTCGCGCTACGTCAGCGAGACCTTCCGCGACTGCTTCGAGCTGGAGGTGCGGGCGCTGAAGAAGGTCCGCGAGACCATGGGGCTGACCAATGTCGAGGTAATGATCCCCTTCGTGCGGACGGTGGCCGAGGGGCAGGCGGTGGAGCGGCTACTGGCCGACAACGGCCTCAAGCGCGGCGAGAACGGGCTCAAGGTCATCATGATGTGCGAGATCCCGGCCAACGCCCTGCTCGCCGACGACTTCCTGGAGCACTTCGACGGCTTCTCCATCGGCTCCAACGACCTCACCCAGCTCACCCTGGGGCTGGACCGCGACTCCGGCCTGGTGGCGGAGGCCTTCGACGAGCGCAACCCGGCGGTGAAGCAGCTCCTGCACACCGCCATCCAGGCGGCCCGCGCGAAGGGCAAGTACATCGGGATCTGCGGCCAGGGCCCCTCGGACTACCCGGACCTGGCGAAGTGGCTCATGGACGAGGGGATCGAGAGCGTCTCCCTGAACCCCGACTCGGTGGTAGAGACCTGGCTCTACCTCGCCGGCGAAGGCAAGGCCTGAGGGCCATCAGTTGGCGTGGGTGCCGGCCTCGTCCGAGTCGTCGGGATTGCCGGCGTCGGGGCGGCACTCCGCCAGCCACTGCTCCAGGCGGGCGTAGTCCACCCGGGAGCGGATGACCCCGCTGCTGTCGGGATTGGGGGTCATGATGGCCCCGCGCCGGGCCAGCTCCCGGATCACCGCCTTCACCCCGGGTCGGGAGACGCCGGTATCGGCGCTGATCCGGGTGGGGTCCAGGACAACCTCCGGCCCGACCCGCTCCCCCTGCTCCGGCCACTGGCGGACGATGGCGTAGGCCACCGCCCAGCGATCGCGCTGGGTACGCAGGTCCCCGGCCAGTTCGTTGGCGGCCACCACCTTGTTGGAGAGCGACCGGATCACCCGGATGGTCAACTCCGGCAGCTTGGTCACCGCGTCCATGAAGTCGTCGTTGGAGAAGACGACCACCTTCAGGGACTCCCGGGCGCGGATGGTCCCGGTCCGCTTGAGATCGTGGAAGAGGCCCATCTCGCCGAACATGGAGCCCGGCCCCACCGTGGCGATGATGTTCTCCTGGCCGCCCTCGTCGGCGCGCAGGACCTCCGCCTCCCCGGAGAGGATGATGTAGACCCAGTGGGAGGTATCTCCCTCGTGGAAGACCACCTTGCCGGCGTCGTAGATCCGCACCTTGCCGTGGCGGGTCAGGAAATCCGACAGCTTGCGGCTGGGGCGTTCCGCCTCGCGGCCGGGCGGGGAATAGTCTCTGGGATTCATGGAGTCAGAGTGTGAAGCGGTCGACGGAAAGCGGCAAGTCCGGCGTCCAGACTGTCCGTACTACTTCCCGGGGAGGGCTCGACGATGGTCGCCAAAGCCAGGAACTCCCTGGCCAACGCCAGGTCCAGTCGACTCAGCGACGATATCACCCGCTTTCTGACCCGACACGGCCGGACCCGGCGCTTCCCGGCCGGGTCGGAGGTGGTGGGGGAGAACGAGCCGGCCACCACCGTCTTCGTCCTCCTGGACGGCGAGGCGGAGGTCCTCAAGGCCGTGGAGGGCAGCCAGCCCTCCGTGGTGGCCACCCTGGGGGTCGGTGCCATCTTCGGCGAGATGGGCCTCTTCCACGACCTCACGCGCACCGGCACCGTCCGCGCCGCCACGGAGCTTACCGCGGTGGAGTTCGCCAACGACGACTTCCTGGACGCGGTGACCCAGCTCCCGGAGCTGACCTTCCGCCTCATGCGCTCGCTCTCCACCAAGGTGAGCAGTACCAACGAGATCCTGGCCGACAGCCACCGGGATCGCGCCCGGTGGGTGGTGGGCTACCACCTGCTGGCGGCCGGCGAGGGGAAGGACTTCCGGCTGGACCTGCGGGCCCTGGCGGCCCAGAGCGGTATCCCGCGGGCCAGCCTGCGCTCGGTGGTGGACGACCTGGCCGAGAAGGGGGCCATCACCCGCCTGGTCCACCGCGGTAACGGCCTGGTGGAGGTCGCCGTGGACCGGGAGCGCCTCAACCGCCGGCTGGGCGCGGTCACGCCGGAGGCGACCGATGGCGGGGATGGCCAGCGGCGGGTGGTCAGGCGCTAAGCCGGGATCGACTAACCGGGGCTCAGAAGACGTTCTCCACGCGGGCGACCCCGGGTACCGCCTCCACCACCATGCGCTCGACCACGTTGCGCAGGTCCAGGGGGGCGCTGGGACAGCCCACGCACGCCCCCTTGAGGCGCACCCGGACCACCCGCTCCTCCACCGCCACCAGCTCCAGGTCGCCACCATCCCGGTTGAGGATGAGCCGCGCCTGGTCGACGGCCTCGCGCACCGGCCCCTCCTCCGGCAGGGGGTGGGCCTCGGCGTCGTGGCCCCAGCCGCCGGTGGCTCGACTGCGCTCGGCCAGGGCCTGGGCGCGGGCGAGTTCGAAGGCGCGATCGGGGTCCTCCTCCTCGATGGCGTCCAGCTCCTCCTCGGTATAGAAGCGCACCGCGCGGGTTTCGGATTCCTGCTCCTCGCTCATGATTCACCCTCGTCGACGGCTGCGTCGGCACTCTACACCGCCGTCGGGCGACAGACCACCGACCACTAGCCGGGAAACACCACAAGCCGCTAAGGTGGCCCCATCGCCGGATGCAGCAGCAAGGAGAGAACCGATGAATCGCGACCATCCCTGGATCATCTCCCCGGAGGAGCTGTCCCGCCGGCTGGAGACCGAATCGGACCTGCGGGTCATCGACCTGGGCGATGCCGACACCTTCGCCCGCGGCCACATCCCCGGCTCGGTCCAGGTCCCCTTCGAGGCCCTGATCCACGGCGACGGCCTGGTCAAGGGGCTGCTGGCCGATGCCGCCGAGCTGTCGCGCCACCTGGAGGCCGCCGGCGTGACGCCGGAGACCACCATCATCGCCTGCGACGACGAGGGGGGCGGCCGCGCCTCCCGGCTGCTGTGGACGCTGGCGGCCGCCGGCCACCCCCGGGCCGCCCTGCTGGATGGCGGCCGCGACGCCTGGATCGGCGCCGGCCTGCCCACCAGCACCGAGCTGGCGACCCCGGAGGCGGGCCACTACCCGGTCCACTACACGGCGCGGGAGGAGACGGTGGCCACGCGGGAGGAGATCCTGCGCCACCTGGGGGACCCCCACTACGCCCTCTGGGATGCCCGGTCTCCGGCGGAGTTCCGGGGCGAGGATGTCCGCGCCCACCGGGGCGGCCACATCCCCGGGGCGGTGAACCTGGAATGGACCTGGCTCATGGACACCGGCCACCACCGGCGCCTGAAGGACGCAGCGACCATCCGGGAGGAGTTGGACTTCCTCGGCTTCACCCCGGATCGCTGCGTGATCACCTACTGCCAGACCCACCACCGCTCGGCACTGCCGTGGGTGGTGCTCAAGTGGCTGGGCTTCCCGGAGGCCAAGGGGTATCCGGGGGCCTGGTCGGACTGGGGGAACGCGGAGGCGACGCCGGTCTCCACCGGCACCGACTAGCCGCGGTCAGGAACCGTTCAGGCCCGGGCGCCCCAGTCGGTAAGGCGGGCGCGCAGCCGCTTGTGGGCCTGGCTGAGGATCTGGCTGACCCGTGACTCGGTCACCCCCTGCACCTCGCCGATCTCGCGCAGGTTGAGTTCGTGGTCGTAGTACATGGCCATGATCAGCCGTTCGCGCTCCGGGAGGTTGCGAATGGCCTCGGCCAGCCCCTCGCGGAAGGCGTCATCCTCCACCCCTTCCTGGGGCGTCGGCGTCTGGGCCGGCATGGCCTCGGTGATATCGCCGTCGGCGGAGAGGTCCTCGAGGCTGAACACCCGCGCCGAGGAGGTCTCGCGCAGGAGCTGGTGGTACTCCTCCTGGCTGACGCCGAGCTCGGCGACGATCTCCTCGTCCCGGGCATCCCGCCCCTCGCGCTGCTCCACGACCTGAATGGCCTCGGCGAGATCGCGCGCCTTGCGATGGACCGACTTGGGGGCCCAGTCGTACCGGCGGAGCTCGTCGAGCATGGAGCCGCGGATGCGGATGGTGGCGTAGGTCTCGAAGGTCGCGCCCTGGGTGGCGTCGTACTGGCGTGAGGCATCCAGCAGCCCCATCATGCCGGCCTGGAGCAGATCATCCAGCTGAACGCTGGGCGGCAGCCGGCCCATGAGGTGGTGCGCCAGGCGCTTTACCAGGGGGGCATAGCGCTCGACGAGGTCATCCTGCTGCCGGGCATTCTCGATCTGGGAATACATGGACTCCGTGGGCTCGCGGACAGCACTGCGACCGGGGTTCTTCAGGCGAGCATACACAAGGGGCGGGGTGGTGAAAAGCCGCCCACTCCGTTCAGCGCTGCCCCTCCTTGGGCGAGAAGTAGAGGCAGTCGTGGCCCGAGGATTCGCGGACATCGAAGACCGGAAGCCGCCGGGATTTGAAGCCCAGGGCGCGACACCCGTAGGGGAAGCTCTCCTCCCAGGTGATGTAGTGGTGGCGGCACTTCCAGCAGTCCGCGCGGGTCACGTCCTTCCTGCGATCCATGGCCCCTATACCAGCGCCAGCAGGTTTTCCCGGTAGTAGGCCAGCTCGCGGATGGAGTCGCGGATGTCGTCCATGGCGCGGTGGGAGCCGCCCTTGTCGAACCGGTGGTAGACATCCGGCGCCCAGCGCCGCGCCAGCTCCTTGAGGGTGCTGACGTCCAGGTTGCGGTAGTGGAAGAAGGCCTCCAGCTCCGGCATGCAGCGCGCCAGGAAGCGCCGGTCCTGGCAGATGCTGTTCCCGCACATGGGCGAGGTCCGCGGCGGTACGTACTGACGCAGGAAGTCCAGGGTCCGCGCCTCGGCGGTGGCCTCGTCCATGTCGGTGGTCCGCACGCGCTCGGTGAGACCGGACTCGCCGTGCTGGTTGGTGTTCCACTCGTCCATGCCGGCGAGGACGGCGTCGCTCTGGTGGATGGCCAGCTCCGGCCCCTCGGCCAGGACGTTGAGCCGGCCATCGGTGACGATGGTCGCAATCTCGATGATGCAGTCGTTATCGGTATCGAGCCCGGTCATCTCCAGGTCGATCCAGATCAGGTTCTCGGGGTCGGCCGCCATGGGGGCGCCTCCTCCGTTGCGGCGATATGGTCGATTAGTGTATCAGGGAGGTGGACCCTTGCGCCGCCGTCGAGGTACTTGCACCCCATGCGTTCGCCCTCTGCCCTAGCCCCCCTGCTGGCCATGGCCGTCCTCGGCCTGCCCGCGCCAGCCGCGGCCGACGCACCGGACCCTGTCCATGGCCGGGAGCTCCACGAGCGCCACTGCGTCGACTGCCACGCCGATCGCATGGGCGGCGACCCCACATCGATCTACGATCGCGCCAACCGACGTGTCGGCAGCCTGGACGCCCTCTACGACCAGGTGGGCCGCTGCCGGAACAGCTACGGCGAGGCGTGGCCCCACTCCTGGGTCGAGGATGTGACCACCTGGCTCAATGGCCAGTTCTACCACTTCGGTCCGCTGGACCCCGGCCAGGTCGGCGAGGAGGGGAGTGAGGGCAGGGAGGCGCTCCCGGAAGAGTAGCGCTCTGCGGTTACTGCTCCAGGGCGCGCCGGAGGCGGCGATCGAGCTCTTCGGCGTCGAAGTCATCTCGCTCGCTCCGGGACTCCGACCGATCGGCCCCGTCGGAGGAGGAAGATGAGGTCTCCTCGCCATCTTCCCCATCCGGGGCGCTCCCGCGATCGACGCTGCCGTCATCCTCGGCCCCATCGTCGTTGGCCCCGTCGTCGTCCCCGTCGCCGTTGAGGACCCCGGAGCCGATGTCGTCCAGAAAGCTGCCGCCCTCCGGCTCTTCCAGGCGATCGCGCTCCACCTCGCGCGGTGTCACCAGGACACTCACGCGCCGGTTGGAGGGATCCATGGGATAGCGGCGGTTGTAGAGCTCGCTGTCGGCCAGGCCGGTCACCCGCTCGATATGGGACTCCGGCAGCCCGCCGGATAGCAGCGCCCGTCGGGCGGCGTTGGCACGGTCGGCGGAGAGTTCCCAGTTGGTGTAGTCCTCGCGGCTGCCGCTGTAGGACGATTCATCGGTATGGCCGGACACGACCAGCTTGAAGGGAACCTCGGAAAGGGTCTCCCCAAGCGCCTCCAGGATGTCCCGGGCATAGTAGCGAAGCCGAGAACCGCCGGCGGTAAACATGGGCCGGTCCGAACTATCGATGACCTGGACCCGGAGGCCGTCCTCGTCGATCTCCATGACGATCTGGTCCTCGAACTCCCGCAGGGACTCGTCCTGTTCGATCTTCTCGCGCATCCGCGCCATGAGGTCGGCCAGGCTCTGCTTCTCCTCCGATTCCTCGGTAGGCGAGGGCTCCTCCTGGGGGTTACGCTCGTCCACCTCGCCGCCCTCCCCGCGCGGGGAATCCATGGCGCCCTCCATGTCGATCATGGAGGTGCTCGCCCCGCCCGGCCCCTGGACGGCGGAGGGATTCTGGAACTGGTCGGCGATGGCCTGCTTGGTATCGAAGTCGGTGGTCTCGAGGATCCAGAGCAGGAGGAAGAGCGCCATCATGGCGGTAACGAAGTCGGCGTAGGCCACCTTCCAGGAGCCGCCGTGGTGGCCCCCCTCGACCTTCTTCGGCCGCTTGACGACGATGGGGCGTACGTTGTTGTCGTTCTCTGCCATGGCTCAGCGCCCGTGCCGCGGCACGGGCTATCCGCCCTCGCCGCGGACGTGCTCTTCCAGCTCCGTGAATCCGGGGCGATGGGTGTGAGCAATGGTCTTGCGCCCGAACTCCACCGCGATCTGCGGCCCGTAGCCGTTGAGCGTCGCCAGGATGCACATCTTGGCGCACTGGAGGAACTGACCCTCCTCCTCGGCCTGCTCGGTGAGGGCATGGCCGATGGGGCCGACGTAGCCGTAAGCGAGCAGGATACCCAGGAAAGTCCCCACCAGCGCCGCCGCGATCTTGTGGCCGAGCATCTCCGGGCCGGCATCGATATAGCCCATGGTGATGATGACGCCTAGCACCGCCGCCACGATACCGAAGCCGGGAAGCCCGTCGCCCATGGTGGTCACCGCCTGACCGGGCTTGGTGGCCTCCTTCTCGTGGGACTCCAGCTCCACGTCCATGAGGTTCTCCATCTCGAAGGCGTTCATGTTGCCGCCAACGATCATGCGCAGGTAATCGGCGATGAACTCCCTCACCTGCTCGTTCTTGTGGACGGTCGGATACTTGGCAAAGAGATCGCTGTTCTCGGGATCCTCCACATGGGGCTCCAGCGCCATGAGCCCCTCCTTGCGCGCCCGGGTAAAGAGCTCGTACATGAGCGCCAGCAGCTCCATGTAGGCGGCCTTGTTATACGGCGACCCCTTGAGCAGCAACGGGATCCCGCTGGCCACCCGCTTGATGACGTGGCCCGGATTGGCCACCACGAAGGCGCCAATGGCTGCACCGCCGATGATCACGAACTCCGCCGGCTGGAAGAGTACCGAGAGCTTGCCCTGGGCCATCAGGTAACCGACGATGATGCTCGCCGTTACGGTAATGAGTCCGATGATGAGCTTCATGGCTGTTCGAGCTCCCTGGCGCGGGGGAGGGCCCCGGCACGGCTGCTGGAATGGGGACCATTATAGGAAGGATCCCTACCGGAATCAGTACCCCGACGGGGATTTTTGACGCAGAATGGGTAATGCGTCCCCATTTCCAAGCCGCAAGGACGCTAGGGAGACCAACGATGAGTGAGCCGGATACGCTACGGGTAACCATCGCCCAGGCGGACATCGACCAGTTTCCGGTACTCGACCGCACCGCCGACGAGCTGGACCGCCTCTTCGAACGGGATGACGACCACCTCGATCAGGGGGCGCTGGCGAATACCATTCTGCGCGACCCCGGCCTGACCCTCCACCTCCTGGCCAAGGTCAACAGCATCCCGCACCGCCACCTGGGCAGCCCGGTGGGCGCCGTCCGGCACGCCACCATGATGCTGGGCCTCGACCGCATGCGCCGCATCCACCAGGGTCGCCCGCGGCTGAGTCAGGTGGCCACCCGCCAGGCTCACACCCGGTTGCTGGACCTCTACAGCCGCGCCCACCACGCTGCGGTCCAGGCCGCCGGCTGGGCCGGCCGACGCGCCGACATGAACCCCGGGGAGGTCTACGTGGCCGGCCTCCTCCAACGCCTCGGCTGGATGTTCCTGTGGCTCACCAAGCCGGACCGCGCGGCAGCCGCCACCAGCGCCATCGCCGCCGCCCCCGACCGCCCGGCGGAGGAGACGGAGACCGAGCAGCTCGGCTATCGCGTGGCGGCGCTGACACGGGAGCTCGCGACCCAGTGGGGGTTGCCGCCCTTCCTGGCCGAGAGCGTCGACCCCGACCGGGAGGCGGATCGGCGGATCCGCGGCATCCGCGTCGCCGACCGGCTGGCCTTCACGGTGGACTGGAACTGGTACGACACGCCGATCTCGGCGCTACTGTGGGAGGTGGCCGAGTTCCTCCAGGTACCCTACAGCCGCGCCGCCAGCGCCGTCCACGCCGATGCCGCCCTGGCGGCCCGGGCCTGGCGGACCTACGACGTCATCCCGGCCGCCGCCATGCTGCTGGATACCGGGCCGCCCCGCGTCGTGGCCCCGCCCGAGGAGGCCGACCCGCTGCTGGAGGATCACGGCCTCTCCTCCACCTCCTATGCCGATGCCGCCTCCGCCGTGAGCCGGGCCCCCGATCCGGAGGCGCTGAACAAGGCGGCCCAGCGCTTCCTCGACCGCGGCGGAGCCGGCGCGGAGGCGGGCGAACGCATCGATCTGGCCGATGAAAGCGCCGGGAAGGATCCGATCTTCTTCGATGACAAGACCGAACCGGAAGCGGTGGCCGGCGCGGAGGGCGAGACGGATGCCGTCCAACGGCTACTCCAGGCCATCGACGGCAGCCACACCCTGCCGGATGCCATGCACCTGGTCCTAGAGGGGCTCCACCACCACGTGGGGCTGGAGCGGGTGGTCTTCGCCATGCTCAATCCCGACCGCAGCGCCCTGCGTGCCCGCGCGACCCTGGGGGGACACGGCACGGAGGAACTGGCCCGGGAATCCCTGGCCATGGAGCCGCCGCACCTGTTCAGCAAACTCATGGAGGCGCCGCGGGCGCTGTGGTGCAACGCCGACAACACCGACGAGCTGGCCCCCTACCTGCCACCGGCGCTGGCGAACAAGCTGGACACCCGGAACTTCATGGCCATGTCGGTCTTCGTCCACGACCGACCGGTGGGGCTCTTCTACGGCGACTGTGCCAGCCTGGACTGCCGCCTGGATGTGGAACAGTACAATCTGTTCCGCCAGCTCTGCGAGCGGGCCGCTACGGCCATGACCGAGCTATCAGCCCACTCCCGGAAGGCGTGACCGATCAGACCTCGCGCCGGCCGCTGAAGGCGTGGGAGAGGGTATCGCCGTTGACGTACTCCAGCTCCCCGCCCAGGGGGACACCGTAGGCGATCCGGGTGATGGTGATCCCGCGCGGGCGGACCAGCTCGCCGATGTAGTGGGCGGTGGCCTCCCCCTCCACGGTGGGGTTGGTGGCTAGGACCACCTCGGCCACCTCCCCCTCCTCCAGGAGCGCCTCCAGCCGGTCCAGGCCGATGGCCTCCGGGCCGATCCCATCCAGGGGCGAGAGGTGGCCGCCGAGGACGAAGTAGAGCCCCCGGTAGTCGGTGTACTGCTCCATGGCCTCCACGTCCGCTGGCGACTCCACCACGCAGAGCAGGCTGCGGTCCCGGCCCGGATCGGCGCAGAGGGCGCAGAACTCGGTCTCGGAGAGCGTCCGGCAGCGCTGGCAGTGGCCGACCTTCTCCACCGCCGCCGTCAGCGCCCCGGCCAGGTTGCGCGCACCCTCCCGGTCCCGCTCCAGCAGGTGGTAGGCCATGCGCTGGGCCGATTTCGGCCCCACCCCGGGCAGGGTCCGCAGGGCCTCCATCAGGCCGCTGATGAGGGGGCTGGCCGCCATGGGCTCAGAAGGGGAGCTTCATGCCGGCGGGGAGATTCAGGCCCTCGGTGAGGCCGGACATCTTCTCCTGGCTGGCCTGCTCGACGTTGCGCACGGCGTCGTTCACCGCGGCAGCCAGCAGGTCCTCGAGCATCTCGCGGTCGTCGCCCATGAGGCTGTCGTCGATGTTCACGCGCTTGACGTCGTGGCGCCCGGTCATGGTCACCTTCACCATGCCGCCGCCGGCCTCACCGGTCACTTCCATCTCGGCGAGTTCTTCCTGGGCCTTCTGCATCTGCTCCTGCATCTGCTGGGCCTGCTTCATCATGTTGCCGATACCGCCTTTCATGGGTCTTACCCTCCTGTTCCGGTTGTGTCGGAGTCCGGGGTGCTCTCCCCGTCCTCCCGTGGGCGGATCGTGGCGGGATCCACCCGCGCATCGAAAGTATCGCAGAGTTGCTGGACCATCGGATCGGTCTGGATGGCCTCCCGCGCCGACTCCACCTGCTCCTGTTCGGCCCGCTCCGCCAGCGCCGCCGGCGTCTCCGGCCCCTCCTCGGGGACCAGCTCCACCTTGACCGTCTCGCCCAGGTAGAGGGCCAGGGCCTCGGCGATGCGCTCGGCGTAGCGGTCGCTGTCCGGCGGCTGGCGCGATGCCTCCAGCGCCAGGGTCACCCGGTTGCCGCTGCGCCCGCGCCAGGCGGTGTGGCGCAGCAGCTCCCGGGTGAGCCCCTTGGTCGGCATGGCGGCGACCCAGCTGCGCCAGGTCTCGGGGTCCGGGTCACCGGCGCCGGCCCCCGGCGCCGCGGGCTCCTCCGGCGGCGGCGTGCTGCCCAGGGCCGACGTGTCCAGCCCGGGCGCCTCGGGGGGCCCGGCTTCCGGCCCGGCGGGCTCCGGGTCGGGCTCCCCGGCCTCCTCGAACAGCGGCGCCGCGGGCGGCGGCTCGGCCCCTTCCGGGGCGGAATCAGCCTCCGGGGCCGGTACGCCCGTCTCCATCGGCGCCGGTGCTGGCTCGGGCTCGGGCTCGGGCTCGGGCACTGATTCTGGTTCCGGGGCCGGCTGTTCGCCCGCCGACGCTTCCGGGCCCTGATCCAGAAGGGTCCGGAGCCGGTCTCGCGATTCGCTCGCCGGCGTCTCCCCGGTCGGCGCCTCCCCGGTCGGGGCGCTGGGTGTGGCCGCTCCGGTACCGGCCGTCGCCCCGCCGTCGGAGCGCGGCGCGGGGGCGGCCGTGGCATCGTCGGGGCGGAAGGCGATCATCCGCAGCAGGGCCATCTCCAGCCCGCCC
>JBNJED010000001.1:0-56475 GCA_051745535.1 Pseudomonadota bacterium | reverse complement strand
CCAGGGTGGCCATCTCGCGCAGGAGCTCGCCCACGGTGACGTCGTCGGGGTCGAGGTCGCCGGTGAGGATGGCCTCCATCCGGGTGGGTTCGGTCATGGTTCGGATCCTGTGGATAGGGTGGTACGTACCCTGCCGGTGGGCGGTGGTCGGTGCAAGGGTTCTGCGCCGGAAGATCGCAGGGACCCGGGCCAACCGCGGGGTTGTTCGGGGAGGCGTAGCAGGGGCCGGATCCTAGTTATCCGGGAGCAGGGCGCGCCAGTCCCGGTCGCCGCGGACGAGGGCGACCTTCTGTGACCGGCGCAGCGTCTTGATGGCGTGCTCCAGGCGCAGGGCATCGGTGTGGCTGAGTTCTCCCTGCTGCCAGACCAGCCGTTGGGGTCCGCCCCCCAGGCGCACGGCGCGGGCGCCGCGGCCGGCGGCGTGGGCGCGGTAGCGGGCGTCGACATCGGTGGCGATGCCGGTGTACCAGGCGCCGCTGGCGAGTTCCAGGATGTAGACCGACCAGGGGCGGGGATCGCGGGGAGGGGTCATGGCCGTGCCCGGGGTACCTGCCGGGGGTATCTGGTCGGGGCAGCAGGATTTGAACCTGCGACATCCAGCTCCCAAAGCTGGCGCGCTACCAGACTGCGCTATGCCCCGTTGGCCGCTATTCTAACGGAGGTGTGACCGGCAGGCGATGGCGGGAATCTTCAAGAACATTATTGAATAATGAAACGCTATCGCTATAATGCCGTATCGGTGAAATTCCCAGGAGGGCACGAGTGATGCGACACGGGATGCGGGCGGTCGCCGCCGCGGCGGCACTGGCCCTGGCACCACCGGCCGGGGCGGCCTTCTTCGACCGCGAGGCGGCAGTGGACCACGCCCTGAGCCACAATCCGCGCCTGGATGCCAGCCAGGCCTCCATCGGCGCGGCGGAGGCGGACCTGGAGGCGGCACGCTCGGCGGGGTCGGCGCAGGTGGCCCTCACCGCCAGCGGCAGTGCCAGCAACAATCCGCTGGACGCCTTCTCCCACAAGCTCCAGGCGGGGAACATCGAGGCCGACATGGCTTCTCAGCCGCCGGATCTCGGGGATTTCGACCCGGACGAACTCAACAACCCCGATCCCAGTTTCCTGATGTCCACCGGCGTGGAGGTACGCTATCCCCTCTACACCGGGGGCCGGGTGAGCGCCGGCGTGGATGGGGCCGAGTCGGCCCACCAGGCGGCGGAACTGGGCCACCTGCGCGCCCGGGAGGTTATCGCCTACCAGACCCGGCGCGCCTACCTCGCGGTCCAGGCCGCCGAGCGCGGCCTGACCATCGCCGAGGAGGCGGTGGCGGCCGCCCGGGAACACGCCGATACCACGCGCCGGCTGGTCCGGGATGGCCGCATCGTGGAGTCCGATCAGCTCACCGCCGAGGTCAATCTCAACGAGATGGAGGCCACCCGCGACCAGGCGCGGGAGCGGGTGCGCCAGGCCCGCAACCGGCTGCGGCTGGTCATGGGGCTGGACCGAGGCGAGCCGGTGGAGGTGGCGGAACTGCCCCCGGTGGACGAGATACCGGAGATCGCCGGGCTGGAGACCCTCCAGGACGAGGCGCTGGCCAGCCGCCGGGATCTGGAATCGCTGCGGGCTCAGCGGGCGGCCCAGCGTGCCCAGGTGGACATGGAGGAGGCCGCCTACGGCCCGCAGGTCAATCTCGTCGCCTCCGGCAACACCTACGGCGAGAACTCTGCTTACGACAATACCGCCTGGCGCGCCACGGCCCAGGTGAGCTACCAGCTCTGGGACGGGGGCACCGCCAGCAGCAAGGCGGCGGCGGCGCGCCAGCGCACCGAGCGGGTCCGCGCCGAGATCGCCGAGCGCGAGCAGTCCATCCGCAACGAGGTCCGTCAGGCGGTGGACGACATCGAGCTGGCCCGCCAGCGGCTGGAGAACAGCCGGGGGACCGTGGAACGGGCCGAAAAGAACGTCGCCCAGGTGGATAGCCGCTACGGCCAGGGCCGGACCATCCTGATCGACGTCCTCCAGGCCGAGGGCCGGCTGGTCAAGGCGCGCAACGAGGTCCTGAGTGCCCGCCACGCCCTCCAGACCGGCATGCTGCGGCTCACCGCGGCCCAGGGCCGGCTTCTGGACGACGAGGGTTCCGCAATGGGAGAGATGCCGTGATGCGTGCAGGCACCGTAGTCATCGCCGCGCTGGTCGGGCTGTCCCTGGCCGGCTGCGTCCACGAGGCCGAGGAGGCCACCCCCTTCGCCGAGCGCGAGGCGGTGGACCGATCGGTGACCGAGGCGCGGGTCCGTAACGGGCAGGTCCGCGTCCCGGCCAGCGCCATCGTGCAGCGCTGGGACATGCCCCACGTCTTTGTCCTCGAGGAGGGCAAGGCCCGGGCGCGGCTGGTGGAGCCCGGCAAGGAGCGTGGCCGCTATCGCGACGTCCTGGCGGGCCTCGAAGGCGACGAGACGCTGGTGGTCGGCGACCTGGACGACATCGTCGACGGCACCCCCATTCGGCAGTAGCAGGCCCGCTAGAGGAGAACGAACGCCATGGCCGAATCGAACAACGGCAGCGACGAGGGGATCCGGCCCAACATCGCCGGCTCCATCGCCCGCGCCTTCATCGACAACAAGCTCACCCTGCTCATCATCCTCTTCTCCTTTCTGGTGGGGATCTTCGCGCTGAACTTCACCCCGCGGGAGGAGAATCCGCAGATCGTGGTCCCGGCGGCCAACGTGGTGGTCTCCAAGCCCGGAGCCTCGCCGGAGGAGGTGGAGGAGCTGGTGGTCAAGCCGCTGGAGTCCATCCTCCAGGGCATGCCCGGCATCGACGACACCTTCGCCCAGGCGCGGGACTCCATGGGCGTGGTGACGGTCCGGTTCAACGTGGGCGAGGACAAGGAGGCCTCCCTGGTCAAGCTCTACGACCGGATCATGTCGAACATGGACCAGATGCCGCCGGGGACCAACGACCCCATCATCCAGCGGGTGGACGTGGATGACGTCCCGGTGATGAAGATCTCCCTGGCGTCGGAAGAGCGCAACGACATGGAACTGCGCCAGATCGGGCTGGACGCCATCGAGCACCTGCGCCGGGTTGAGGGGGCCTCGGCCTCCCACGTCCACGGCGGCCGCTCGCGCACTATCAACGTGGACCTCGATCTGGAGGCCATGCGGGACTACAACGTCACCCTGCTGGATATATCCGAGGTCCTGGAGGCGACCAACGTCGACATCCCCTCCGGCCAGCTCACCCGGGACAACACCACCTTCCCGGTGCGCGCCGGGGGCATGCTGGAGGACGCCGATGCCGTGGGGGATGTGGTGGTCGCCCTGGAGCGCCACCAGCCGGTCTTCCTCAAGGACGTGGCGACCATTACCGACGGCGCCGGCGATCTCGACCATGTCACCCGCATCGGCTACGGCGCCGCCTACACCGGCGAGCGGCCGCAGAATCTGGAGATTCCGGCGGTGCGCATGGCCATCGCCAAGAAGCCGGAGGCCAACGCCGTCTTCGTCGCCGAGCGGGTCCTGGAGCGCCTGGACGAGATCCGCGGCGACGTCATCCCCGAGGATGTGCGGGTGGATGTCACCCGCAACGACGGCGCCAAGGCCAACCAGGCGGTGAACTTCCTCATCGAGCACCTGGGGATCGCCATCGGCAGCGTCGTGGTCCTGCTCATCCTCTTCCTGGGGTGGCGGGCCGCCGGGATCGTGACCATCACCATCCCGCTCATCCTCTTTCTGACCCTGGCCATCGGCTACGCCATGGGCCAGACCATCAACCGGATCACGCTCTTCGCCCTCATTCTGGCGCTGGGGCTGCTGGTGGACGACTCCATCGTCGTCATCGAGAACATCTACCGCCACTACAGCGGCAAGGTGAAGGACTACCTGGAGACCGCCATCGACGCGGTCAACGAGATCGGCAAGCCGACGAACGTGGCCACCTTCACCGTGGCCCTGGCGCTGGTGCCGATGTTCTGGGTGACCGGGATGATGGGGCCCTACATGGCGCCCATCCCCTTCTTCGTGCCCACGGCGATGATCGTCTCCCTGGCCATCGCCTATACCGTGGCCCCCTATCTCGCCTACCGCTTCCTCAAGACCGGGGATGGCGGCCACGAGAGCATCGAGGAGCACAAGCGGGGGATCCTGGAGAAGCTCTATGCCGTGATCATGCGGCCCATCCTTCGCTCCATCTGGGCGCGCATCCTGTTCTTCCTCATTGTCATCGCCCTGATGGTGGGCGTGCTGGCCATGCCGGCCTTCGACAAGGTGAAGTTCATGATGCTGCCCAAGAACAACACCAGTACCTTCAACGTCACCATCGACATGCCCGAGGGGACCGCCCTGGAGCGCACCGACCGGGTGGCGCGCGCCATCGGGGATGTCCTGCGGGAGCATCCGGAGGTGGAGAGCTACGAGCCCACCGTGGGCATGTCCGGCGTGGTCGACTTCAACGGCCTGCTCCGGGGCAACACCCTCAAGGAGGGCGAGCATGTCGGCGCGGTGCGGGTGAACCTCACCAACAAGCACCACCGCGACATCTCCTCCATCGAGATCGTGCGCAATCTGCGGCCGGAGCTGGACGCCATCGGCGATCGCTTCGATGCCAACATCAAGCTGGTGGAGGACCCGCCGGGGCCGCCGGTACGTTCCACCATCCTCGCCGAGGTCTACGGCCCCGACTACGACAAGGTCCGCGAGATCGCCCGGGAGCTACGGACCGAGGTCTTCGAGGAGACCGAGGACGTGGTGGACATCGACACCTCGGTGGCCGCCGATACCCGGGAGTACGACATCCAGGTGAACCGGGAGAAGGCGGCCCTGGCCGGGATCATGCCGGCGGAGGTGGCGCAGACCCTGCACGCCTTCCTGGACGGTCGGGACATCGGCACCATCCACATGGATACCGCCCAGGAGCCGGTGCCGATCCACGTCCAGATCCCCACCGAGGCGCGGGTGGACGTGGACGACCTGGAGGACATCTTCTTCACCAACGAGCAGGGCCGGCAGATCCCGCTCACCGAGATCGCGACCATCGAGGAGCGGCCCACGCCCAAGCCCATCGAGCACCGCAACCAGCGGCCGGTGGCCTATGTCACCGGGGAGCTGGGCTCCACCAGCCAGGTCTACGCGGTGCTGAAGATGTGGGACTACCTGCGCAACAACTCCCTGCCCAGCGGCGTGGAGCTGGACCAGTACTTCATGGCCTCCCCCGATACCACCGGCTACAGCATCCGCTGGGACGGGGAGATGCGCCTGACCCTGGACGTCTTCCGCGACCTGGGTTCGGCCTTCGCCGTGGCCATCATCCTCATCTACCTGGTGCTGGTGGGCTACTACGGCTCCTTCATGGTGCCGATCATCGTCATGGGGGCGATCCCGCTGACCATGGTCGGAGTCTTCCCGGGCCACTGGGCCATGGGGCAGCACTTCACCGCTACCTCCATGATCGGGGTCATCGCCCTGGCCGGGATCGTGGTGCGCAACTCCCTGTTGCTCATCGACTTCATCCTGGACAACCGGCGGGCCGGTGAGGGCCTCTTCGATGCCGTGCTCAACGCCGGCATCGCGCGGCTGCGGCCCATCATGCTCACCGCCCTGGCGCTCATCATCGCCACCTCGGTGATCCTCACCGACCCGGTCTTCGGCGGCCTGGCCATCTCGCTAATGTTCGGGGTCTTCGCCTCCACGGCGCTGACGCTGTTCGTCATCCCGCTGCTCTACTACCTGTACGAGCGGCACCTCCAGCGCAAGGCCGAGCGCCGCGGCGAGACGCCGGCGTAACACCGCCCGGGGAGGGCGGTAAGCCACGGGCCCGTCCCTCCGGGGGCGGGCCCGTTGCCGTCGGGATACCGGCGGGATCGACCCTCCCGCCCGCCATTCCGGGTGATTGGGCAGCCGTGGACACAGTCGGTATACTGCGGCGGATCCACGCGAAAGTGGCGGAATGGTAGACGCGCTGGATTTAGGATCCAGTGGGCTTTGCCCGTGCGAGTTCGAGTCTCGCCTTTCGCACCAGCTTTCGGGGAAACCCCACCCGTGGTCGGTTGTCACGGGAAGATCAATCGCGTTGAAATTGAAGAATCCGACAAGAGGAGTCGAGATGGACGTTTCCGTCGAATCCCCCGGTGGCCTGGAGCGACGGCTCACGGTCACCGTCCCCGAGGACCGGGTCACCTCCCAGGTGGACCAGCGGCTGGAGCAGATGCGCAAGAATGCCCGGATCGACGGCTTCCGTCCCGGCAAGGTGCCGCTGTCGGTCATGCGCAAGCGGTACGGGCCGCAGGTCCGCGAGGAGGTGGTCGGCGAGGTGATCCAGTCCTCGCTCATCGAGGCGCTGGGCCAGCAGGAGCTCAGCCCCGCCGGCACCCCCGAGGTGGAGGCGCCGCAGATCGGCGATGACGGCAAGCTCACCTTCACCGCCCGCTTCGAGGTCTACCCCGAGGTCACCGTCCCCGACGCCGCCTCCCTGGAGGTGGAGCGCCCGCAGGTCACCATCGAGGAGGCCGACGTGGATCGGACCCTCGACATGATCCGCGAGCAGCGCAAGGAGTGGGTCGAGAAGGACGGGGCCGCCGAGGAGGGCGACCGCGTCACCCTGGACTTCAAGGGCTACGTCGACGGCGAGGCCTTCGAGGGCGGCGAGGCGAACGACTTCGCCGTGGAGATCGGCTCCGCGCGCATGCTCGAGGGCTTCGAGGACGGCCTGCGCGGCGCCTCTGCCGGCGAGCACCCCGAGCTGTCGGTCACCTTCCCCGAGGACTACCCGGTGGAGGACCTGGCCGGAAAGACCGCCCGCTTCGAGACCACGGTGAAGAAGGTCGAGGCGTCGCAGCTGCCCGAGGTCACCGAGGAGTTCGCCGCCTCCCTGGGCATGGACAGCGTCCAGGCCCTGCGCGACGAGGTCCGCTCCAACATGGAGCGCGAGCTCAACCAGCGCCTGCGCGAGCGGGTGAAGGACCAGGTGATGGAGCAGCTGTGGCAGAACCACGGCCTGGAGCTGCCCCAGGGCCTGGTGGACCAGGAGGCGGACAACCTGGTGGAGCAGATGCGTCAGCAGATGCAGTCCCAGGGGGCCGCGGCCCAGGACGTCAATCTCGACCGCTCCATGTTCGACGAGCAGGCGCGGCGCCGGGTGGCGCTGGGCCTCATCCTGTCGAAGGTCGTGGAGGACGAGGGCCTGCAGGCGGACCGCGACGAGGTGCGGGAGAAGGTGGAAGAGATCGCCGCACCCTACGAGCAGCCGCAGCAGGTGATCGACTATTATTACGGGGACCGCCAGCGACTGGCGGAAGTGGAGTCCCTGGTTCTCGAGGGCAAGGTGGTTGAATGGTTCGCCGAGCGGGCCCATGTAACCGAAAAGCCCATGAGCTTCCAGGAACTGATGAATCCCGGCGCCGAAGAGGCAGAGGGGGAGAACGCATGAGCGAAGGCGAAGGACAGGGCATGGCGCCGGAGATCCAGAACTCCGGCCTCGTCCCCATGGTCGTGGAGCAGAGCGCCCGCGGGGAGCGTGCCTACGACATCTTCTCGCGCCTGCTCCGGGAACGGGTCATCTTCCTGACGGGGCCGGTGGAGGACCACATGGCCAACCTCATCGTGGCCCAGCTCCTCTACCTGGAGTCCGAGAATCCCGACAAGGATATCCACCTCTACATCAACAGCCCCGGCGGCTCCGTGACCGCCGGGCTGTCCATCTACGACACCATGCAGTTCATCAAGCCGGACGTGGCAACCATGTGCGTGGGCCAGGCGGCGAGCATGGGGGCACTGCTGCTCACCGCCGGCGCGGCGGGCAAGCGGTTCGCCCTGCCGCACTCGCGGATGATGATCCACCAGCCCCTGGGCGGCTTCCAGGGCCAGGCGTCGGACATCGAGATCCACGCCAACGAGATCCTCAAGGTCCGCGAGCGGCTCAACAAGATCATGACCCACCACACCGGTCAGGACGAGGAGAAGGTCAGTCGGGATACCGACCGCGACTTCTTCATGAGCGCCGAGGAATCGGTGGAGTACGGCCTGATCGACGAGGTCATGACCCATCGCGGGGCGGATGCGGGTGCCTGACATCCGCCGCGAAGTTCCGGTGCGCGGCACCCTCGAACCCAGGCACAGCGAGGTGGTTCAATGAGCGACGAAAAGCACGGCGGCGACGAGAAGCTGCTCTACTGTTCCTTCTGCGGCAAGAGCCAGCACGAGGTCCGCAAGCTCATCGCCGGCCCGTCCGTGTTCATCTGCGACGAGTGCGTGGACCTCTGCAACGAGATCATCCGCGAGGAGATCCAGGAGCAGGAGTCGAGCACCGGCCGCAACAAGCTGCCCACCCCGTCGGAGATCCACGGCACCCTCGGGGAGTACGTCATCGGCCAGGACACGGCCAAGAAGGCGCTCTCCGTGGCGGTCTACAACCACTACAAGCGGTTGGAGAGCAGCCAGCGCAAGGATGACGTGGAGCTGGCGAAGAGCAATATCCTGCTCATCGGGCCCACCGGCTCCGGCAAGACCCTGCTGGCCGAGACCCTGGCGCGGATGCTCAACGTCCCCTTCACCATCGCCGATGCCACCACCCTTACCGAGGCGGGCTACGTCGGCGAGGACGTGGAGAACATCATTCAGAAGCTGCTGCAGAAGTGCGACTACGACGTCGAGAAGGCGCAGAACGGCATCGTCTACATCGACGAGATCGACAAGATCTCCCGCAAGTCGGACAACCCCTCCATTACCCGGGACGTCTCCGGGGAGGGCGTGCAGCAGGCCCTGCTCAAGCTCATCGAGGGGACCGTCGCCTCGGTGCCGCCCCAGGGCGGGCGCAAGCATCCCCAGCAGGAGTTCCTGCAGGTGGACACCAAGAACATCATGTTCATCGTCGGCGGCGCCTTCGCCGGTCTGGACAAGGTGGTCCGCGAGCGTACCGAGAAGGGTGGCATCGGCTTCGGTGCCGAGATCCGTTCCAGTGATGACAAGGCCTCCGAGCAGGCGCTGATGCACACCGCCGAGCCGGAGGACCTGGTGAAGTTCGGGCTTATCCCGGAGTTCGTCGGTCGGGTGCCGGTGCTCGCCGTGCTGGATGAACTCGACGAGGACGCCCTCATCGAGATCCTCACCGAGCCCAAGAACGCCCTGACCAAGCAGTACGCCCGCCTGTTCGAGATGGAGGGCGTGGAGCTGGAATTCCGGGAGGATGCCCTGCGGGCCGTGGCGCGCAAGGCTATGGAGCGTAAGACCGGCGCCCGCGGCCTGCGCTCCATCCTGGAGCACCACCTCCAGGAGACCATGTACGATCTCCCGTCCATGGAGGGCGTGGCCAAGGTGGTCATCGACGAGGGCGTCATCAAAGAGGAGACGCAGCCCATCTTCATCTACGAGGGTGGCGAGCAGCAGCAGGCCGCCACCGACCACTGACCCCCCGCTTGAAAGCCGCCGGTAGTGACCCCATAGTGTAGTCAGGTATTCGGGGTCCGCCGGTGGACCCCCCCTATTGCAAGAGGTATCCCATGGCATCCGAGGA
Source organism: Pseudomonadota bacterium (assembly GCA_051745535.1). GTDB lineage: Bacteria > Pseudomonadota > Gammaproteobacteria > Thiohalospirales > Thiohalospiraceae > Thiohalospira. The sequence goes on along the minus strand of JBNJED010000001.1, from coordinate 46,977 downwards.
ATCCACTGCGCCCGTCGTGACCTCGGGTTCCGCGCCGCTTCTGCCGCTGCGGGACGTCGTCGTCTATCCCCACATGGTCATCCCGCTCTTCGTCGGGCGGACCAAGTCCATTGCCGCCCTGGAGCGGGCCCAGGAGGAGGAGACCCCCATCCTCCTGGCCGCGCAGAAGAGCGCGGAGACCGATGACCCGGGCACCGACGAGATCCACGACATCGTCACCGTCGCCTCCATCCTCCAGCTCCTCAAGCTCCCCGACGGGACGGTGAAGGTGCTGGTGGAGGGGAGCCAGCGCGCCCGGATCCAGGCCTACGAGGCCACCGAGGACTACTTCCGCGCCAGCTATGCCGCCCTGGAGGGTGGTGAGGTGGACGAGCGCGAGGCCGAGGTGCTGACCAGGTCGGTGATCTCCCAGTTCGAGCAGTACGTGAAGCTCAACAAGAAGATCCCGCCGGAGATCCTCTCCTCCCTCTCGGGCATCGAGGACCCGGGCCGGCTGGCGGACACCATCGCCGCCCACATGGCGCTGAAGATCGAGGAGAAGCAGAACCTCCTGGAGATCGCCAACCCGCGGGACCGGCTGGAGCACATCCTCGGCCTGCTGGAGACCGAGATCGACCTGCTGCAGGTGGAGAAGCGCATCCGCGGCCGCGTGAAGCGGCAGATGGAGAAGTCCCAGCGCGAGTACTACCTCAACGAGCAGATGAAGGCCATCCAGAAGGAACTCGGCGAGCTCGAGGATGCGCCCAACGAGGTCGAGGAGCTCGAGCAGAAGATCGAGAAGGCCGGCATGCCCAAGGCGGCCTACGACAAGACGACCCAGGAGCTCAACAAGCTCAAGATGATGTCGCCCATGTCCGCCGAGGCCACCGTGGTCCGCAACTACGTGGAGACCATGGTCTCGGTGCCGTGGAAGACCAAGACGCGGGTCCGCAACGACCTCAACAAGGCCCAGGAGGTCCTGGAGGCCGACCACTACGGCCTGGAGGAGGTGAAGGAGCGGATCCTGGAGTACCTGGCGGTGCAGAAGCGCGCCCGCAAGCTCAAGGGCCCCATCCTCTGCCTGGTGGGTCCGCCCGGGGTGGGCAAGACCTCCCTGGCGCGCTCCATCGCCCGCTCCACCAACCGCCGTTTCACCCGCATGAGCCTGGGTGGCGTCCGCGACGAGGCCGAGATCCGCGGCCACCGCCGGACCTATATCGGCTCCATGCCGGGCAAGCTGATGCAGAACATCATCAAGACGGAGAAGAAGAACCCGCTCTTCCTCCTGGACGAGATCGACAAGATGGCCATGGACTTCCGGGGCGACCCGGCCTCGGCCCTGCTGGAGGTCCTGGACCCGGAGCAGAACCACGAGTTCAACGACCACTACCTCGAGGTGGACTACGACCTCTCCGAGGTGATGTTCATCACCACCGCCAACACCATGAACATCCCCGGTCCCCTGCTGGACCGCATGGAGGTCATCCGTATCCCCGGTTACACCGAGGACGAGAAGGTCAATATCGCCAAGCGCTACCTCGTACCGGGCCAGGTCAAGGCTAACGGCCTGAAAGAGGGTGAACTCAAGGTCTCCGACGCCGCCCTGCGCGATGTGGTGCGTCACTACACCCGGGAGTCCGGGGTGCGGAACCTGGAGCGCGAGATCGCCAAGGTGGCGCGCAAGGTGGTCAAGGAGCTGGTCGTGGGCGAGAAGGGCCGGGCGAAGGTCAGCGTCAGCCCCAAGAACCTCGACAAGTACCTCGGGGTCCGGCGGTTCCGCTACGGCGTGGCCGGGGAGAGCGACCAGGTGGGCCGGGTCACCGGCCTCGCCTGGACCGAGGTGGGGGGCGAGCTGCTCACCATCGAGACCGCCATCGTCCCCGGCAAGGGCAAGCACAAGGTCACCGGGCAGCTCGGCGACGTCATGAAGGAGTCCATCGACGCCGCCATGAGCGTGGTCCGCAGCCGCTCCGCGCGCCTGGGTATCCCGGCGGGCTTCTACGAGAAGCGCGACGTCCATGTCCACGTCCCGGAGGGCGCCACGCCCAAGGACGGCCCCAGCGCCGGCATCGGCATGTGCACCGCCCTGGTCTCGGCGCTCACCGAGATCCCGGTCCGTGCCGATGTGGCCATGACCGGCGAGATCACCCTGCGGGGCGAGGTGCTGCCCATCGGCGGCCTCAAGGAAAAGCTCCTGGCGGCCCACCGCGGTGGTCTCAAGACGGTGATCATCCCGGAGGAAAACCGCAAGGATCTCGCGGAGATCCCGAAGAACGTCAAGCAGGCCCTGGATATCCGGCCCGTGCGCTGGATCGACGAGGTCCTCACCCTGGCCCTGGAGCACATGCCGGAGCCGCGGGCCGAGGAGGACATGGAACTGCTTGACGTCGCTCCCGACGATGCAGAGTCCGAGGAGGCCCGGCGGCACCACTGATTTTCCTCTCCCGGGATGGAGACGGCGCGCACGCGCCGTCTCGGGTTGATCCCGCTCTCCGGATGGCCCATAGTGGGCTCGCACTGGGGCATCGCCCTCGGAGGGAAGTCTGGCGGTGGCCAGTGGGCCCGTGACGGGCTTCATTGACAGTCGTTTCGTGCCATTGATATAACCGCAGGCACCCATTTCGCTGCCGCCGGGCTACGGACGGCGAGTTTTCAAGAACAAAGAGGGGAAGTCGCGTGAATAAGTCTGAACTCATCGACGCCATTGCCGAAGGGGCTGATCTTTCCAAGGCTGCCGCCGGTCGGGCGCTGGATGCGACGGTGGATGCCGTCACTGATGCGCTGAAGAAGAACGACCAGATCAGCATCGTCGGTTTCGGGACCTTCTCTGTGCGTGAGCGCGCTGCCCGTACCGGCCGTAACCCGCGTACCGGCGAGGAGATCAAGATTGCCGCAGCCAAGGTCCCTGCCTTCAAGCCCGGCAAGGCCCTCAAGGATGCGGTGAACTGAGTACACGCTCAGAGACGGGTGCTTAGCTCAGCTGGGAGAGCGTCGCCCTTACAAGGCGAATGTCGGGGGTTCGAGCCCCTCAGCACCCACCATTGAAGGTCACGCGGCGGCGGCCCCCGGGTCGCTCCCGCGGTAGTCCGGGGACCGCAGGGCCCCCGCCGACTACCACGAAAAGGGGCGTGCCTGCGGGTACGCCCCTTTCTCATGGATTCCCGATCGGACGGACCAACCATGCTCGACGCCATTCGTAGCCGGGCCCAGGGCTGGGTCGCCTGGGTCATCGTCATACTCATCACCATCCCCTTCGCCCTCTGGGGCGTCCAGGAATACACCGGAGGGGGCGGGGCCCCGTCGGTGGCCGAGGTGGAAGGCAAGTCCATCGACCGGCAGGAGTTCCAGCGCGCCTTTTATCAGCGTCGGCAGCAGCTGCAGGAGGTCCTCGGGGAGGACATGGCCGCCGCCGGCTTCGACGAGGCGACCATCCGCCGCCAGGTCCTCGACGGAATGGTGGAGGAGGAACTGCTCCTGTGGGCACTGGATGGTGCCGGATATACCATTGGTGACGAGGAACTCGCCTCTCGGATCCGGGCCGTACGCTCCTTCCAGGACAGTGGCGAGTTCTCCCGCGAGCGCTACGAGCAGGCCCTGTCCAGCCAGGGCATGTTGCCGGGCCAGTTCGAGGACCGTGTCCGCCGGGACCTCCTGGTCCAGCAGCTTCGCGCCGGTGTCGAGGATACGGCCCTGGTCACCCCCCGCCAGGTGGAAGACTACATCGCCCTCTGGCGACAGCAGCGCGAGGTGGGCTGGTTGCGCCTGCCCCTGGACGACTTCGCCGATCCGGACGCCGTCCCCGAGGCGGACATCCGCGCCCACTACGACGAACACCCCGAGCGCTACCGGACCCCGGAGCGGGTGCGTATCGCCTACGTCGAGCTGGACATGGATGACGTCGCCGAGGATATCGAGATCGACGAAGAGGCGCTGCGCGAGGAGTACGAGGCGCGCCAGGACGAATTCGGCGAGCCGGAACGGCGCCGCGCCCGCCACATCCTCTTTACCGCCCAGGGTAGTGGTGACGAGGGCTGGGAGGAGGCCCGCGCGGAGGCCGAGAAGATTCTGGCGGAGCAGAGCGAGGGGGAGGATTTTGCCGAACTGGCCCGCGAGCACTCCGAGGATCGGGCCACCGCCAGCGAGGGTGGGGACCTGGGCTGGTTCACCCGCGATGACCTGGACCCCGCCGTCACCGATGCCGCCTTCGGTATGGAGCCGGGGGAGGTGGTCGGACCAGTTCGCTCGGAGTTCGGCTACCACCTCGTCCGCCTGGAGGAGGTCGAGGAGGCCGAGGTGCCACCCTTCGAGGAGGTCCGTGATCAGCTGGCGCGGACGCTGCGTCAGGGGCGGGCCGAGCGCCGCTTCGTGGAGGCCACCGAGGAGCTGGCGAACCTCGCCTACGAGCACGCCGACACCCTTCAGCCGGCGGCGGATTCCCTGGGTCTCGAGATCCGGGAGGCCGGCCCCTTCGGCCGGGACGGCGCCGACGAGGGGCTGGCCAGCGAGGAGGCGGTGGTCGAGGCCGCCTTCGAGGCGGAGGTCCTGGAGGAGCGTTACAACAGCGAGCTCCTGGAACTCGATGACGACCGCGTCGTGGTCGTCCGGGTCCGGGAGCACGAGCCGGCCGAGCGGCGGCCCTTGGAGGCGGTAGAGGATCGCATCCGGCAGACCCTGGCGCGGGATCGCGCGGCGGAGGCGGCCGATGAGCGGGCCGAAGAACTGCAAGAGCGCCTGGCCGAAGGGGAATCGCCGGAGGCGCTGTCCGGGTGGGAGGCCTCGCGCACCGTCGGTCGGCGGTCGGACGAGCTACCCGGCGCCGTTACCCAGGAGGCCTTCCGGATGGCCCGTCCGGGCGACGGGACCAGCTTCGGCACCGCGACCCTGGGGAATGGTGATCGCGCTGTCATCGGGGTCTTCGGGGTCAGTGCCGGGGACGCGGAGGCCATGGAAGAGGGGGAGCGGCAACGGATACGGCGCCAGCTGACCGAGGCCAATGCCCGTGCCGAGTTCGCCGGCCTGGTGGGCACCCTCCGGGAGCAGGCGGAGGTCACGATCAACCTCGACGAGGAGTAGGCCGTGAGTGCCGCGGCGGTCTCCCCCCGCCTCGTCCTGGGCAGCCTGGTCCTCGGCGGGGCGGCGGGCCTGGCCCTGACGCCGGAGACCCGCTGGTTCGGCCTCGCGCCCCACGCCGTCCTGGAGACCGTCGGCGGCCTCTTCCTGGACGCCCTCTTCGTCCTGGTCGTACCCCTGGTGGTCAGCGCCCTGGTCAGCGGCATCGCCGGGATCGGGGCCGGGCAGGGGCTGGGCCGGCTGGGGTTGCGGACCGTCGCCTACTACCTCGCCTCGGGGGCGGTGGCGGTGCTGGTGGCCCTGGTGGCGGTCAACCTCGTCCAGCCCGGGATCAGCGGCGGCGAACCGGTGTCCGGCGCCCTGGGGCTGGATGCCGAGACCGCCGAGGTAGGCCAGTCCCTGCGCGCCGAGGGGGATGAGGCGTGGAGCCTCCTGGATCGGCTCATCCCCGAGAACATCTTCGCCGCCGCGGCCGAGGGGCAGCTCCTGGGCCTCATCGTCTTCGCCCTGGTCCTGGGGCTGGCCATCGCCCGCCTGGGGGAGGGCGCCGCCACCCTGCGCGCCTTCTGGGACGAGTCCTTCGCCGTGATGATGCGGATCACCGGCTGGGTGCTGCGGCTGACGCCGGTGGGGGTCTTCGCCCTGGTGGCCACCACGGTGGCCGAGACCGGGCTGGACGCCTTCGCCTCCCTGGCCACCTTCTTCGCCACCGTCCTGGGGGCGCTGCTCTTCCACGGCCTGGTGGTGCTCCCCCTGGCCCTGTGGTGGACCACCGGCATCGACCCCCGCCGCCACCTGCGCAATCTCGCCCCGGCGCTGCTTACCGCCTTCTCCACTGCCTCCTCCTCCGGGACGCTGCCGATGACGCTCAACCGCGTGGAGCAGGGGGCCGGCGTCTCCAACCGGACCTCCAGCGTCGTCCTGCCCCTGGGGGCGACGGTGAACATGGACGGCACGGCGCTCTACGAGTGCGCGGCGGTTCTCTTCATCGCCCAGGCCTATGGCCTGGATCTGGGGTTGGCGGAGCAGGCGCTGGTGGTAGTCATGGCCCTGGCGACCTCCATCGGCGTGGCCGGGGTGCCGGCGGCGAGCCTGGTGGCCATCACCCTCATCCTCACCAGCCTCGGCCTGCCCCTGGAGGGCGTCGGGTTGCTCCTGGCGGTGGATCGGCTGCTGGACATGACCCGTACGGCGGTGAACGTCTTCAGCGACGCCACCGGGGCGGTGATCCTGGCGCGATGGGAGGGCGAGCGGCCCTATTCGGGGAGTACGGCGCCGACGGAGACCGGCGCCGGGGCCTGAATCAGCTGTAGTAGCCGTTCATGCCGAGAATGGAGAAGCCGCTGTCCACGTAGAGGACCTGGCCGGTCATGCCGGAGGCGAGATCGGAGCCCAGGAAGGCGGCGGTGTTGCCCACCTCGTCGATGGTGACGTTCTTCCGCAGGGGGGCGTTGGCCTCCACCTCTTCGAGCATGCGCTTGAAGTCGCTGATCCCGGCGGCCGCCAGGGTGCGGATGGGGCCGGCGGAGACGGCGTTGACCCGGATCCCGTCGGGGCCCAGGGAGTCGGCCATGTAGCGGACGTTGGCCTCCAGGCTCGCCTTGGCCAGGCCCATGACGTTGTAGTTGGGCATGGCGCGCTCGGCCCCCAGGTAGCTCAGGGTGATGAGGCTGCCGTTGCGACCCTCCATCATGGGCCGGGCTGCCTTGGCCAGGGCGGCGAAGCTGTAGGAGCTGATCTCGTGGGCGGTGCGGAAGCCCTCGCGGGTTACCGCGTCCAGGTAGTTGCCCTCCAGTTCGCTCTTGGGCGCGAAGGCCACGGCGTGGACGATGATGTCCAGGCCGTCCCAGTAGTTGTCCAGCTGGTTGAAGGCGGCCTCGATCTCCTCGTCCGAGGAGACGTCCATGGGCATGGTGATCTCGGAGCCGAGCTGGCCGGCGAGGTCCTCGACCCGGGACTGGAGCTTTTCGTTCTGGTAGGTGAAGGCGAGCTCGGCGCCCTCGCGGTGCATGGCCTGGGCGATGCCCCAGGCGATGGAACGATTACTGGCCAGGCCGACGATGAGCGCGCGCTTGCCGCTGAGAAAACCCATGCGTGTCCTCCTCGCAACGGGACGGTGAGATTGGTGTGTGATCAGGGGGCTACGGTAAGGCCTTTGGTGACCGGAAGCAACGCCGCTCCGGGCATCCGCGTATTCCCCGAAAAGGCCCGGCGGTCGGCGACGGCCCGGATACCGGGTCGTCGGCAGCAGGGATGCTGCCGTCGAGCCGACAGGGATGTCTTTACGGCGTACCTGGTATCCGGGCCTTGTGCCGACCGCCCGGAGCAGGAGGGAAGGCCGGGGGTGGTGCATGCGGCGGTCTGAGTTCGTATAGTGAGGGCGGCCTTCGGACCAGGCTGCTCGGCACCGGGAGTTCCCTTGAACCGACTTACCTTCATTACCATCGCCGGCTTCGCCCTGACGGCCCTGCTCGTCGTGCTGGCCATGGTCCAGGTGGACCGGCAGTGGCAGGCGCTGGCCGAGATCCGCACCGCCGTGGAGGAACAGCGCGATCGCATCGGCGAGCTGCGCCGGGAGCTGGCGCGCCGGCCTGCGGCCAGCACCGCCGAGGAAGGGGACCGGTCGGCGGTGCCGCCGGCCTTCCGGCGTGCCCACGAGGCCAGCCAGGAGCCCGATTTCGCCCCCGGTGACTGGCGGGTCCACGCCCTGGCTCAGGGGCTGGAGACCCTGAGCCCGCTGGTCTCCACTGACGCCTATGCCAGCGAGATCCAGAACTACGTCCTGGAGTCGTTGCTCGTCCGCGACCCCGAGACCCTGGAGTGGGAGGGACTGCTGGCGCGGGACTGGGAGGTCAGCGATGACGGCCTGACCATCACCTTCGAGCTTCGTCGCGACCTGCGCTTCTCCGACGGCGAGCCGCTCACCGCCGAGGATGTCGCCTTCAGCTACGACTTCATCATGGACGAGGATATCGCCGCCCCGCGCCAGCGCGCCTACTACCGGCGACTGGAGGCGGTGGAGGCGACGGACGATCACACCGTGGTCTTCCGCTTTGACGAGCCCTACTTCAAGGCCCTCTCCCTGGCCGGGGGGCTTCCGGTGCTGGCCGAGCACTACTACGCCCGCTACCGGGAGGATCCGGAGACCTTCAACAACTCCCGCAGCCTGCTCTTCGGCTCCGGCCCCTACCGCTTTCCCGAGGCGGGGGAGTGGACCCCTGACAGCGGCCGGGTGGAGCTGGAGCGCAATCCGCGCTACTGGGGGCCCGTGGAGCCCCCCTTCCGTCGGCTGGTCTGGGAGGTCATCGAGAACGACTCCGCCCGGCTGACCACCTACCGCAACGGCGATATCGACCTCTACCAGGCCCGGCCCCGGGAGTTCGAGGAGCTCACCGCCGACGAGGCCCTGATGGAACGAAGCGAGAGTCGCGCCTACATGAGCCCTACGGGGGGCTACTCCTACATCGCCTGGAACCAGCGCGAGGGGGTCGATACGCCCTTCCAGGACCCGCGGGTACGTCGGGCCATGACCTTCCTCACCGACCGCCAGGCGCTCATCGAGGAGGTCCTTGCCGGCCACGCCGAGGTGGCGGTGAGCCCCTTCAATCCGCGCAGCCCCCAGCATGACGACGGGATCGAGCCGCGTGGACATGACCCGGAGCGGGCCCGGGAACTGCTGGCCGAGGCGGGCTGGGAGGATCGGGATGGCGACGGTGTGCTGGAGGACGAGCAGGGCAACGACTTCTCCTTCGCGCTCACCTACGTTCAGGAGAGCACCGACACCCAGCGGGTGGTGGAGTATCTGCGCGACGCGTGGGCCCGGGCCGGGATCGAGATGGAGCCGAAGCCCACGGAGTGGTCGGTGATGCTGGAGGATGTCGATCAGGGGGATTTCGACGCCATCACCCTGGGCTGGACCAGCGACATCGAGATCGATATCTACCAGATGTTCCACTCCTCCCAGATCGGCGAGGGGGACAACTACGTCGGCTATAGCAATCCGGAGATGGACGAGGTCATCGACCAGGCGCGGGCTACCGTGGAGGAGGAGCCGCGTATGGATCTCTGGCACCGGGCCCAGCGCCACCTCTTCGAGGACCAGCCCTACACCTTCCTCTTCCGCCGGGAGACGCTGCTGCTCATGGATGACCGCTTCCGCAACGTGGAGCAGACCCGGCTGGGCCTCAACGTGGATGCGGTGCCGGTGGAGTGGTACGTGCCAGCGGCCGAGCAGCGCTACTGAGGGGGCGGGATGCACGCCTACATCCTGCGCCGGCTGCTGCTCATGGTACCGACGCTCTTCGGCATCACGGTGGTGGTCTTCGGCATCATGGTCGCCGCCCCCGGCGGCATCTCGCCGGAGACCCTCACCGCCGGCCAGAACCTCGATCCCGAGGCCCGCAAGGCACTGGAGGCCTACTACAATCGGCGCTACGGCCTGGATGACCCGGCCCCGGTCCAGTACCTGCGCTGGCTCAACAGCATCTCGCCGGTGGGCTTCACCATTACCGCCGACGGCGGCCTCGGCGCCTTCTCCTGGACCAAGGGGATGGACCTGGGGGACAGCTTCCGCTACGGCCGGCCGGTGGTCGATCTCATCGGCGAACGGCTACCCATCACCCTGCTTCTCAATGCGCTGTCCATCCCGCTGGTCTACCTGGTGGCGGTGACCATCGGACTGCAGGCGGCGCGGGAGCGGGGGGGCGCCTTCGATACCGGCTCCGGGCTGGCGCTGCTGGCGCTGTGGTCGGTCCCCACCATGCTCGCCGGCGTCCTGCTCATCGGCTTCTTCGCCAGCGACCAGTACTGGCAGTGGTTCCCCACCGCCGGCACCCTCTCCCGGGAGGGGGCGGGCATGACCTTCCTGCCCCACTGGGGCACCGCGCTGGATGCCCTCAAGGTGCTGGCCGGCGCCGGTCTGGGCGTGGCCGCGGGCCTGGGACTGGCCCGTGCGGGGCGGCGCTGGCGGATGGGGGTGGCGGCCGCCGCGGGCCTGGTGCTGGGCGGGCTCTGGGGGGCGGCGCTGCCCGGGGCCGGCTGGGGGGTGTCGGCGGCCCTGGCCCTGTTCACCGCCGCCCTGCTGATCGGCGGAGCGGCCTCGGCGGTGCCGGTTCTGCGCGGGACCGTGCTGGGGGCAGCGGGCCTGCTGGTGGGCCTGCTGGCGGTGGCCCCGCTGCTGGAGGCCGAATTCGTCCGTGGCTACCTCCTGGACCGCGCCTGGCACCTGGTCCTGCCGGTACTCACCCTAAGCTACGGCGGTATCGCCTTCCTGGCCAAGCTCACCCGCTCTTCGGTCCTGGAGAATCTCCACAGCGACTACGCCCGAACCGCCCGGGCCAAGGGGCTGGCCGAGCGCGAGGTCCTGTGGCGCCACGTTTTCCGCAACAGCCTGCTGCCACTGGTGACCGTGGCGGCCACGCTGCTGCCGGCGCTGCTCTCCGGCTCGGTCATCGTCGAGAGCATCTTCTCCATCGAGGGCATGGGCAAGCTGGCGGTGGAGGCGGTCACCGGCCGGGACCGGGAGCTGGTCCTCTCCATCACCCTCATCAGCGGCCTGCTGACCCTGGCCGGCTACCTGCTGGCCGATATCCTGTACGCTGTGGTCGACCCCCGGGTGAGCTATGACTGAAGGGGAGGCGGTGACACCGGCCCGGGCCATCGCCCGCAGCGTCCTGGCCCGGCTCGGGGCCCGGCTGGGGCTGGCCTGGATCGCCGCCGTGGCCCTGCTGGCTGTCTTTGCCCCCTTCATGGCCAGCAGCCAGCCGCTGCTCGTGGCCGGCGAGAGCGGCATCGAGAGCCCGGTTCTCACCCACCTCGCACCGGGAGATGGCGCCCTGCTGGCGGCCTTCGCCGCCGCGCTGGCGGGTTGGTTAACCCGGCGGCGGCCCCGGCGGGCGGTGGTGGTGGCCGCGACGGTGCTGGCCTGCGGCCTGGTGGCCAGCCACACCCTGCTGGACCCGCCGCGGCTGGTGGCACACGAACAGCCGCGCCAGGCCGCGGCGGCCGGGCAGTGGGACTGGGCGGTCTGGGCGCCGGTGCCCTGGAGCCCGGCGGACTACCTCCGCGATTACGGCAATACCGGCCTGGAGGCGCCGCTGGAGGCGGCGCCGGAGCGGGTCCACTGGATGGGGACCGAGGCCGGCGGCTCCGATCTGCTAGCCGGGATGATCCACGCCACCCGGGTAGCCCTGGGGATCGGGCTGGTGGCTACCGGCATCGCCCTGGCCATCGGCGTGGTCATCGGCGGGGTCATGGGCTACTTCTCCGGCGTGGTGGATATCCTCGGCATGCGGGTGGTGGAGGTGGTGGAGGCCATTCCGACCCTCTTCCTGCTGCTCATCTTCGTCGCCTTCTTCGGCCGCGATCTCTACCTGATGATGGTCATCATCGGGCTCACCAGCTGGTCGGTCTACGCCCGCTACGTGCGGGCGGAGTTCCTCAAGCTGCGCCAGCAGGAGTACGTCCAGGCGGCGGTGGTCGCCGGGCTGCCCCTGCGCTCCATCCTCTTTCGCCACATGCTCCCCAACGGCATGGCGCCGGTGCTGGTCACGGCGAGCTTCGGCGTCGCCTCGGCCATCCTGGCGGAGGCGACCCTGAGCTTTCTGGGGCTGGGGCCGGTGGATACCCCCACCTGGGGCCGCATGCTGGATCAGGCGGTCCAGTCCTCGACCTTCAACTGGTGGATGGCGCTCTTCCCGGGCGGGGCCATCTTCTGCACGGTTTTCGCCTACAACCTCCTGGGGGAGGCGCTGCGCGATGCCATGGACAGCGAGGCGAGCTGAATGCGGCTGACCGTCTCCAACCTGCGGGTGACCTTCCCCGGCGCCGAGGAGCCGGCGGTGGCCGGTGTCGACCTGGAACTCGCCGGCGGCGAGACCCTCTGCCTGGTGGGGGAGTCAGGCTCCGGGAAGTCGGTGACCGCGCTGGCCCTCATGGGCCTTCTCCCCGGACGGGCGCGGATGTCCGCAGGCGCCCTGACCCTGGAGCACGGTGGCGGAACCAGCGAGCTGGCCGGTCTGGACGCCGAGGCCCACCGGCGCCTGCGCGGCCGGCGCATGGCCATGATCTTCCAGGAGCCCATGACCTCCCTGAACCCGGTGATGACCGTGGGCGAGCAGGTCCGGGAGGTGCTGACCATCCACCAGCCCGCGCTCACCGCCGCCGAGGGTCGCGCTCGGGTGGAGGCGGTCTTCGCGCAGGTACGGCTGCCGGAGCCGCAGCAGCGCTATGACGAATACCCCCATCGCCTCTCCGGCGGTCAGCGCCAGCGTGTGATGGTCGCCATGGCCCTGGTGGCCGAGCCGGACCTGCTCATCGCCGACGAGCCCACCACCGCCCTGGATGTCACCGTCCAGGCAGAGATCCTGGGGCTGTTGCGCGACCTCCAGACGCGCACCGGCATGGGGCTGCTCTTCATCACCCACGACTTCGGCGTGGTGGCCGCCATCGCGGATCGGGTGGCGGTGATGCGCCGGGGACGGGTGGTGGAGAGCGGGGCGCGGGCGGAACTACTGCAGCGGCCGCAGCACACCTACACCCGGGCCCTGCTGGACGCCCTGCCGGAGCGCCGGCCGCGGCCGGCGACCCCCGCCCCGAATCCGGAGCCGGCGCTGGAGGTGCGCGGCCTGGCGGTGCACTTTCCCGTCCGGCGCGGGCTCCTGCGCCGGACGGTAGGCCATGTGCGCGCCGTGGACGGGGTGGACCTGACGGTACACCGGGGGGGCATTACCGCCCTGGTGGGGGAGTCCGGCTCCGGCAAGTCTACCGTGGCCCGCGCCATCCTCCGCCTGGAGCGGCCCACCGCCGGCTCCATCCGCTGGGAGGGGGACGACCTGGCCCGCCTGGACGGGGAGGAACTGCGCCGGCGGCGACGCCACCTGCAGGCGGTCTTCCAGGATCCCTATTCGGCGCTGAACCCGCGTCTTTCGGTGGCGACCATGCTCACCGAGCCCATGGCGGTCCACGGCCTGGGGCGGGACGCCGCCGACCGGCGGGCACGCGCCCGCCGACTACTGGAGCTGGTGGACCTGTCCCCCGACAGCCTCAATCGCTACGCCCACGCCTTCTCCGGCGGCCAGCGCCAGCGGCTGGGTATTGCCCGGGCCCTGGCGCTGGAGCCGCGCTTCCTGGTCTGCGACGAGATCACCTCCGCCCTGGACGTCTCGGTACAGGCGGGGATCCTGGATCTGCTGCTGCGGCTGCGGGCGGAGGAGGGGCTGTCGCTGCTCTTCATCACCCACGACCTGGGGGTGGTGGGCTATCTCGCCGACGAGGTGGCGGTGATGGAGGCCGGCCGGATCGTGGAGCAGGGGGCGACGCGGCAGGTGCTGGAATCGCCGCGGGAGGCCTACACCCAGCGGCTGGTGGCGGCGGTTCCCCGCGTGGAGGCGGGAATGGGGGCCGGACTGGCCCCCTAGGAGCTGCCCGACTGCTCGGTCACGTCCACGTAGAGGGTCAGCACCTGGCCTGGCTGGAGATACTCCCCCTGGTTGAGGTTGTTCCACTCGCGGAGCTGTTCCACGGAGACGTTGAAGCGCTGGGAGATCCGGGCGAGGTTGTCCCCCTGGCGGACGGTATAGCCAAGTTGACGCTGGGTATCGTGGCTGTGGGGGGCGCCGAAGTCCTGCGGAGTGGCATCGGCGTTGCGCGACCAGACCACCAGCTGCTGCCCGGCACGCAACGGGTCCCCCGGTGCCATGGCGTTCCAGCTGGCCAGCTCGCGGACGCCGACATCGTGGCGCTGGGCGATGGTCCAGAAGCTGTCTCCCTGCTGGACCCGGATCGTGACCTTCTTGCCCTCGCGGGCGCGATTCTGGATGGCCCGTGTGCGAGCCTCCTCGGTGAGGGAGTAGGCCTCGTCCTCGTTGAGGGCCACCGGGATCATGAGGTGGTCCCCCGCGCGGATGGTGGAGCCGCGGAGGTCATTGACCGCCTTGAGTCGATCCGGTGTGGTCCCGTAGGAGCGGGCGATGGAACGCAGGCTCTCCCCGGACTGGATCCGGTGGCGTTCCCAGCCGGTGCGGGCCGAGTCGGGGAGCGCGGCCAGCGCCGTATGGAAGGGAGCCACTCGATCCACGGGAAGGAGGAGATGGTGAGGCCCTTTCGGGCTGGTAGCCCAGCGGTTGAAACCGGGATTGAGCCGGTAGAGTTCATCCACATCCAGCCCGGCCAGGTCGGCGGCCAGGGCCAGGTCGATCTGGCCGTTGACCGTGACGCGGACCAGCCGTGGCTCGTCGGGGATAGGCGGGAGCTCGAGGTCCAGCGCCTCGGGGTTACGGATTACGTCGGCGATGGCCAGGAGCTTGGGGACGTAGCCCTGTGTCTCCTTGGGCAGCCACGGCCGGGCGCCCCAGTAGGTCTCCGGTTCGCCGGCGCGCCGGGCCGCCGCCAGGGCGCGGCGGACATTGCCCGGGCCGGCGTTGTAGGCGGCCAGGGCCAGGAGCCAGTCGTCGAACTGGCCGTGGAGGTCATCGAGGTAGCGGCCCGCTGCATCAGTGGCTGCATGGATGTCCCGGCGACCGTCGTACCACCAGTTCTGTTTGACGCCGTAGAGGCGGGCCGTGCCGGGGATGAACTGCCACAGCCCCGAGGCGCGGCCGTGGGAGTAGGCGAAGGGGTGGTAGGCCGACTCGATGATCGGCAGTAGTGCCAGCTCGGTGGGCAGGTCCTGGAGGGCCGTGTGTTCCAGGACGTAGTGGAGGTAGCGCCCGGCGCGCTCACCTACTCGCTGTACGTAGGAGGGGTTGCGCCCGTACCACTCCCGGTACGGCTCAATGGCGGGCTTGTCGACATCGGAGAAGGCCAGACCATCACGGACGCGGTCCCAGATATCCCGGTCCGGCGACGGCTCGACCTCCACCACGTCCGGTACGTCGTCCGCCGCGGGCAGCGGAGTCAGTTCCGCGGGCTTCTTTTCCACGCCGGCGCAGCCGGTGAGCAGGAGGGCCAGCAGGGTCAGCAGCCAGGGACGTATGCGAAACCTTGTCATGGGCACGGCATAGTAGAGAGCGCGGCGGGGGCGGTCAACGCACAGGGCGCCGTGTGGCGACTTCCGCATGCCGGGCCGGCTAGTCCAGGCTGTCCTTCCAGGCCCGGACGGCGCCGAAGACCGCCGCCGCATCCGGCAGCTCCCGGCCCGCCCACCGCGCCGCCGCCGTTGCCACCGTCGCCTCGCGGCAGCGCAGGAAAGGGTTGGTGGACCGCTCCTCGCCCAGGGTGGCGGGGACCGTGGGTTCGCCCCGCGCCCGGGTGGCCTGCGCCGCGGCCAGCCGCTGCTGCAGGGCCGGGCTCTCCGGCTCCACTCGGCGGGCGAAGTCCAGGTTCTCCAAGGTGTATTCGTGGGCGCAGTAGACCTCGCAGGGGTCCGGCAGGTCGGCGAAGCGCTCCAGGGAGGTGAACATCTGGTCGTTGGTCCCCTCGAAGACGGCGCCGCAGCCGCCGGTGAAGAGGACATCGCCGCAGAACAGGCGCTGGCCGTCGGTGTAGGCGATGTGGTCCAGGGTGTGGCCCGGGACCTCGCGCACCTCCAGTGGCTCCGCCAGCCCGGCGACCGTCACGCGATCCCCCTCCGAGACGGGGTGGGTGCGGCCGGGGATGCGGCCGTGGGCAGGGCCGTGGACCGGGACGTCGTGGTCGGCCAGGAGGTCGCGGACGCCCCCTACGTGATCGCCGTGGTGGTGGGTGATGAGGAGGGCGTTCAGGGTCAGCCCGTTATCCGCCAGCCAGGTGCGTACCGGGGCGGCATCGCCGGGATCGACCACCGTGGCGCGGCCGGTGTCGGTGTCCACCAGGCCCCAGATGTAGTTGTCCTTGAAGGCGGGAATGGCGTCGATACGGATCATGGCGCGCATGATTCCACCCGGTGGGGGGGCGGTCAAATGACGGCCTTGCCGTGGCGTCGGCCGTGTAGCGGCCACCGGTGGCGGTGCGTATCATCGACCCCATGGAGATGACGCCCTCGGAGCGCTACCGCGAGCTGGCGGACTGGTTCGGCCAGCCCCACGGGGAGGCGCTGCTGGCGCGGGAGAAGGCGTGGCTGGATGCGGTGCTGCCCGACCTCTTCGGCTACTACCTGCTGGAGATCGGCGGCACTGGTCGCACCGACCTCACGGAGGCCAGCCGTGTCCTCCACTCCTTCCGCCTGGCGCCGGCGGAATCCACCTCCGGGGATGCTGCCTGCCCCGCGCTGTACGCCGAGGCGGGCGCCCTGCCGGTGGCCTCGCGCACGGTGGACGTCATGCTGCTGGAGCATGTCCTGGAGTTCGAGGCGGAGCCCCACGCCGTCCTCCGCGAGGCCGAGCGGGTGCTCATGCCGGAGGGCCACCTGGTCCTGCTGGCCTTCAACAGCCGCAGCCCCTGGCAGCTCGCCCGCCCCGGTCGGCGGGGCCGCGTCCCCTGGGGCGGACGCTTCTACAGCGGTCGCCTGCTGCGGGACTGGCTGGCCCTGCTGGGTTTCGACCTCGTGGTCCAGCGCACGCTCATGCTGCGGCCGCCGGTGCCCAGCCGACGCTTCCAGGCCCGGCTGGCCGGCGTCGAGCGCTGCCTCGAGGGCTGGGCCCTGCCCGGTGGCGCGGTCCATCTGCTGGTGGCGCGCAAGCGCGTCTTCTCCATGACGCCGGTGCGTCCGCGGTGGCGTCCGCGGCGCGCCACGGGGGCCGCCGTCCCGGCGGCCGGGCAGCACTACGAGGAGTGAACGTGTCCGATCACGTCGAGATCTTTACCGACGGCGCCTGCCGCGGAAACCCCGGCCCCGGGGGCTGGGGTGCCCTGCTGCGCAAGGGCGAGCACGAGCGGGAGCTCTCCGGCTCCGAGGCGGGGACCACCAACAACCGCATGGAGCTGCTGGCGGTCATCCGCGCCCTGGAGGCGCTGGATCGGCCCTGCCAGGTGACGGTAGTCACCGACTCCCAGTACGTCCAGAAGGGGATCAGCGAGTGGCTCCCCGGCTGGAAGCGCCGCGGCTGGAAGACCGCGGCCGGCAAGCCGGTGAAGAACCAGGACCTGTGGCAGGCCCTGGACGCCGCCGCCGGCCGCCACACCGTGAAGTGGGAGTGGGTGCGGGGCCACAACGGCCACGCCGAGAACGAGCGCGCCGATGCCCTGGCCAACCAGGCCATCGACGCCATGCAGCAGGGGAGGTAGCCCCATGACCCGTCAGGTCGTCCTCGACACCGAGACCACCGGCATGGAGGCGGACAAGGGCCACCGCATCATCGAGGTGGGGGCCGTGGAGGTGGACCGGCGCCGCTACACCGGCCGGCAGTTCCACTACTACCTCAATCCCGACCGCGAGGTGGATGCCGGCGCCTACGAGGTCCACGGGCTGGGCTCCGACTTCCTGGCGGACAAGCCCCGCTTCGAGGAGATCGCCGCCGAGCTGCTGGACTTCCTGCGCGGGGCGGAACTCATCATCCACAACGCCCCCTTCGACGTCGGCTTCCTGGACGCCGAGTTCGCCCGGCTGGGGCCGGAATGGGGGCGGGTCACCGACCACGCCACCATCTTCGACACCCTGCCCTACGCCCGGCAACGCCATCCGGGTCAGCGCAACAGCCTGGACGCCCTGTGCGGGCGCTACGGTATCGACAACAGCAACCGCGACCTCCACGGCGCCCTGCTGGACGCCGAGATCCTCGCCGACGTCTATCTCGCCATGACCGGCGGCCAGACGGCCCTCTCCCTGGGAGAGGCGGCCGAGGAGGGGGGCGAGGCGGCGAACGCCATCCGGCGGCTGCCGGCGGATCGGCCGGCACTGCCGGGGATCGCGGTCTCCGCCGAGGAGCGCAGTGCCCACGCCGAACGGCTGGCGGCCCTGGAGGCCGCTGCCGGCTCCCGGCCGCCCTGGCCGGGGGAGGAGGCCGGCGGCTGAGAGGCCTCAGAAGAGGTCGGCGTTGAGCCAGAGGTGGGTCTGGATACTGGCGGCGTAGCCCAGGGCGATGGCCCAGCTCCACTTGAGATGGGCGAAGAAGGTGTAGACCCCCCGCGCCTGCCCCATGAGCGCCACCCCGGCCGCCGAGCCGATGGAGAGCAGGGAGCCGCCCACGCCGGCGGTCAGCGTCACCAGCAGCCACTGGCCGTGGGACATGTCCGGCTCCATGGTCAGCACCGCGAACATCACCGGGATGTTGTCCACGATGGCCGAGAGTACACCCACCAGGGTGTTGGCCCAGGTCGGCCCCAGGCCGCCATACATCGCCTCGGAAACCAGGGCGAGATAGCCCAGGGTGCCCAGGCCGCCCACCGCCAGGACCACGCCGTAGAAGAACATCAGGGTGTCCCACTCGGCGCGCTTGAGACTCGTGTAGATATCGAAGGGCCGGTGGCGCGGCTTGAAGTGCTGGTGGAAGCTCTCGCGGTCATCCACGGAGAGGCCGATCTCCTCCGGCTCGCTCACCGGCTCATCGCCCTCGCGCAGGTCCGCCCGGCGGATGAAGAAGCCGTAGACCTTGAGCAGACCCAGCCCGGTCATCATGCCGAGCACCGGCGGCAGGTGGAGGAAGCTGTGCAGGCTCACCGTCATGGCGATGGTGAACAGGAAGAGTCCGACCACCACCCAGCCGCCGTGGCGGATGACCACCTCCTCCTTGAGGGGGTCGGGCTTGCCTCCGGGGACCGCCATGGCGAGGAAGACCGCCGGTACCAGCCAGTTCACCGCCGAGGGGACGAACAGCGCCAGGAACTCCTGGAACTCCATGATCCCCTTCTGCCAGACCATGAGCGTGGTGATGTCGCCGAAGGGGCTGAAGGCTCCGCCGGCGTTGGCCGCCACCACGATATTGATGCAGCCCACCACCACGAAGCGCATCTTGTCGCCGCCGATGGCGATGACCACCGCCGCCATGAGCAGGGCGGTGGTGAGGTTGTCGGCCACCGGGGAGATGAAGAAGGCGAGCAGGCCGGTGATCCAGAAGATGGACTGCAGGGAGAAGCCGCGGGAGACCAGCTGCGCGCGCAGCGCGTTGAAGACCTGGCGCTCGTCCATGGTGTTGATGTAGGTCATCGCCGCGATGAGGAAGAGGAGCAGCTCGGCGAACTCCAGGATCATGTGGCGGACCGCCTCGCCGGCGGCGTTGCCCATGCCGTGCTGCTGGTAGGCGATGCCGATGAGGATCCAGATGACCCCGGCGGCCACCATCACCGGCTTGGACTTGCGGACGTGGAGGAACTCCTCGGTCACCACCAGGGCGTAGGCCAGGACGAAGACGGCCACGGCGATATAGCCGTAGAGGCTGGCGGTGAGGTCCGGCGCGTCGGGCGCGGCCAGTGCGGGAAGCGGGAGCAGCAGCGCCGCCACGGCGGCGGCGACAGCGGCCGGGATCCTGGACATGCTCTCTCCTCCTTGGCGGTGGCCCGCCCTGCGTTGTCGTCTCTGTCGTTATGTCGTTCCCGGGATTTCGGGAGATATTCCCGCGCCGGTATCCGGGGAACCGGCAACTCTACCCCGGAACCGGCGGTGGGCGCCAGGCTCAGGCGTCGCTGGTCAACAGCTGGACTTCCACCCGCTCGCCGGCCGCGACCCCCTCCGAGTCCGCCGGCAGGATGACCAGGCAGTCCGCCAGGCTCATGGAGCGCAGGATGTGGGAGCCCTGGGGGCCGGTGGGGCGGACGGCCAGGTCGCCATTCGCCGTGGCCTCGAGGAACCCCCGCTGGAACTCCGTCCGTCCGGCGACCTTGGTGAAGGGCTCGGCGGCGGGCAGGCGCAGGGTGCGCGGCTCCGCCGGCGGCTCCCCGGCCTGCACCGCCAGGGCCGGGGCGGCGAACTGCAGGAAGGTCGCCATGGCCGAGACCGGGTTCCCCGGCAGGCCGAAGAAGAGCGCGTCCCCCACGTGGCCGAAGGCCAGCGGCTTGCCCGGCTTCATGGCGATGCGCCAGAAGGCGACCTCGCCCCGGTTGGCCAGGGCGGTATGGATGTGGTCGGCGGTGCCCACCGAGGCGCCGCCGGTGGTGATCACGGTATCCGCCATGGCCGCCGCCTCGGCCAGGGCCGCCTCGGTGGCGGCCAGGTCGTCGCGGACCACGCCCAGGTCGTGGACCTCCACACCGGTGCGCTCCAGCAGGGCGTGGAGGGTGTAGCGGTTGCTGTCGCGGATGGTGCCGTGCTCCAGGGGCTCGCCCACGCCGCGCAGCTCGTCCCCGGTGGAGAAGAAGGCGACCCGCGGGCGGCGGTGGACCCGCACCTGGCTGACCCCCACGGAGGCGAGCAGGCCCAGATCGGCGGGGCGAAGGCGCCGGCCCGACTCCAGCACGGTCTCCCCGGCGACGAGGTCCTCGCCGGCGCGGCGGATGTTCTCGCCCCCGTTCGGCTGCCGGTCGATGCGGACCGTCGTCTCGTCGGCGGTGACGTGCTCCTGCATCACCACGGTGTCGATCCCGGCCGGGACCGGGGCCCCGGTCATGATCCGGACCGCCTCGCCGGGCCCGACGGTGCCGGGGTAGGGGCTGCCGGCCAGGCTGCGTCCGACTACGTTCAAGGGATTGCCGGCATCGGCGGCGCGCAGGCCGTAGCCGTCCATGGCGGAGTTGTCGAAGCCGGGGACCGGCTCGGCCGCCGCCACGGACTGGGCCAGGACCCGGCCGAGGCCGGTGCGCAGGTCCACCATCTCCGTGCCCGTGACCGCGTTGGCCGCGGCGAGGATCCGTCGACGCGCCTCGACCACGGGGAGCAGATCGGGGCCGGGCTGGTAGCAGGTGTCGTCACGGGTCATGGGTCCCTCCGGAATTCGGGGTAGTGGTCGCTGATGAATTGCGTCACCGCGTCGGGATCGGACAGGGGCAGGGCGGGCGGCGCCCCCCCCGGCGGGGTCTCGTCGCAGGCGACGGCGATGATGCCGGGATGGTCGGGAAAGAGCCAGGGGCCGCCGCGTTCCCGGCGGTGGACCTCGATGCGCGGGAAGCCGGCCTCGCGGTAGCCCTCCACCAGGACCAGGTCCAGTTCGAAGCCGGCGAAGCGGCCCAGGGCCGTGGCCAGCTCCGGGGGTGGGGCATCCGGAGCCGGCTCCACGAAGAGGCTCCAGCGGCGGGGGCCGGCGAGCTGGGTCACTGCCGCGCCGGCGTGGCGCAGGCGGTGGCTGTCCTTGCCGGGGATATCCGGGTCGACGTCGTGGTGGCTCGCCTTGAGCAGGCCCACCTGCCAGCCGGCCGCCGCGAGCCGGCCGATGACCGCCTCCAGCAGGGTGGTCTTGCCGGCGCCGCTGTAGCCGGCCAGCCCCAGGGCGGGCGGCGGTGAGGGGCGGAGATGGTTCGCGGTGTGCTCCATGGCGCGATCCTACTACCGTCGCCGCCCCGGTTCATGCCGACCCTGGCGCGGGGGGCGGGTACCCACGTTATACTGGCCCGATAGTCACTTGATACCAGGGGGCCGTCATGGCCGTAAGCGACCGCCGTCAGGGTGCCGATTCCGACCGCTTGGAGCTGCTGCTCTTCAGCCTGGGCGGGGAGCAGCGCTTCGCCATCAATGTCCTCAAGGTCATGGAGGTGATGACCACGCCGGAACTCACCCGGCTGCCGGATGCGCATCGGGCGGTCCTCGGGGTGACCAACTTCCGCGGCGAGTCGGTAACGGTGGTGGACCTGGCCCGGGCCGTGGGCTTCAAGGGGGCGGATCGCTCCGGCCCCGGCATGGTCATCATCGGCTCCTTCAACCGGGTCCAGGTCGGCTTCCGCGTCGCGGCGGTGGATCGCATCTCGGTGCTGGACTGGAAGGATGTCCACCGGCCACCCCAGACCTCCTCGCGGGCCAGCTACATCACCGGTGTCACCTACATCGACGACCACCTGGTGGAGATCCTGGACGTGGAGAAGGTCCTCTTCGAGACCGTCCTGGACGAGCACGTGGAGTTCGATCTCGACGGCAATGCCGAGTTCGACGACCTGGCCGATGCCCACGCCGCCGGTGACCGCAGCGTCCTGGTGGTGGACGATTCCGCCATCGCCCGCAAACAGACCGCACGGACCCTGGATCGGCTGGGCGTCCAGTACCTCATGGCCCGGGACGGGCGGGAGGCTCTGGACCTTCTGCGGGAGAAGGCGCAGGAGACGGAGGGCGAGGACATCCGCGACCACATCGCCATGGTCATCTCCGACATCGAGATGCCGGAGATGGACGGCTACAGCCTCACCCGCGCCATCCGCCAGGATCGCAAGCTTGCCGGTCTCTATGTCCTCCTGCACACCTCGCTCACCGGTGTCATCAATACCGAGCAGGCCGAGCGGGTGGGCGCCGACGCCACCCTGACCAAGTTCGAATCCGTCTCCCTGGCGCGCCGCGTCGTCGAGGGGCTCACCGCCGGCCACGGGAACACCGCCCGCGCCGCGCAGTCCTAACCGGCGTATCGAGGTTGCGACAAGGAGAGGAAGGATGACGCCGGATGCCCACCGGGTGAAGGTCTGGGATCTACCCGTCCGCCTGTTCCACTGGCTGCTGGTGGCGGCCTTTGCGCTGTCCTGGTACAGCGGCGAGCAGGGGCTGGAATGGGTGAATATCCATGTCTGGAGCGGATATACCATCATCACCCTGGTCGGGTTCCGGGTCCTCTGGGGGCTGGCCGGCAGCGAGACGGCGCGCTTCTCCGGCTTCCTCCAGGGCCCCCGGGCCGTCCTCACCTACCTGCGCGGCTGGCTCCGGGGGGAGGGCCATACCCTGGGTCACAATCCGGCGGGCGGCTGGATGGTGCTGGTGATGCTCGTCCTGCTGCTGGCGCAGGGGCTCACCGGGCTCTTCGCCACCGACGACATCTTCTTCGACGGGCCGCTGGGTGGCTGGGTCGGCAGCAGTACCCAGAGCTGGCTCACGGGCTGGCACAAGACCATCTTCGATATGCTGCTGGTACTGGTAGCCCTGCATATCGTTGCCATCGTCGTCTATCGGCTGGTGCGCCGGGAGGATCTGGTCCGACCCATGATCACCGGCTACAAGCGCGAAGAGGCGCGGCAGCCGGCCATGGCGCCGCTCGTGCGTGCGGCGGTCCTCCTGGCCCTGGTAGCCGGGGCCCTGGCCCTCGCCGTCGCCACCGCCCCCTGACCACCCCCCAACGAGAAGGGGCCGACGCAGTGCGCCGGCCCCTTCGCACGGGTGCCGGGCCCGCCGGGCCCGGCCGTCCGCCCGACCTTAGTCCTCCTTGAAGTTGTCGTGGCACTTCTTGCAGCTGTCACCTACGGCGCCCACCTGCTGGCGCAGCGGACCCAGCTCGCCCTGCTGGGCGACCTCGGCCAGCTTGTCGACCTCCTGCTGGAACTTCTCGGCGCCACCCTCGAACTTGTCCTGCTCGTCCCAGATGGCCTCCTTGGCGTGGGTGTGGCCGTCACCCGCGTCATGGGGACCGCCCTCGAAGCCCTCCCAGGGCATGCTGGCCAGCTGGGCCAGGCGCTCGGCATTGCGCTGGGCGAGGTCGGCGTCGAAGTCGATCTCCCCCTTGGCCATGCCGACCAGCGGGCCGAAGTTCCAGGACATGGCGGTGAAGACGCCCTGGCGGTATTCGACGTAGTCGGCATCTTCCTTCTCGGCCACGGCAGTACTGGCGCCCATGAGGGCGGTGGCGGCGACGAGGCCGCCGGCGATGAGCTTGCGCATTGTTTGCCTCCCTTGCCTTTGTAGGAGTCGGGGTAGAGATAACGGGGGCACGGGGCCGCCCGACGCGATGGACCATCGTCCTGACCATAAGTTCAGGGAGAGTGACCATGATTTCAAGGGGAATGGCGCCGATGATGGTAGACCGGAGCGCCGGGCAGCTATGGCTCCTCCACCGGTCGGGTTGGTTCTGACAGTCGCCAGGTCTCGCCGTGGCGCAGCAGGTGGAAGGCGGACGATTGCAGTCCGGCCTCGTTCCGCGCCGCCCGCAGCCGCTCGGCGGGCTCCGCCGGCGGTTCGTCGGTCAGCGGGAAGGTGCCCCAGTGGATGGCCACCGCCCGCCGGGCACCGACATCATCCCGGATCCGAACCGCCTCCTCCGGGGTCACGTGGCTGCTCTTCATGAACCAGCGTGGGGCGTAGGCCCCGATTGGGATGGCCGCGAGGTCGAAGGGGCCCAGCCGTCGGCCGGTCTCCCGGAAGTGGACCGGCTGGTAGCCGGTATCACCGGCGAACCAGAAGTCGAAGTCGCCGAACTCCACCGCCCAGCCGGCCCAGAGGCTCTCGTTCTCGTCGAACAGGCCGCGCTTGCTCCAGTGCTGTACCGGGGTGGCGGTAACCGTCAGCCCGGCATGCTCGGCCGATTCCCACCAGTCCAGCTCCGTGACCCGGTCGATGCCGCGCTCCCGGAACCAGTCGGCCAGGCCCAGGGGGACGAAGAAGTGCGCCCCCGGATGGGCCTCGGCCAGGGCCTCCACGCTGGCGGCGTCCAGGGCGTCATAGTGGTTGTGGGAGATCACCACGACATCGATGGCGGGCAGCGCCTTCAGGGCCGGCCGGGGCGGGGCGTACCGCCGGGGACCCAGCCAGGTGAGCGGCGAGGCGCGGTCGCTGAAGACCGGGTCGGTGAGGACAGTGCGCCCGTCGACCTCCAGCAGCGCCGTGGCGTGGCCGATCCAGGTGATCGCCGCCCCGTCCCGCCCCTCCAGCGGGCGCGGCTCCGCCGTGGGCGGTTCCCAGGCCGGTTGATCCGGCCGCTCCCACTGCCAGCGGAGGAAGTCGGTGAAGCCGGGCCGTTCCACCGGCGGGTGGTTGCGAAAGCCGTCGCCCTGATGGTGGGGCGGGGCGGAGGGGGCCGGGGTGGTGCAAGCCGTGCCAACCAGGCACCAGAACAGCACAAAAAATCTCCGGATGGTATCGGGATAACGGTGTAAATATCTGTTAATCAACTACAATATTCCTGTTCGTCGGGGCCGTTTTTATGTGTCGGCTGCGTTACAGATTTTTTCCCCTGGCGCCGTCTGGCGAGGCTTCGAGCAAGCCCCAAAGGCCTCCCTGTGGGAGTTCTGACAATCCCGATAATGTTTGGTTCGGCCTTTTTTGTCAGTGCGTTACGAATCTGCTGAAGCGCCCGCCGGGGCGCGTCCGGCCGTTGTCGGTTGAAACTCCGTTCCGGATATGTTTTCATGCTCTTCGTCTTGCGGCGGCACCCATTTGGAAATGCGCTGCAGACAGCTGCAAACCCTCTTCACTGGGCTACAGTTATCGCGGATGGCAACGGCACGGGCCGGGTCCACCGCCGATTCAGAGAAGGGCGGCCAGCAACGCCGCCCGCACACCCGGCCCGAGCGCCCGCCCGCTTCCATTACGTACGCAGCCGTGGCGCATCATGATTTTCAACGAGGGCCGTCCATACCGGACGGCGCGTCTTTTGTGTAACCCCGATACGGGGCCAAGCTAGGAGCGACCAGTATAATGTCGAACACCAGCCTCTTTACTTCCGAGTCCGTCTCCGAGGGCCATCCCGACAAGGTGGCCGATCAGATCTCCGACGGCATCCTCGACGCCATCCTCACCGAGGACCCCAAGGCGCGTGTTGCCTGCGAGACCATGATCAACACCGGCATGATCGTCCTCTCCGGTGAGATCACCACCAGCGCGAAGATCGAGTACAACGAGATCGCTCGCGAAGTGGTCAACGAGATCGGCTACAACCACTCCGACATGGGCTTCGACTACGAGAGCTGCGCCGTCCTGGTCGCCCTCGACAAGCAGTCCCCCGACATCGCCCAGGGCGTGGACGAGGGCCGCGGTCTCGACCCCAATCAGGGCGCCGGTGACCAGGGCCTGATGTTCGGTTTCGCCGTGGACGAGACCGACGTGCTCATGCCCGCCCCGATCTCCCTGGCCCAGCGCCTGACCCAGCGTCAGTCCATCGTCCGCAAGGACGGCACCCTGCCGTGGCTCCGGCCCGACGCCAAGAGCCAGGTGACCCTGCGCTACGAGGGCACCACCCCGGTGGGCCTGGATGCCGTCGTCCTCTCCACCCAGCACGACGAGGACATCTCCCAGAAGGACCTCGAGGAGGCCGTTCGCGAGGAGATCCTCAAGCCCGTGCTCCCCGAGGAGTGGGTGACCAAGGACACCAAGTTCCACATCAACCCCACCGGCCGCTTCGTCATCGGCGGCCCCGTGGGTGACTGTGGCCTCACCGGCCGGAAGATCATCGTCGACACCTACGGCGGCATGGGCCGCCACGGCGGCGGTGCCTTCTCCGGCAAGGACCCGTCCAAGGTGGACCGTTCCGCCGCCTACGCCGGCCGCTACGTCGCCAAGAACGTCGTGGCCGCCGGCCTGGCCGACCGCTGCGAGGTCCAGCTCTCCTACGCCATCGGCGTGGCCGAGCCCACCTCCGTGCGCGTCGAGACCTTCGGTACCGCCAAGATCTCCGAGGACAAGCTCGAGCAGATCGTCCGCGACAACTTCGACCTGCGTCCGAAGGGCATCGTGAACATGCTCGACCTGCTGCGGCCCATCTACAAGAAGACCGCTGCCTACGGTCACTTCGGCCGCACCGAGGACGACATCACCTGGGAGAAGACCGACAAGGCCGACGCCCTGCGCAAGGCTGCCGGCATCTAAAGCGGCGCCGGGCGGGGTGCCCGACGGCACCCCGCCAGCAAGCGCAGCATTCCCGAATTTATAGCGAAGGAGAAACCTTTCATGGTTGATAAGCCCGTCGAGACTCTCGACCCGGACTACAAGGTCGCCGACATCAATCTTGCCGGCTGGGGCCGCAAGGAGATCAAGATCGCCGAGGGCGAGATGCCCGGTCTCATGGCGACCCGCGAGGAGTACGCCAAGGACCAGCCGCTGAAGGGCGCCCGCATCGCTGGCTGCCTCCACATGACCATCCAGACCGCGGTCCTCATCGAGACCCTGCAGGCGCTGGGTGCCGAGGTCCGCTGGTCCTCCTGCAACATCTTCTCCACCCAGGACCAGGCCGCTGCCGCGGTCGCCAAGGAGGGGACCCCGGTCTTCGCCTGGAAGGGCGAGACCGAGGAGGAGTACGAGTGGTGCATCCGCCAGACCATCTTCGGGCCGGACGACTGGCGCCCGAACATGATCCTGGACGACGGCGGCGACCTCACCGCCATGATGAACGACGAGTACCCCGAGCTCATGAAGGACGTGAAGGGGATCTCCGAGGAGACCACCACCGGCGTCCATCGTCTCTACGACATGGCCA
The DNA here is from genome assembly GCA_051745535.1 of Pseudomonadota bacterium. Classification (GTDB taxonomy): domain Bacteria; phylum Pseudomonadota; class Gammaproteobacteria; order Thiohalospirales; family Thiohalospiraceae; genus Thiohalospira. Next base: position 19,834 of record JBNJED010000001.1, on the reverse strand, counting down.
AGAAGGGTGAGCTCAAGACCCCGGCGATCAACGTCAATGACTCGGTCACCAAGTCCAAGTTCGACAACCTCTATGGCTGCCGCGAGTCCCTGGTGGACTCCATCAAGCGCGCCACCGACGTGATGGTTGCCGGCAAGGTCGCTGTGGTCGCCGGCTTCGGCGACGTCGGCAAGGGCTCCGCCCAGTCCCTGCGTGGCCTGGGTGCCCAGGTGTGGGTTACCGAGGTTGACCCCATCTGCGCCCTGCAGGCCGCGATGGACGGCTACAAGGTCGTCAAGATGGAGGACGCCGCTCCGGTCGCCGACATCTTCGTCACCGCCACTGGCAACTACAATGTGATCAACCACGATCACATGAAGGCCATGAAGCATGACGCCATCGTCTGCAACATCGGCCACTTCGACAACGAGATCGACGTTGCCGGCCTGAGCAATTACAAGTGGGACGAGATCAAGCCGCAGGTGGACCACGTCGAGTTCCCCGACGGCAAGAAGATCATCCTGCTGGCCAAGGGTCGCCTGGTGAACCTGGGCTGCGGCACCGGCCATCCGAGCTTCGTGATGTCCAACTCCTTCACGAACCAGACGCTGGCGCAGATCGAGCTGTGGAATCACCCCGACAAGTACAATGTCGACGTCTACATGCTGCCCAAGCACCTGGACGAGAAGGTCGCGGCGCTGCACCTGAAGAAGATCGGTGCTGACATCACCGAGCTCTCCAAGGAGCAGGCGGACTACATCGGCGTGCCGGTGCAGGGTCCGTTCAAGCCCGAGCACTACCGCTACTAGGCCAACGGCGGTCCGCCGCCTTTCGGCAGCATGAGGGAAGGCCGGCGGCCCGTGCATACGGGTCGCCGCGCCTTCCCTTTTTCTTGGGACGCTACCTCGTGAGGAGTGTCATGGAATCGCAGAAAAAGTTTGAAAAGAGTTTCAGCATCGAGTTCTTCCCGCCCAAGTCCGAGGAGGCGCGGGACCGCCTCCATCGCGTGCGGGACAAGCTCATGACCCTGAATCCCCACTACGTCTCGGTGACCTTCGGCGCCGGCGGCTCCACCCAGCAGGGCACCGTGGAGACCGTCCAGGACATGCTCAACGCCGGTCTGGACGCCGCCCCCCACCTCTCCTGCATCACCTCCAGCAAGGACGAGATCCGGGAGCTGGTCAATACCTACCGGGACATGGGCGTCAAGCGCATCGTCGCCCTGCGCGGGGACGTGCCCTCGGGTATGCGCGGGCCCTCAGGCGAGTTCCGCTACGCCAACGAGCTGGTGGAGTTCCTGCGGTCCGAGTACGGCGATACCTTCCACCTGGAGGTGGGCGCCTATCCGGAATTCCATCCGCAGGCGCCGTCCGCCTCGGCCGACATCGACAACTTCGCCCGCAAGGTGAAGGCCGGTGCCGACGTGGCCATCACCCAGTACTTCTTCAACGCCGATGCCTACTACCAGTTCATCGACCAGCTGGAGAAGCGCGGCGTGGATATCCCGGTGATCCCCGGGATCATGCCCATCATCAACTGGGAGCAGCTCAAGCGCTTCTCCGGCATGTGCGGCGCCGAGCTGCCCCGCTGGATGAGCTGGCGCGCCGAGGAGCTGGCCGACAAGGACGACAAGGAGGGGCTGCAGGCCTTCGGCCATGAGGTGACCGGGACCATGGCCGAGGAGCTCCTCGCCCAGGGGGCCCCGGGCATTCACTTCTACAGCATGAATCAGGCAAAGCCGACCATGAAGCTCTGGCAGGACCTCGGCATCCGGACCTGACCCCCTCAACCCCGCCCCCTGGCGGGGTTTTTTGGCAGGACGTACCCCCTTGCCCCCGGCAGGGGTGCGCCCCCATGCTTGCAATCTTCCGACCCCACCCATCCGAGAGGAGACGAATCGGCGATGAGCAACAGCCCCGCGACGGTCCCGCAAGGGGAGCACCACGGCCACCCGGCCTTCGAATCCCTGGGGGCCCGGCCCATCGAGGCCCTGCAGGTCACCGTGGAGACCTGGCGCCATCGTGCCACCGGCGCCATCCACTACCATATCGCGGCGGACAATCCCGAGAACGTCTTCCTGGTGGGGCTGCGGACCATGCCCCAGGATTCCACCGGCGTGGCCCACATCCTGGAGCACACGGTCCTCTGCGGCAGCCGGAACTATCCGGTGCGCGATCCCTTCTTCATGATGATCCGGCGGTCGCTGAACACCTTCATGAATGCGCTGACTTCCAGTGACTGGACCGCCTATCCCTTTGCGAGCACCAACCGCAAGGACTTCTTCAACCTCCTGGACGTCTATCTGGACGCGGTCTTCTTCGCCAATCTCGACGAGATGGACTTCGCCCAGGAGGGCCACCGGCTGGAGTTCGAGGAGCCGTCGGACCCCACCACGCCACTGGTCCGGCGCGGGGTGGTCTACAACGAGATGAAGGGGGCCATGAGCTCCGCCACGGCGGTGCTCTTCCAGGAGCTCACGCGCTATCTCTTCCCCACGGTCACCTACCACCACAACAGCGGCGGTGACCCGGAGCAGATCCCGCAGCTCACCCACGAGCAGCTCAAGGCCTTCTACGCCAGCCACTACCACCCCTCCAACGCCGTCTTCATGACCTTCGGCGACCTGCCGGTGGGCGAGATCCAGACCGCCATCGAGGAGCGGGCGCTCTCCGCCTTCCAGCGGCTGGACCGGCGCATGGAGGTCCCGGACGAGACCCGCTACCACGCCCCCGTCCGGGTGGAGGAGGGCTACGCCGTGGACGGGCCCGACACCGCGCGCAAGACCCACCACGTCCTGGGCTGGCTGCTGGGCCGCTCCACCGACCTGGCCGAGCAGCTGCGCGCCCAGGTCCTCTCCGGCGTGCTGCTGGACAACAGCGCGTCCCCCCTGCGCCACGCCCTGGAGAGCAGCGACCTGGGGACCAACCCCTCGCCGCTGCTGGGGGTGGAGGACTCCAACAAGGAGATGGCCTTCGTCTGCGGCCTGGAGGGCTCCGACCCCGAGCACGCCGATGCCGTGGAGCGGCTGGTGGTCGAGACCCTGGAGGAGGTGGCCCGGGAGGGCGTTCCCGCCGAGCGAGTGGAGGCGGTCCTCCACCAGATCGAGATCAGCCAGCGGGAGATCGAGGGTGACGGCATGCCCTTCGGCCTCCAGATCATCCTCGACGGCCTCTCCGCCGCCATCCACCGCGGCGACCCGGTGGGCGTCTGGGACCTGGACACCGCCCTGGCGGAGCTGCGCGCCGAGGCCGCCGAGCCCGACTTCATCCCGCGGCTGGTCCGCGAACGGCTGCTGGACAACCCCCACCGGGTGCGGCTGACCCTGCGCCCGGAGCCCCAGATGAGCCAGCGCCGGGAGACGGCGGAGCGCACCCACCTGGATGCCATCGCCGCCACCCTGGACCCCGATCAGCGCCAGGAGCTGGTGGAACGCGCCGCGGAACTGACCGACCGCCAGAACCGGGCTGACGACCCGGAGCTGCTACCCCGGGTCGGTATCGAGGATATACCCGAGGCCGCCGCGCCGCCGGAATTCACCACCCTGGCCGGAACGCCGGCCCCGGCGACCTTCTACGGCCAGGGGACCAATGGCCTGGTCTACCAGCAGGTGGTGGTGGAGCTGCCCGAGCTGGAGCCGGAGCTGCTGGAGCTGCTGCCGCTCTACACCGACTGCCTCACCGAGGTGGGCGTGGGCGAGCGTGACTACCGCGAGACCCAGGCCTGGCAGGATGCCGTCACCGGCGGGATCCACGCCTACAGCACCGTCCAGGGCGGCGTGGCCGACGTCCAGAACACCGCCGGCCACCTGGTCGTCGGTGGCAAGGCCCTGGCGCGTCATGCCGAGGACCTGGCCGAGGTGCTGGAGGCCACCGTGGCCGGCGCCCGCTTCGACGAGCACGACTGGCTCCGGGACATCGTCGCCGAGCAGCGGGCCCGGCAGGAGCGGGCGGTCACCGGGCAGGGCCACGTCCTGGCCATGCGCGCCGCCTCCGCCGGCATGGCCCCGGCGGCCTCGCTCACCCACCGCCTGCGCGGCCTGGAGGGGCTGCGCCGGCTCAAGGCGCTGGATGCCGCCATGGACGACGACCGGGAGTCGGTGCGCGACTTCGCCGACCGGCTGGCGGCACTGCACGCGCGCATCCAGCAGGCGCCCCGGCGCTTCCTCCTGGTGGGGGAGCCGGAGCACGCAGAGGGGCTGGAGCGGGCGGTCAACGCCCACTGGCCCGCCGGTCCCGTGGCGGAGGGCTTCGCCGGCCTGACCCTGCCGCCGGTCCGGGAGGCCGTCCAGCAGCTCTGGGTCACCCAGAGCCAGGTGAGCTTCTGCGCCCGCGCCTATCCCACGGTGGCCAAGGACCACCCCGACGCCGCGCCGCTCACCGCCCTGGGGGTGCTGCTGCGCAACCAGTTCCTCCACCGGGCCATCCGCGAGCAGGGCGGGGCCTACGGCGCCGGTGCCAGCCAGGACGTCGACAACGCCGCCTTCCGCTTCTTCTCCTACCGCGATCCGCGGATCCAGGGGACCCTGGACGACTTCGACGCCGCGGTGGAGTGGTTCCTGGGCCGCGACCACGACTGGTCGGCGGTGGAGGAATCGATCCTCGGCGTGGTCTCCTCCCTGGACAAGCCGCGCTCCCCGGCCGGGGAGGCGCGCCAGGACTTCCACGGGCGGCTCTACGGCCGCACGCCGGAGGTCCGCCAGCGCTTCCGCGACCGTGTGCTGGCCGTGCGCCAGGACGACCTGGAGCGGGTGGCCCGGGAGTACCTCGCCGAGGGGACGCCGAGCACCGCCGTGGTCACCGGCGCCTTCGGGGCCGAGGTTGCCGACGACCTGGGGCTGATAGTGGAGCGGCTGGAGTCCTGAACGGTAGAAGTTACGGGCGAGAGTGAGGCCGGGCCCCGCGGGGGTCGCCGGGACCCTCGGCGGCAGGGATGCCGCCGTGGAGGCTTCAGGGACGTATGCACGCCGTGTCCCGGTCGGCCCTTGCCCATCCGCGTCCACCCTCGCGATAGTAGGCTCCCCCCGCCCGACCTTTCGAGACGAATCAACCGAGACAAGGAGAACTACCATGGCCGAGGCCATCGACGACCTCACCGTCGCCTACCACGAGGGCAGCGAGGAGGTGGTGCGCGAACTGGACAAGGCCGTGCTCACCCGCGGCGCCTGGACCACCATCCTGTTCAAGTACACCGAGCTCGACCGCAGCACCGGCGACTTCGGCCAGGTCCGCTTCACCATCCGCCGCTACCAGAAGCGCAGCGGTAGCTTCATCCCCAAGTCCCGCTTCAACATCTCCAGCGTCGACCAGGCGAAGAAGATCCGGGACACCCTGGACGGCTGGATCGCCGAGGAAGAAGGCAGCTAGACGGTGTTCGAGACCGCCGAACTGGGCCGGCGGCTGGACAAGGCCGACTTCAAGGCCGCCGAGCCCGAGCTGCGGACCCGGCTTCTGCAGGCCCAGTGGGCGCTCCAGGGGCAGCGGCGGCCCCTGGTCATCCTCCTCGCCGGCATGGAGGCCGCCGGCCGGGCCGGGGTGGCCGACCGCCTGAACAAATGGCTGGACACCCGCGGCATGGTTACCGCCGCCTTCTGGGACGAGACCGACGAGGAGCGCCAGCGCCCCGACCACTGGCGCTACTGGCGCCGCCTGCCCGGGGCCGGGGAGATCGCGCTGTTCTTCGACGGCTGGTATCGCCGGCCGCTGCACGGCAGCGCCCTGGGGGAGGTGGATGCGATGGAGCGCGAGCGCGAACTCCATCGCATCGCCGACCTGGAGCGCACCCTGACCCGGGATGGCGCCCTGGTAGTGAAGTTCTGGCTCCACCTCTCCGCCGACCGCCAGGCCGAGCGGATGGCCAAGCGGCGCAGGAAGGAGCGCCAGGCCGATGCCGCCGCCCTCCGGGCGCGCCGCCACGCGGCCGGCCCCCTGGAGGCGGAGCCGGAGACCCACTACCCGGCGCTGCGCGCGGCCGCCGAGGAGGTCATCCGGACCACCGATACCGGCGAGAGCCCCTGGTTCATCATCGAGGCCGGCAACGGCCGCCACCGCGATCTCACCCTGGGCCGGACGCTGTGCGAGGCCATGGAGTCCCGGGCGGAGCAGGGGACCCCGGCCCCGGCGGTAACGGCCCACCGGCCTGCCGAGGCGGCCGGGGAGGGGCCGTCGCTGCTGGGGGCGGTGGACCTCGGCCAGCGGCTGGAGGAGCCCGACTACCGCGAACAGCTCAAGGCCCGCCAGCGGGAACTCCACGAGCTGGCCTGGGCGGCGTGGGATGCCGGCCGCTCCCTGGTGGCCGTCTTCGAGGGGTGGGATGCCGCCGGCAAGGGCTCGGCCATCCGTCGGGTCATCGCCGCCCTGGATGCCCGGCTGCACCGCGTGATCTCGGTGGCCGCCCCCACCGACGAGGAGTCGGCGCACCACTACCTCTGGCGCTTCTGGCGGCAGGTCCCCCGGGATGGCTACGCCACCCTCTACGACCGCTCCTGGTACGGCCGGGTACTGGTGGAGCGAGTGGAGGGCCTCGCCGCCGAGGCGGACTGGATGCGCGCCTACGCCGAGATCAATCGCCTCGAGGAGGAGCTTACCGACCACGGCACGGTGGTCGCCAAGTTCTGGCTGCACATCAGCGACGAGGAGCAGCTGCGCCGCTTCCGGGAGCGGGAGGAGACCCCCTGGAAGCAGCACAAGATCACCGACGAGGACTGGCGCAACCGGGAGCGCCGGGCCGACTACGAGCGCGCCGTGGAGGAGATGGTGGCGCGGACCTCCACCACCCGCGCCCCCTGGACGCTGGTGCCGGCCGAGGACAAGAAGGTCGCCCGCATCCGGGTTCTGGACACCCTCATCGCCGGCCTGCGGCAGGCCCTGGCAGACTGAAGGGGCTCAGGGCAGGGTCGGCAGGGCTGCCGCGGCGCGGCTCACCGCCTCGCTGCGCCCCGGGTCGGCGATGGCGTCGCGCAGGGCCTCGCGCATCCCCGGCAGGGCCACCAGTTCCGTGATGGTCTTGGAGAAGACCTCCTGGCCCGTCCCCGCCAGCGCCTCCAGGAAGGCGCCGGCCACGGCGGGATCGGCGAGGTCGGCCCAGGCGCGGCCGGCCACCGCGGCCAGGAACTCGGCCTCCGTCTCCGGATCCAGCCCCTCCAGGCGGCGGATCAGCCATGCCCGGCGCGGCCCCTCCTCGGTGGCGCCGGTGAGCCCGCGCAGGACGGCAGCCGCCTCGGTCCCGGTAGCGGTCTCCGCCCGCTCCAGCAGGGCCGCGGCCACCGGCTCCGGTACCGTAACGTGCTCCAGCTGGCGCGCTAGGGCCTCGAAGGGCGTGGCCGGGAGCTGCGGGATGGCGGTCGCCACCCGCTCGGCGTTGTCCCCCTCGTCCAGCCGCTCGGCGATGTCCGCCAGCCCCTGCAGCCCCAGGAAGGCCCACTGGTCCCAGCCGTGGGCGCCGGTGAGATAGATCCGGACATGCTCGTAGTAGGCGGAGGGTTCGCGTCCCAGGAGCCGGCCGGCCCGGGCGTGCAGGGCCGCCATGCGCTCGGGATCCGGGGTGAAGCCGTAGGGGTTGTCGCCCAGGGGGTCGCTCTCGTTGGGGTCCTGCTCCCGCAGTGGCGCCTCGGCCAGCCGGGCCAGGAGGTCGTCGCGCACCGCCGGGTGGAGGTAGCCCGCCTCGTCCAGGGGCAGGGCCAGGAACCAGACGAAGGGGTCGGCGCCGGTCTCGCCCACCAGCCCCAGCCGCGCCCGGCCCTGGAAGGGCAGGGGCCACGGGGTATCGCCGCGCTCCACTGCGGCCAGGGTCTCGACATCCACCGGGGTGAGCTGGCGCCCCAGGTCGAAGGCGTGGAGGGGGACGCCCTGGCGGGCGCAAAGGTCGGCGATCCCCTGGGGGGCTTCGGTCTCGGAATCAGGCATTGAGGTCGGGTATCAGTCGGCTCTCGATATGGGCGATGGCGTCCTTGAGCTGGAGCTTGCGCTTCTTCAGCCGCGTAAGCTGGAGCCGGTTCATGGCCGGATCCCCGGCCAGGCGCGCCACGGCCTCGTCGAGGTCACGGTGCTCCTCGCGCAGGGCCTCCAGGCGCTGGCGGAGTTCGCTCTCCTCGCTGGGATCCATGGCCACCCCCGCTCGCGGACACTGGTCGGAGGCCACAGGATACGCGGTGGCGACGGTGATTCAATCCCGGGGGCAGGGAAGTCCGTATGCTTCGGGGCGGTCGGCACAAGTCCCTGATACCCGATACGCCGTAAAGACGTCCCTGTCGGCTCGACGGCAGCATCCCTGCTGCCGACGATCGGGTATCAGGGACTTGTACCGCCCGCCGGGCCTTTTCGGAATCGTCTCCGTTCGCGATGCCGGGAAAGGGCGCTATTCCCCCGGCAGCGCCATCCACTCGGCCGCTCGGGGGTGGAAGTTGGCCACCCCCTCCAGTACCCCGGCGGCGTAGTAGCCGTTCATGCCCAGGAAGTCGCCCTCGGCGACGTAGAGCCGCTCCGGGTGGCCGGTGGTCGTGACCCGCTCGCGGGCCTCGGCGCAGACATCGTCGGCGGCGTTGCGGACCAGCACCGCCTCCAGGCCGCTGTCGAAGACGGGCAGGTCGTTGCCGGAGTCGCCGGCGAAGACGGTGGACTCCCGGGCGAAGCCCAGCTGGTCCACCAGGAACTCCACGGCGTGGCGCTTGGTGGCGCGCTCGGGGAGGATATCCAGCAGGCCGGTATCGGCGGCCTCGTCGATGGACCAGATGAGGCTGGCACGGATCCCCATGGGATCCAGCCGTTCCCGGACCCGGGCCAGGAGGGCGTCGCGGTCGGTGTCCGTAGGGGCGTACCAGGAGCACTTGAAGGTGTTCTGCTTCTCCGGCTCCTGGGGCGTGAGTTCCGGCAGGTCGGCCAGGGCGGCGGCGATGGCGTCGCGGTCGCGGCCGGCCCAGTCGGGGGCGATGTGGTCGTGCCACGCCTGCCAGGGGGTCCAGCGCCCGTTCGCGATACGGTAGATGGTGGTGCCCACGTCGCCGATGGCGAAGTCGGGCTCCGGCAGGTCGTACTCGGCGATGGCGGCGTGCAGCAGCGCCTCGTGGCGGCCGCTGACGTAGGCGATGGCGGTCTCCGGACGGGCGGCGAAGGCGCGCAGCCGGGGGCGGGCCTGCGGCGACTCCGGCCAGCGGCCGTTGGGCAGCAGGGTGCGGTCCAGATCCGAGCAGAGCAGCAGGCGGTCAGCCATCTCTGGGGCCCCCGGTCAGGCGCAGGATCGGGGCGCCGGCGATGGCCCGGTGGCCGATGACCGCCGCGGCGGCGCTCCACCCCTGATGGCGGGTGCCGCCGGCGGTGAGCTCGGTGCCGTGGACGAATTCGGGGAAGCCCCACGGCTCGCCCTCCATGGACAGGGCATTGGCGCGGTCCAGGGCGGCCAGGTGGTGGCGGGCGGCGGCCGGGTCGCGCTCGGCCAGGTCGGCGACGTAGAAGCCGGTGATGAGCGGCCAGAGGCCGCCGTTGTGGTACTCGTGGGGGTGGTTGCGGAAGCTGTAGGAGAAGTTGGTCTGCAGCTCCTGCCAGGCGCTCTCGTCGGGGCGGATGACGGGGTGGAAGGCCGGCAGCAGCTCCATCCCCGTCGGGGCCAGCTCGCGGATGTAGGCGTCCACCTCGGCGCGCTGGTCGTCGTAGGCCACCCGCAGCAGGGAGGCGAGGACGTTGGCGAAGGCGTCGAAGCGGAAGCCGTAGCCGGTGGGGGAGAAGAAGGGCATCCAGTAGCGGTGGTCGTCTTCCCGCAGAGCCGCCGCCTCCTTCCCGCGCTGGTAGAGGACCGGATGGTAGGCATCCTCGCCGGCATCGTCGCCGTTACTGAACCAGTAGTTGGCGCGGATGAGGTGGTAGAGCCGCCCGGCGCGCTCGACCATGGCGTGGTCGGCGGAGCCGTGGACGTGGCCGTGGATCCGGCAGAGGGTGCGCAGCGCCTGGAGGTAGAGGAGCTGGTCGTAGAGGACGTAGCCGGACTGGATGTACTCGTCGGCCCAGTCCCCGGTCTGGGGGATGTAGAGCAGACCGCGGTTGTTGAACTCCCAGGCGCCGAGGAGGAAGCGGGTCCGCTCCAGGGTCGGCAGCATCGCCTCGATGAAGGCGTCGTCCCCGGTGGTGGCCCAGTACTCACCGCAGGCGATGATGAACCAGAGGCTGGCGTCCACTCGGCCGGCGGTGCCACCGAAGGAGACCCGCACGCTGTTCGGCTCCACGTTGCTCGGGATCTCGCCGTGGGGCCCCTGGTGGCGCGCCAGGGTCTCCAGGGTCGCCCGGAGGGTGGCTACGAGTGCGTCGTCGCCGCTGGCCAGGGCGGCCAGGCCCAGCACGGCGCCGTCACGGGACCAGACCCGGTGGTAGTTGGCATGGTCGGTGGGGGAGGCGAGGAAGCCGTCGGTAGTGGCACAGCGGTGCATCAGCGCCAGGGCTTGTTCGTAGCCCTCGGTGACCGCACCTTCTTCCCGGGTACCCTGAGGCTCGGCCATGCTCCCGTCTCCGCTGGAATGAGATTTCAATATAGCAAGCGAGGGCCGGGCGGCGCACACTGGGAAGAGCAATCGGGAGGCAGATGATGACGCAGCCGCAGTGGCAGACCGAGAGCGATGCCGAGGCGGTGGCGGCCGCCGCCGCTGCCGACCTTGCCAGCCTCCTGGAGGCCGGCAAGGGGCCTTTCCACATCGCCCTGGCCGGGGGCCGGACCCCGGAGCGGCTCTACCGCCGCCTGGCGGGCATGGATCTGCCCTGGCAGCGGCTCCACGTCTGGTTCGGCGACGAGCGCGCCGTGCCGCCGGACGATCCCGACTCCAACGAGCGCATGAGCCGGCAGGCGCTGCTGGACCACGTGCCCATTCCCCCTGAACAGATCCACCCCATGCGGCCGGCGGTGGCCACCATTCGCCAGGACGCCGCCGCCTATCGGCAGGAGCTGGCACGGTACGCCCCCCGGGATGCCGGCGGCTGGCCGGCGCTGGACCTGGTCCTGCTGGGTATGGGGCCCGACGGCCACACCGCCTCGCTCTTTCCCGGGACCTGCGCCCTCCACGAGACCGATGCGGGCCCGGGGCGCAGCGTCGTCGCCAACTACGTGCCGCGATTGCGGGCGTGGCGGATGACCCTGACCTACCCCGCCATCCACGCCGCCCGGGGGGTATGGCTGCTGGCCACCGGGGCCGAGAAGGCCGACGCCGTGGCCCGGCTGCGGGCCGGCGATGCCAGTGTGCCGGTGGCGCGGCTGGACCCGGTCGGGGAGTACCGGCTATTCGTCGACCGGGCCGCGGCAGGGGAGGGGTGACCATGCGGGTACTGGCCGGAGATATCGGCGGCACCCACAGCCGCTTCCTGGTGGCCGAGGTCGACGGCGACCGGGTGGAGCCGCTGGCCGAGGCGCGGGTCCCCAGCGGCGACCATCCCGACCTGGCCCCGGCGGTTCGCGCCGCCTTCCCCGACGGCGTCCCCGGGGCGCCGGTCCGCGCCTGCTTCGCCGTGGCGGGGCCGGTGCACGCCGGAACCGCGCGGATCACCAACCTCCCCTGGACCCTGGAGGAGGGGCGTCTGGCCAGCGAACTGGGTCTGGAACGGGTGACCCTGATCAACGATTTCGTCGGGGTTGGCGAGGGGCTGCCGGCCCTGGGTCCGGGGCAGTACGCGACCCTGCAGGCCGGGGAGCGCGACCCCGGTGGCACCATCGGCTACCTGGGGCCGGGGACCGGTCTGGGCCAGGGCGCGCTGGTTCCCTGCGGCGATGGTCATGCCGTGGTCCCCAGCGAGGGGGGGCACGCCGGCCTGGCCCCGCGTACCGAGCGGGAGGTGGCGCTGGTCGCCTGGTGGCGGGAGCGGCTGGGCCGGGTATGTCGCGAGGACCTGCTCTCCGGCCCCGGCCTGGCGCGTATCGCCGCCTTTCTTCGGGAGGGGGACGGCATCGCGCCGGGGCCGGAGGTGGCCGCCGCCCTGGCCGATGGTAACGAGGATCCCGCTGCCCTCCTGGGTCGGGCAGGGCTGGCCGGCGAGGATCCCCTGGCCATGGCCACCGTGGCGACCTTTGCCGAGCTGCTGGGCGCCATCGCCGGCGACTGGGGGTTGGAGACCGCCGCCACCGGGGGTCTCTTCCTCGCCGGCGGGATCCCGCCCCGGCTGTTGCCGGCGCTGCGGGAGCCGGCCTTCCTGGAGGCCTTCAACGACAAGGGCCCCATGACCCCCCTGGCCACCCGCCTCCCGGTCCACGTGGTCACCGAGCCCCGCGTCGGCCTCCTGGGCGCCGCCCGGCGGGCTGCCGGCCAGTGAGGGTTACCAGGGAAGGGCGTTCCCGGCGAAGTCGAAGAAGCCGCCGCTGTCGGTCGGTTCCAGGCCGTCCAGGGTCTCCAGGAGGAGGGCGGCGGCCGCGCGCGGGGAGAGGGCGGGGCGGTTGCCCCGGTAGGGGGCGGTGAGGTCGGTATCCACCGTACCCGGCTGGAGGGTGGCCAGGATGGCCTCCGGGTGGCGGCGCCGGATCTCCAGGGCGGCGGTATGCCAGAGCTGGTTCAGCGCCGCCTTGGCGGCCCGGTAGCTGTACCAGCCGCCGGTCTGGTTGTCGCCGATGGAGCCCACCCGGGCGGAGAGGGCCGCGGCGATGGAGCGGCCCCGGCGCGGCAGGAGCGGGGCGAAGTGCTTGAGTACCAGGGCCGGCCCGGTGGCGTTGATGGCGAACTGGCGGGCCAGCACGGCCGGGTCCAGGCGGTTCAGGGCCTTCTCCGGCCCGTGGCCGTCCAGGGTCAGCGCCCCCGTGGCCACGATGAGGCAGTCCACCGGTCCGCCCACCGCCTCGGCGGCGGCCGCGATGGTCGCCTCGTCGGTGAGTTCCAGCGGTGGGTCGGAGTCCCGGGCCAGGCCGATGGCCTCGCCGCAGCGCGAGTCGGTGGCCAGCCGCTCCAGGAAGGCCGCACCCAGGCCGCCGCTGGCCCCGACCACCACGGCCCGGTAGCCCTCGGGAAGCGAGGGCAGTGGGGCGTCACTCATCCAGCAGCTTCCGGCGCAGCCCGGCGTCGATGGGTTCGTTGGTGGCCAGCCAGATCCCGAAGTAGGCGCGGGCCAGGTCGGCGTCGTCGCCGCGGTAGCGGGTCTCGCCGTTGAGGGTCAGGCGCAGGGGATTCTCCGTACCCGGCTCCCAGATGAGGGCGTAGCGGTCGCCGGGCTCCACTGCGGTGAAGGCGTCGTGGAGTTCCTCCACGGAGGGCTTCAGCGCCTCCAGCACGGCTGGGTCGTGCTGTTCGGAGAGCACGGTCCAGGCGGCCCGGGCAAAGTCCTCCTGCTTGATCTCGTAGCGGTAGGCCAGCTCCAGCCGCTTGGGCGTCTCCGCAGCCAGGGCGTCGGCAGAGGCGGCCTCCGATGGCAGATAGAGGGCCGCGGCGTAGACGTCGAAGACCAGCCGGTAGGTGAGGATCCCGGCCCCGCGCAGGGTCAGGTCCTCCCGTTCGGTGGCGAAGGCGATGTCCTTGACCTCCACCTCCTCCGCCGCGGCGGGGCCGAACGGCAGGAGGGCGAGGGCCAGGAGCAGGCCGGCGAGGCCGGTGCGGCGGCCGGTCATTCGGCGTCCTCCTTCCGGAAGACCACGGTGACCTGCGCCACCTCGAAGCCCCACTTGGTGATGGTGGCGCGATTGATGACCACGTCGTCCTCCTGGCGGTACATCCAGTCGTCGAAGGCCACGCGGTAGGTGGAGTCGCCCACCTTCAGGTCGACCTTGTACTCCCAGTGGAAGGCCCGGCCGCGGGCCTCGCCGCGCGCCTCGCCGATGACATCCCCGGCGGTGCCCACGTAGTTGTGTTCGCCTTCCTTGCGGATGCGCCAGACGCGGCGATCGGTCTCGCCGTCGGCGTACTCGAAATCCTCCTCCAGGACCAGGGTGTCCCCCTCCAGGCGACCGACCATGTCCACGGTGAACTGGCGGGTAGCCACGCCGGAGCGGTTCTCCACGATGCCCCAGGCACGCAGCTCCCCCTGGAAGTAGTCGTGGATGTCGAGTTTCGGCTCGGTGCCGCGGAAGTCGTTGATATCCATGGTGCTACAGCCGGCCAGAAGCAGGGTCAGGCCGAGGATCGAGGCCCCCCGGATCCGAGCCATGGTGCCCGGGCGTCGATGGGTCCGTTTCATGGTGGATGCTCCCTTGCAGTTGGTGTTGTCTCGCCCGGTCCACGGGGAAATCCCAGACCAGGGCCACGGCGGCGAGCTTGATGAGCACCGGCAGCCCGCCGTAGAGCAGGGCCAGGGCGAGCAGGCCCTCGCCGGCGGGGCCGTCGAAGCCGGCCAGGTCCAGCAGCGGGAAGGCGATCCCCACCGCCAGGGCCAGGGCGAGCTTGGTGGCCATGCCCCAGAGGCCGAAGAAGAGCCCCGCCCGGCCGCCGCCGCCGGCGGCGGTATCCTCGTCCACCACGTCGGCCTGGATGGAGGCGGGCAGAGCCATGTCTACGCCCAGGCTCAGGCCGGAGAGGGCCACGATGACCCCGAAGGCGACCAGGTCCCCGGCGCCGAGCAGCGGGACGGTGAGGAAGACCGCCGCCGCCCAGAGCATGGAGGCCGCCCAGGCGCGGTGCTTGCCCCAGCGGCGGGCCAGGGCCAGCCACAGGGGCAGGCCGGCGATCCCGGCGACGAAGTAGAGGCCGAGCAGGGTGCCGGTCCACTCCGGCCGCTGGATGACGTGTTCCACGAAGAGGAGGAACAGGGTGGCCGGCAGGGCGTTGGCGGTTCCGTTGGCGGCGTAGGCGGCCAGTAGCCGGAAGAAGGGGCGGTTGCCGCGCAGCAGGGTCAGCCCCTGGCGCCAGGGTACGGGATCGCCGGTGCGGGCGGGCTCCGGGACCCGCCACAGGGCCAGCCCGAGGGTGACCGGCACGGCCAGCCACAGGAAGGTGGTAAGGACGGCCAGGGCCTGCCCCGGCTCCTCCCGGCCCAGGGCCGGTGGCAGCAGGGCGGCAACCAGGGTTCCCAGGACTACGGCCCCCTCGCGGACCCCGGTGATCCGGGAGCGCTCGTCGTAGTCGTCGGAGAGCTCGGCCCCCCAGGCGGTGTAGGGCAGGGTCACCAGGGTCCACCCCAGGTAGATGAGCAGGCTCCAGAGCAGCAGGTGGCCGCCGCCCGCCGCCTCCGGCGGCAGGAACAGCGCCGTCGCCGCGATGAGCAGCAGCGGGGCGCCCAGGAGCATGAGGCCGCGGCGGCGGCCCAGGGGCAGGCGCAGGCGATCCCCGAGACTGCCCACCAGGGGGTCGGTGACCATGTCCCAGATCCGGGCGATGAGCAGCAGGGCGCCGGTGAGGGTCAGCCCCAGGCCCACCTCCTCGGCGTAGAAGCCGGGGAGGTAGACGTAGAGGGGTAGCCCCAGCACCGCCAGGGGCAGTCCCGGCAGGCCGTAGGCCAGCAGCTGTCCCCGCGCCAGCCGCTCAGCCATCCGGGTGTTCCAGGGTGGTCTGGATGAGGTCGATACGGCCGGTCTGGAAGCCGACGGTGCAGTAGCTCAGGTAGTAGCGCCACATGCGGATGAAGCGGTCGTCGAAACCCTGCTCCCGCACCCGGGGCAGGACCTCCAGGAAGCGGCGGTGCCAGGCCTGGAGCGTTCGGGCGTAGTCGTGGCCAAAGCGGTCCAGGGTACTCACCCGCAGGCCGGCCTCGTCGGCCCGCTCCCGGAAGGCGGTGATACTGGGCAGCATGCCGCCGGGGAAGATGTAGCGCTGGATGAAGTCGGCGCCGCGCCGGTAGTCATCGAAGACCGACTCATCGATGGTGATGACCTGCAGCGCCGCCCGCCCGCCGGGGCGCAGGCAGCGGCCCACAGTCTCGAAGAAGGTCGGCCACCAGGCCTCGCCTACCGCCTCGAACATCTCGATGGAGACGACGTGGTCCCAGCTCCCCTCCAGGTCGCGGTAGTCGCGCAGCTGCAGGTCCACCCGGTCGCTCAGGCCGGCCTCGGCCACCCGTTTACGGGCCCAGTCCAGCTGCTCCCGGGAGAGGGTGATCCCGGTGACCCGGTAGCCGCAGCGCGCCGCCTCCAGGGCGAAGCCGCCCCAGCCGCAGCCGATCTCCAGGATGTGGTCGCCGGGGCGGGCATCCAGCTGCCTCAGCAGGCGCTGGTACTTGCGGCGCTGGGCCGCCGCCAGGTTGTCCTCCCCCGGGGCGAAGAGGGCGGCCGAATAGGTCATGGTGGGGTCGAGCCAGAGGCGGTAGAAGTCGTTGCCTAGGTCGTAGTGGGCGGCGATGTTGCGCCGGCTCCCCCGCCGGGTATTGGCCCGGGTGCGGTGGCCCAGGGCTTCGCGCCAGCGGCTCAGCCGACCGCCCTCGCTGGCCCGTCCCAGGGCGGCCTCGTTGTGCGTCGCCAGGGTCAGGAGGGCGGTGAGGTCATTGCTCTCCCACTCGCCGGCCATGTAGCCCTCGGCGAAGCCCATGGCACCCCGGCGCATGATCCGGGCGAAGAGATTGAGGGGGCGATGGAGGAGGATCTGCGCCTCCGGCCCGCCCTCGGCACCGGTAGCGGTGAAGCCGCGCCCGCCGGCGCCGTCCACCTGCAGACGGCCGACGCGCAGGCCGCGCAGGAGCCAGGACCAGGGGCGCAGGGCGAGGCCGGGACCGGCCGCCAGGGGGCGGAGCTGTTCGGCATCCATTCAGGTAACCTCCTTCTCGGGGGGCTTGGGGCGGCGGTGGAAGCGGCCTCCGGACCACCAGATCCGCAGGGCCCACCAGTGGATGAGCATGATGACCTTGAGCGTGACCAGGGGCAGGCGCAGGGCCGCCGCTGCGAGACCGCGGTCGGTGAGCGGCGCCGTGGTCCCGGTCTGGGTGGCGGTGAGGCGGTGTTCGCCCCCCTCGGTCTGGCGGATGACCACCGCGACCTCGTCGCCGGGATGGGTCAGGCGGAAGTGGTATTCGCAGTCCATGCCGATGAAGGGGGAGACGTGGAAGACCTTCACCTTGGATTGCCGCACGGGATCGGGCAGAGGGCGGCCCTCGTCGTGGAGGAGGTAGCCGTGGCGGTCGCCGAAGGTGTTGTGGACCTCGCCGAGGACGGCGCGCAGGGTGCCGTCCCGGTGGTAGGCGTACCAGACCGAGAGGGGATTGAACTGGTAGCCCAGGACCCGCGGCATGGCCAGCAGCCGGACGGGGCCGCCCTCCAGGTCGATGCCGTGCTCGGCCAGGTGGCCCTCCAGCCAGGGGCGCAGGGGGCTGCCGTCGCCGGGGCCGAAATCGCGGTCGTACAGGCTCAGGAGGCGGAAGCGGTTGTGGCCGAACAGGCGAAGCCGGCGGTCGAGTTCATCCAGGCGGTCGATATCGACGAGCAGGCTGAAGACCCGGTAGACGAAGCGGTACCGGACCGCACCGGCGCGGCGGTGCATGATCTGGCTGTGGACGATACGGTCCGTGTTGCTCATGTCAGCTCCGGTTCGGCCGCGGGGAGGGGGGCGTCGGCGTGCACCTCCCGGGTCCAGGGCGGCTCGACGCCCAGTTCGCGTGCCACCGTGACGGCCGAGCGCAGGCCGTCCTCGTGGAAGCCGTAGCCCAGCCAGGCCCCGGCGTACCAGGTACGATTGACCCCCTGCAGGCCTGCGATGCCGCCCTGGGCCTCCATGGCCGGCTGGTCGAAGACCGGGTGGTCCCAGTCGCGCCGGGCGATCACCTGCTCCGGGTCCGGCTCCTGCAGCGGGTTGAGGCTTACGAAGAGGTCGCCGTCCGCCCCCTCCAGACCCTGGAGGCAGTTCATCCAGTAGGTGACGGAGACCCGCTCGGTGTCGGCACCGCTGCCGGCGGCCAGGTAGTTCCAGGCCGACCAGACGGCGCGGCGGCGGGGCATCAGGCCGGGATCGCTGTGCAGCACGGCGTGGTTGGGCTGGTATCGGAAGCTGCCCAGCAGGGCGGTCTCGGTGGCCGAGGCATCGGCGAGGAGTCCGCGCATCTCGTCGGCGTGGCCGGCCAGGACCACCTCGTCGTGGCGGCGATGGTATCCGTTGGCGGTGACCACGGTGACACCCTCGGCGTCCCGCTCCACGCGGACCACCGGGTCGCCGGTCTGGACGGCGGCCTCCCCCTGCCGCTCCCGGAGGTCGGTCAGGATGCGGTCGACGTAGGTCCGGCCGCCGCCGACCACCGTCCGCCACTGGGGGCGGTCATCGAGCTGGAGCAGCCCGTGGTTGTTGAAGAACCGCAGGAAGCTCACCAGGGGGAAGTCGAGCATGGTTCGCACCGGGCAGGACCAGATGGCAGCGGCCATGGGTAAAAGGTAGTAGTCCCGGAAGGCGGCGCCATAGCCGTTGGCGGTCAGGAATTCGCCCAGACTGCGCCCGCGTCCCTCGCCGGTCTCGAGCAGGGTGCGCCCCTGGCGGTTGAAGCGCAGGATGTCCCGGAGCATGCCCCAGAAGCGGGGGCGGACCAGGTTGCGCCGCTGGGCGAAGAGGGTGGTCAGGCCGCTGCCGGCGTATTCCAGTCGGCCGCCGTCCACGGAGGCGGAGAAGGACATCGCCGACGGCCGGGTCTCCACCCCCAGGGTGGCGAACAGGCCGGTGAGATGGGGGTAGTTGCGCTCGTTGTAGACGATGAAGCCGGTGTCCACCGGCACCGGGCCGGCGGCGGCAGGGGTGTCCACGGTATGGGTGTGGCCGCCGGCGACTGCATTACGCTCGTACAGCGTTACGGAGTGCCGGTTCTGCAGGAGCCACGCGGCTCCCAGCCCTGAAATGCCGCCTCCGATGACGGCGATATCCCTGCCTTCCATGTGCCTCTCCCGGCTGTCGTATAACTTTCGTATAATTATTGTATCGGTTTTCGGAAAGCGCAAGGGCGGGAGCATCCCATGTCGGATTTCGGCGGACAGGGGGCCTTCGGGCTGGTGGTGGTGGGTGACGAGATCCTCGCCGGGCGGCGGGTGGACGGCCATGTGGCCCGGATCGGGGCCGCGGTGGCCGCTGCCGGCCACACCCTGATCGAGGCGGTGGTGGTGGGTGATGAGCCCGACATCCTGCAAGCGACCCTGGAGCGGACCCGGGCCGCCGGTCGGCCTACCTTCGTCTGCGGCGGGATCGGGGCGACGCCGGATGATCGCACCCGGCCCGCGGCGGCGGCCGCCTGGGGGCGGCCCCTGATGGACCACCCGGAGGCGGTGGCCCTGCTGGAGGCGCGCTTCGGCGAGGCGGTCCGGCCCAACCGGATCCGCATGGCGCGGTGGCCGGAGGGGGCCGAGCTGGAGCCCAACCCCTACAACGGCATCCCCGGCTTCCGCCTGGATGGCCACTACTTCCTGCCCGGCTTCCCGGAGATGGCCTGGCCCATGGTGGACAACATCCTCGCCCGGGACTTCCCCGCGGGGGAGCCAGAGCGGGTGGTGGCCGTGCGCGTCTTCGGCGTCGGGGAGAGCGAGCTGGTGGGGCCCATGGAGGCCGTCTCTGCGACCCATCCGGGGGTGCGCGCCTACAGCCTGCCGGGGACTGGGGATACGGGCATCGAACTCGGCTGCCGCGGGCGGGGTGGCGAGGGGGCGGCCCTGGAGGCCCTGCTGGCGGCGGTAGCGGATCTCGGCGGTCGCTGGGAGCCCCTCCAGGAGGGGGGGCCGGCGGTTAGCGGTTGAAGGCGGGGAGCTGGTGCCAGGCGGCCAGGGCGCGCTCCCGGGAGGCCTTGAGGTCCACCCGCGGGTGCGGGTAGGTCACGCCGGCGGTGAAGCCGGACTCCCGGGCCACCCGCTCCGGCGTCGCCCAGGGCTGGCGCTGCCACCGGGCCGGCAGCCGCGCCAGCTCCGGGAGCCAGCGGGCGATGTAGTCGCCGTCGGGGTCGAAGCGCTCCGCCTGGCGGACCGGGTTGAAGACGCGGAAGTAGGGGGCGGCGTCGGCCCCCGAGCCGGCGGCCCACTGCCAGCCCAG